>JAJFBF010000031.1 GCA_020697295.1 Moraxellaceae bacterium | reverse complement strand
GCGGTGCAGCTCGAGATAGTGGTCGATCTCGGCCGGGTCGACGGGATCGTGCAGGGTGAAGGCGAGCAGCTCGACGAGGTCGCGCTGCGGCAGGTGCAAGGTGGCCAGCTCCCAGTCGTAGGCGCAGAGCTGCAGCTCGCCGCCCTGGCGACGGAAAGCGATATTGCGCGGATTGAAATCGTTGTGGATCAGGGTGCGCGGCATGCGCTCGATCTCGCCCCACCAGCTGCCGATGTCGTTGACAATGGCGCGGAAGATGGCGAGGTCCCCCTCCCCGAACCACTCCGGGAATTCCTCGCGGGCATGAGCGCCCAGCAACTCCCAGAGGCGACGTTTCTCGGTCATGCCCGCGGCGGTCGGATACTCCACCAGCCAGGGCTGCTGGATGAGCTCTTCCTCGCGGCCATACCAGATGCTGTGCACCTCGGCGATGCCGCGGATGGCGGCTTCGACATGCTCGCGCATCCAGCTGCTGGTGTCATCGGCACTGTCCATCAGCTCCAGGCCCTGCAGCAGCTCCTCGACCACCACATAGGCCTCGCGCTCATCATCCTGCAACACGCCATAAACCAGCGGAGAATGACGCACGAAACGGGGATCACGCTGGCTCATCACGGCCAGTTCGCGCACATGGCAGCCGCGGAACCCGAGTTGTTCGCGGAAATTCTTGAACTCCTTGGCCAGGCGCGGATCGCAGAGCGAGGCCATGCCCCCGAAGGTGATGATGACTTCCGCGTCCAGCGGCTTGACCTTGGCCATCACCGCCAGCGCCTCGCCTTCCACCGTATGCAGGCGGAAGGGGAAATGCCCCACCAGCTTGTTGATCTTGTGGCTGGTGAGCTCGGTGATGATGCTGGAGCCCTTGCTTTCAAAGCGCAGCGGCTCGATCGCCTCCACTTGCAGCGCGCCGAGGCCGGCAGCGGAAAACACCGAGTTGAAAAAGCCGGCATCCAGGTCGCCGAGCTTGAGATAATTGACCGGCCGGTTGCGACCCAGTTTCTCGTGGGCGCGGGCGAAGTGGTCGGCCGCCACCGCCGACAGCGTGGAGATATCGAGCGCCAGGCACCAGGCGGCGATGATCTCGGCGAGCTTGTGCGCGTTGCCGGGACCGGCGCAGTGAATCAGCTCCAGGCATTCACGCTGCTGCGGCAGGTTGGTGCCGCCCCCGACCGTGCCGATGACCAGCGACGGCAGGGTCATGGTGCAGTAGGCGTCGCCTTCTTCGGTGAGCTCCATGTGCAGCTGCGCCAGCGCCGACTCGTGCACACAGGCGATATCCTGGCCCAGCGCCGTGAACATGGCGGCCACGATATTGGCGACATTGATGTTCATGCCGATCATGCCCGAGGCCACGGAGCCGGAAAGCACGCTCTGGTAGGCCGTCACGAGCTGCCGCGCCGGCAGCTTCAGGGTCTTGCGGCAGACTTCGTCGGAGAGCACCGCCTCGGCCATCACGCGCACGCCACGGCCGCGCAGGAAGGTCTGGTAGGTGACTTTCTTGTCATTGGACAGGTTGGCCTCGACCAGGAAATTGACCACGCGCAGGCCCTCGAAGCGCTGCACGCTCTTGAGGATCCACTGGCAGGCCTGCCAGGTGCAGGTGGTGGTCATGTTCTGGCCGGCGGCGTCGCCGGTCTCGTAAATAAAGTGCACATGCACATTGCGCCCCATGACCTGGGCCGCAATGTGAACAAGGTTGGCGTAGTTGGAGTACTTGCGCACCTCGGTGGCAAGGGCGCCATAGTGGTCCTTCACCCAGTCAGCAAAGAACAGTGCCTTTTGCATGCTGTCGAAGGCGAACATAGGCACGCGCATCATGCGCTGGCCAAGAACGCGGGTGTGCACGCCACCGGCACGCGACAACGCCGTCGCGCCGCGCGTGGCCGACGCCACCAGCGCGCCTTCGGTGGTCGCCAGCGGCGCAAAGAACAGGCCGTCGGCATGGACGCCACGGATATGCAGGGGGCCGGCCAGCCCGATCGGGATTTCCACGGAGCCGATGAGGGCTTCGATATTGCTGACCAGCCGGCGCGGATCCAGGCGCGTGTGCGCCACCTCCGCCAGGCTCGCGCCAGTCGCCTCGCGGGCAAAGGCCAGGCGCTCCTGCCGCGCCTCCTCGGTGTAGAGGCCTCGCGCCGGCACCTTGGGCAGGGTCTGGTCGTCATAGACCTCCTGCGGCGTCTCGGCCACATTCATGCGCAAGCGATAGCTGATGTCCCACAGCAGCGCCGTGCTCGCCTCGCAGTCACCGCTGTCCAGCACCACCTGCAACGTGCCTGCCGCCTCGCGCAACTGCCTGACGCAAAGCTGCGGCAGCAGAAACTCTTCGCCCTGCACCGCCAGCCGAAGATTGGAGATAGTGCTGCCGATCACGGGCACGTCCACATCGGGTGGCAGGGCAATGCGCAGGCGTCCTTGCGCCACTTCGATGACCTGCAACGGCAATGCGTTGCTTCCCAATTCATTCACAGGTTCGCCGCTACCCAGGCCACTGCGGGCGTTCACTACCAGGCTCATGTCATTCTCCTCAGAACCAGCGGGCGGTCAGCCCGTGTTGCGCCACGACAACGGCCATCAGCACCGCATAACCGGCCAGCATGGTGAGTGCCACCATGGCCTCATTCTTGCCCCGCGCCGACGCGGACGGCGCCGCCAGGAAGGCGCGCAACTGCCACAGCCCGAGGCCGTAGAAGAGCGCCAGCACGAGCACCGCCCAGGGCACCAGCGCGCCGGTCAGCACCACGATCAGCCACATCTGGCAGGCCACCATGGCGGTGACCAGCCCCATCACCACCCAGGCCGCCCCGCGCGTGCCGAAAATCCGCGAATACGATTCCACCGTGTCGCGCTCTTCCTCCGGCCCCTTGGTCTTGCGCGTGATCTCGAAGCAGAAGCCGCTGACAAAGGCCAGCAGCATCAGCACCTGCAAGGGCGCGGAAAGCGGGGCGCCGGGCACTGCCAGCTGCGCCAGCCACCACACGATCAGCGGCATCACCAGCATGTGCGACACCGCATACCAGGTGAGGTGGCGCGTCAGCCAGTCGGCAATGAAGAACTCGCGCCCCATCAGGCAGGTCCAGGCAAACATCAGACCCCAGGCCAGCGTCGCCGGTCCCAACCCGCCGTCCAGCCAGAGCGACCAGCCCACCTGCAGCGCCAACGCCAGCGCACCCAGCACGCGCAGGTGGCCCAGTGTGATGAGGCCGCTTTGCAGCACGCGCCCCGGATGGTTGCGGCAATCAAGCTCGTAGTCCTTGTGCTCGTCGAAGATGCGCAGCAGCAGGAAGAAGGACCAGGTCACGAGGCAGCCGATCACATCGCGCAGCGACACTGTCACGGCGCCGTCCAGGCCGGCGCGGGCCACCGCGGCGGTGGTCAGGTAGAGAATAAAGAAAAGCAGCGCATTCGCCGGCGCAAAGCGCTCGTGCATCCAGGCCAGGAGGCGGCTGTGCAACGGCGCGGTGAGGGTAAGCGTGACAGTCATGGGCAAGCCTGTTCGAAAGAGGAGATTGAGGAAGCAGCCATCAGGTGGCCGGCTGCCAGGGCATGACCGCAGCGGGTCGAGGCATTCAGCGGCTGCTGTGCACAGCCGCGCCGCAAGCCCCGGCAGCAGCAGCGCCCGGCGCCGTCGTTCGTGATCGGCACGGTGGTCACGGCTGCAGCTCCGTTGTCGCCGGCTCGACCGCGGGCGTAGCCGGGACCGGCATCTGCCGCCGGTCAATCAGCAGGAACATGACCGGCAGCAGCAGCAAGTCGATGAACAGCGCAAAGCCGATGGTGATGACGGTGACCACCGCGGTATTCACCGTAATCTGGATGGCGGAGTTGGCCAGCCACGCAAAGCCCATGCCGAGCACCAGCGTCGTGGTGATGAGCGCGAAGCCGACATGGCGGAAGCTGTGCCGGATGGCATCCTCCGGCGAGAGGCCCTGGCGCCGGGCGCGCTCGTACTTGCTGATGAAGTGAATGGTGTCATCGACCACCACACTGAAGGCGATGCCGAGCACAATGGTGAGGCCCAGGTCGATATTGCCGTTCAGCCAGCCCCAGGCGCCAAAAGCCATGGCGATGGGCACGAGGTTGCCGGTAAAGCTCGCCACCCCCAGGCGCCAGGCGCCGAAGGCCAGCATCACGAACAGCGACTCCAGCACCAGCGAGCCCAGCATGCCGCCGAGCATCCCGGTGATGGAGCGTTCGCCGATATGGGCAAAGAGCAGATAGAGCGACGCCCCCTGCGCCTGCATATGGGCCGGGGCGTTGGCCTTGAGCCACTCTTCCGCCCGCGCATTCAGGGCAATCAGGGTCTGCCCGCTCGAGGTCGCCACCGCCACGCGCACGCGCGAGGCCGAGCGGTCGAACTTGAGCAGGTAAGAAAGATCCATGCCATAGGGCAGCGACATCTCGTATTGCAGCAGGTACTGCGCGACTTCCTCGCGGGTATCGGGCACCCGGTAGTAGGCCGGATCATCGCCGTGCATGGCCTGATTCACGCGCTTGACGACATCGGCCACGGAATTCGCCTGCGTCACCTCGGGCTGCGCCTTCAGCCACTGCGCGAAGGCGTCGACCTTCTTGAGATAGGCCGGGTCCGCAATCTCGTCCGCGCTGCCGGCGCCCAGCGAGTAATTGAGCTCGCCGATGCCGGTCAGGTGCTCGTTGATGAACTCCATGTCCTTGCGAAAGGTCGTGTCCGGCGTGTAGTACTTGACGATGTCGTCATTGATGACATTGCGCGGCACAAAGCTGATGAACAGCGCGGCCACTGCCAGCACCACCGCCAGCACGGCAAAGCGGCGACGGATCACGAAGTCCGCGAAACGCGCCATGGCCGGGGAATCCTCGCGCATCAGCGCCGGCACTTTCTGCGGCGGCTTGCCGGGCAGGATCGCCAGCAGCGGCGCGGTAAAGAAAAAGGTCAGCAACAGCACGAACACCACGCCCGCCGCGACGATATAGCCCATCACGCGGAACGGCGGCGAGTCATTGAAGTGCAGCGTCAGGAAGCCGATGGCCGTCATCAGGGTGGTCACGGTCATCGGGCCCATATTGGCCTTCAGGCTCTCGACCATGGCGGCCCGTTTGTCGCGCCCGGACTGCATGGACTGTATCCAGTTCACCACCAGGTGGATGCCGTCGGCAAAGGCCATGGACAGGATCATCACCGGCGACACGATCACCGAATCATTGATGGTGGGCCCGAAAAAGCCGATCACGCCGGCGCCGCCCAATACCGCCATCTCGCAGGCGGCAAACATCACCAGCATGGCCTTCACGCTGCGGAAGAGATAGACCAGCACCGCCATCATGGTCAGCGTGAACCACGGCCAGACGCGCACGAAGTCGGCCTGGGACTCCTCGGGAAAGGCCTGGTTGGCCACGGTCTGGCCCGCCAGGTGCACCTGGATGCCCGGCTCCGCGCGACGCACCTCGTCGGCCAGCGCGCGCAGGTGATTCACCACCGCCGGGATTTCCGTGCCCGGGTCCTTGCCCGGCAGGTTGAGCGTGAGGCGCACCGCGGCCACCGAGCCTTCCGGATTGACCAGGGCATTGACCAGCAGGGGTTCGGCGAGCGCCGCCGCGCGCACCGCGGCCAGCGCCTCCGGCGAGAGGGTGGCCGGCGCAGGCACGAGGTCGCCGGCGACGATGCTGTCGCCCTCCACCTGCACGCGCTGGAAATTGGTCAGCGACTCCACGCGTTGCGCATAGGGCACCTTCCAGCTTTTTTGGGTCAGCTCCTGCAGGCGCGCCAGGAAAGCCGGCGTAAAGACCTTCCCGTCCGCGGGCGTCAGGGCGACCAGCACGGTGTCGGTGCGCGAGAAATCTTCCTGCAGTTGCTCAAAGGCGACCAGCCGCGGGTTATCGGGCGCAAAGAAGGCGCGATGATCCTTGGAGTAGTGAAAACCGGCCACCCCGAGGCCCGCCAGCAGCGTCAGCAGCACACTGAGCGCGATGCTCAGCTTCGGCCTTGCCATGATGCCCTCGGCCAGGCGCTCACTGAATCCGGCGCCCGCCTGCAGCAGAGTTTCAGTCCATTTCATCGCTTGCTCCCCGGCGCGGGCCTTTGGCGCCCTCGCCTGCTGCTAAAAATTGATGGCGGCGCCGGCCTTTCACACCGGCACTTGCCTGTCCGGGCTCCAGGACCGTCCGTCCTCAGAAAAACCGTGTCCAGCCCAGGCGGAGATAATCGTCCGCCGCCAACGGGCGCAATTTGTGCGCAAAGTCCGGCGCCAGCAGCGCGGCAAAGGCGTCCTGCGGGAGCGGCGTGTGACTGAACACCCGTGCCTCGAGCTCCAGCTTGCAACACTCGCCGAGGCGGCGGCTGCCCTCCAGGCTCCAGAGCTGCTCGCGGCTGTCACGATCCACGATCACGCTGGCCAGCACCTCGCTGCCCGCCACATCGTTGAAGGCCAGCCGCGCGCCCAGCAGCACATCATCGGCAAAGGGCGTCGTCGCCAGCTCGTCGCGACTGTCGTGCAGGTACTCGGCCAGCCAGCCGGCATCCAGGCGCGAGCCCGCCAGCCCCACCTGCGTCCACTCGAAGCCTGCGTCCGCGGCGCGAAACCGCGCGCCCTGCCCGTGGCGCTCGATGGCTTCAAGCTTCCACAGCCAGTCACCCGCGGTGACCTGCATCTCGAGCCCGATCTGGTCGATGGCCGGATAATGCGGCGCCAGCACCGGCCGGTAGCCCGGCTGGAACCCCACCGGAAACGGTCCGGCGTAAACCAGGCGCGCCGGATCGACCACCGGCCGCAATTCCGGCTCGCGCGCCGTTCCGGAAAAACCCGACAGCGCCACGCGCAACTGGTCGCGGTTGAACTGGTAGCGCAGCGCGCCATCCAGTCGCTCGCGCCCGTGCTCGAAGGTCGCCAGGTCGGCGTCGACCACCAGCGGCAGGCGCAGTCGGCCGTCCACGCCCGCAAAGGTCCGCTCGCGCGCCCCGGCCAGGAGGAAGGCCTCGAGCATGTGCGCGCCCCGTTCCGCGCCCAGGCTCAGCATGGGCTGGCCAAGCTTGTCCTCGCCGTCCAGCGCCGCCACCTGGTCAGTCTGGTTGAGGATGTCGACCAGGTGCAGGCCCTCCGTCACGCCCCAGAACACCTGGCGGATGCCGGTGCGCACCTCGATGCCGTCGCCGCGGGCATGCGTCCACTCCAGCTGACGCAGATCGAAGCGCCGGCGCTCGCGGTCTTCCTGATCCAGGCGCACATACGGCACCGCCGTGATCACGTCACGGCCGTCGTTCCAGCTGCGCCAGAATTCGCCACGCCAGCTCGCCGCCAGATCACTGCGGGACTGGCCCTGTGCGCCCGCTTCCGCAAAACCGAAGGCCTCGAGCCCCAGCTCCTGGCGCTGCTCCCAAGCCTGCGCCGGCGCCGCGGCGGCCAGCGCCGCCAGCAGCCCCCCCGCAAAGGCGCGCCTCATTTCACCCGCTGCAGCGCGTTCTGGTTGAAGTCGCTTTCCGCCAGGCCGATGCCGAAGCGGAAACCGCTCCAGGCCAGGCGCGTCTGGCGGCCGTTGCGGGCATTGACCATGAGCATTTCCGCCGGGCGCCAGAAGCGGCCCTGGTGGCGCTGGAAGCCGGTGGCGGTATAGGTCTTGACCAGGTTGCCCTGGCGATCGTGGAACTCGATGCGGCGGACCAGCTTGTCGGCCCGGTCCAGCCAGACCAGCTGGCGGCTGTAGCCGGAGTTCTCGTCCAGCGGCTCGCGCTCCAGCACATGACAATCCAGCACGCCGCACTTCTCGTCGCGCAGGTAGCGGTGGCGGTACTTCTGCCAATAGGGCGTGGCGATGTCCTCGAAAGCGAACTCCGAGGCCATGAAAGGCCCGGAACGGTTGCGCGAGCCGATCTGCTTCACGCGCTTCACCGCCGGCAGGTACAGCCACTGCTGGTCCTCGCCCTGGGGCCCGCTCTCGGAGAGCAGGGCCGTGCCCGCCACATCCCGTGGCGTGTCGAAAATCATGAGGGTGCGCTCTGCCCCGTCCTGCTCGCGGCTGCGCACGCGCAACTCGCGGGTGGCGGTTTCGCCACGGGGGCTGATGAGGGTCATGACGAGGCGGGACTCGGAGTCGCCGTGCCCGTGCAACTGGCGGTCGGCGGCCTGGGCGAGCTCGTCGCCGCGGGGGTCGGCCTGGGCAAAACCGGCAATCAGGCACAGGAATAAAAAGGTGGCGCGCATGGCAAATCCCCAGGGGGTTTCAATCCGTCGAATTCTTGGTTTTTTCGCGCGTCCCGACAGGGCCGGCCCGGCAGTCCGCATCACAAAAAAGGACAATGGCTCCTTTATTAGTGACCCGGGAGCCATATCGGGACCGCCGCGCCCCTGGTGCGGGGCCGCCATGGCCTCGCCGCGCCCGGAGCCACAGGGCGCTCCAGCGGGGTCAAAAGTCAGAATACGGCCGCCGGGGGCGACGACCAGTCGCGAGGGGATGCACTGCAAGCGGCACCGACAGGCGCGCAGCCGTCGACCCCGCCAGCGGGCTCAGTCCGCGCTGGGCAGGCGGAAGAAATACTCGCGGTAGTAGCGCAACTCGGCAATGGAGTCGCGGATATCGTCCATGGCGAGATGGGAGCTCTGCTTGGTGAAATTGCCCATGAGGTCCGGGTACCAGCGGCGCGCCAGCTCCTTGATGGTGCTGACGTCGAGGTTGCGGTAGTGGAAGAAGGCTTCCAGCTTCGGCATGGTCCGGTACAGGAAGCGGCGGTCCTGGCAGATGGAGTTGCCGCACATGGGCGACTTGCGCGGATCCACAAAGCGGCTCAGGAACTCCAGGGTCTCGGCCTCGGCCATGGCCTCGTCGGTCTTGCTGCGGCGCACGCGTTCGATCAGGCCGGAGCCGCCGTGCTGGCGGGTATTCCACTCGTCCATGCCGTTCAGCACCATGTCCTTCTGGTGGACCGCGAACACCGGCCCTTCGGCCAGGACATTGAGGCGGGAGTCCGTGACAATGGTGGCGATCTCGATGATCCGGTCCTTGTCCGGGTCGAGGCCGGTCATCTCCAGGTCGATCCAGATCAGGTTCCCTTCTTTATTGCTGCTCATGCACGGCTCCAGTGGCAGAATGCGGCCTAATAGCGCAAGCCCGGCATGATAGCAGACCCCTGCCCCACCGCGGCCGAGACCTCATGAGCAAACGCAAGCTTTCCCGCCAGCAAGCCTTCCGTGTCCAGCGCATCCAGGACGAGCGCATCGCCCGCGCCGGCCGGCGTGATGCCGCCGCCTCCGCGCTCCTCGACAGCGGCGAGCTCGGCGCCGAGCAGGAAGGGCTGGTCACCGCCCACTACGGCACCCAGATCGAGGTCGAGGCCCTGCAGGGCGAGCAGCGCGGCCAGGTCGTGCGCTGCCACCTGCGCGCCAACCTCGAGGCCCTGGTCACCGGCGACCGCGTCATCTGGCAGCCGCCCACCGCCCCCGCCGCCAGCGAAGAGGCCGGCCCCGCCCTGGGCGTGGTCACCGCCCTGCTGCCGCGGCAAAGCCTGCTGGTGCGGCCCGATGCCTACGGCAAGCTGAAGCCGGTGGCGGCCAATATCGACTGCATCCTGCTAGTGATCTCGCCCTTTCCCGAGCCCTCGGCCCTGCTCGTCGACCGCTACCTGGTCGCCTGCGAGCTGACCGGCATCCGCCCGGTCATCCTCATGAACAAGGCCGACCTCATCACGCCCGAGCTCGCGCCCGCCATGGACGCCCTGCTGGCCCAGTACGAGGCCATCGGCTACGAAACCCGGAACATCAGCGCCAGCACCGGCCAGCTCGAAGACCTCCTGGCCCTGATCGGGGACCAGGTCGTGGTGTTCGTGGGCCAGTCCGGCGTCGGCAAGTCCTCCATCGTCAACGTGCTGCTACCCGACGCGGACCAGCGCGTGGGCCCCCTCTCCGGCGCCTCCCGGCTCGGCCAGCACACCACGACCACCGCCCGCCTCTTCCACCTGCCGGACGCCGGCCTGCTGATCGACTCACCCGGCATCCGCGAGTTCGGGCTCTGGCACATCGACGAGGAGCAGTTGCTGGCCGGCTATGTCGAGTTCCAGCCCTTCCTCGGCACCTGCCGCTTCCGCAACTGCGCCCACCGCGAGGAGCCGGGCTGCGCGCTCAAGGTCGCCGTCGCCGCCGGCGAGATCGCCACCGGCCGCTTCGAGCGCTTCTGCCGCCTGCGGGAAGAGCTCAAGAGTCCGCGCGTCTGACCGCACGCCCGGGCGCCCCAGCCAGCCGCCTGAAGCCCGGCAGCCAGGCCGCGACTGTTTTCGTGCAGCCCCTCCCTGCCGACCGGGCAGGCCAGCCGTCACTCCGCCGGCAGGGCCGGAACCCATCCGCCCGCACCCGGTCCTTGCCCCCTCCCCACCCCCGACAACCCCGGCGCGGCCAGCGATAGGCTGGGGTATACTGCCGGCCTTTTCAGGCCAGACCCCACCGTTTCCATGGAACAGTTCCTTACCTTCCTGCTCAACCATTACCTGCTGGCGGGGGCCTTCCTGACCCTCGTGACGCTTTTCTTCGTCAATGAAATGGGCCGCGGCGGACAGTCCGTCACCCCCCAGGGGCTCAGCCTCCTGGTCAACAAGGAGAATGCCCGCGTCATCGACATCCGCGATGGCGCCGAGTTCCGCAACGGCCATATCGCCGGCAGCGAAAGCATTCCCTACGCGAAGCTGAATGACCACATCGCACAATTGAAAACCGAGGCGGACCGCCCCATTGTTGTCGTGTGCAACATCGGCCAGACCGCCGGTGCCGCCGGCATGCAACTGCGTACCGCCGGCCTCACCCGTGTCTACAAGCTCGATGGCGGCATCAGCGGCTGGAAAGGCCAGTCGCTGCCCCTTGTCCGGAAGAAGTGAAATGGCCTCGGTCGTCATCTACAGCACCACCTTCTGCCCCTACTGCGTACGCGCCAAGATGCTGCTGCAGCGCAAGGGCGTCGCCTTTGAAGAAGTGGACGTGAGTGGTGACGCCGACGCCCGCCAGGCACTGGTGGCGCGTACGCGCCAGCGCACGGTGCCGCAGATCTTCATCAACGACGAGCACATCGGGGGCTGCGACGAGCTCTACGCCCTGGAACGTGCCGGCGAGCTTGACGCCAAACTGTCGGCCTGAACCGGCTTTGCCCTAACCCTCACCCACTACGCCCAACAGAAAGAAAGGAAGTTTCCATGTCTGAACAGCAGCAGGCCCAGGGCCAGTTCGCGCTCCAGCGCATTTATGTGAAGGACCTGTCGTTCGAGGCGCCGCACGCCCCCAAGACCTTCCTGGCCGCCTGGCAGCCGGAAGTCAGCATCGAGCTGTCGACCCAGGCCAGCCGCATGGAAGACGGCAAGAACTATGAAGTCGTGCTCGCCCTGACCGTGACCGTGAAGAACGACAACGCCACCGCCTTCCTTGTCGAAGTGAAGCAGGCCGGCATCTTCCTCATCGAAGGCGTGCCCGACAACCAGCTCTCGCAGCTGCTCGGCGCCTATTGCCCGAACGTGCTCTTCCCCTACGCCCGCGAGACGGTTTCCGACATCGTCACCCGCGGCAGCTTCCCGCAGCTCCTGCTGGCCCCGGTGAACTTCGATGCCGTCTTCGCCGAAGCGCAGCGCAAGCGTCAGGAACAGGGCGAGACCGACCAGCCGCTGCAATAAAACAATGCGAAACGGGCGGCCTGACCGCCCGTTTCCTTTTCTGCGCGGAGTCGCCATGCACAAGGCCGTCGCATTGCTGCTACTCGCCGCCAGCCTCCCGGCCGGCGCGGAAATCTATAAATGGACTGACGCCCAGGGCCGCGTGCACTTTGGCGACAGCGCCGCCGGCACCGGCAAGCCGGCGGAAGCCATTGAAACACCCCAGCCCGGCAACACCTACGGCACTGATCCCGAGCGCAGCGCACGCCAGCGCCGGCTCAACCAGGTCCTGCAAGCCGAGGCGGCGGAGCGGGAATATTCTGCCCGGCAAGCCGCCCGACAGCGTGACGAGCGGGAAGCGCAGTGCCAGCGCCTGCGCCACGAGCTGCAGGGCATGGAAGGCCGCGCCACCTACTACACCGACGACAATGGCGAACGCCACTTCCTCGATGACGGCCAGCGCCGCGAGCACGTCGCGAGCGTCAACCGCCAGCTGAAAGCAAACTGCCCGTGACTGCCCGCGCCATCTGCCTCGACTTTGCCAGCCTGCGGCCCGCCGATCTCGACCTCGGCACGCTGCGGGCACTGCCGCTCGATCTGGTGCTGCACGACAGCACGGCGCCCGCCGACACCGTCGCCCGCCTCGCGGGAGCGAGCATCGCCATCACCAACAAGGTCGTGATCGACGCCGCCGTCATGGCCGCCTGCCCGACGCTACGCCTGATCGCCGTGACCGCGACCGGCACCAACAATATCGATCTTGCCGCCGCGGCCGCGAGCGGCATCCAGGTCGCCAATGTCCAGGGCTACGGCACCGCCGCCGTGGCCCAGCACACCTTTGCCTTGCTGCTGGCCCTCGCCAACCGCCTCGGCGAGGCCGGCCGCGACGCCGGCAACGGACGCTGGTCGGCCAGCCCCACGTTCTGCCTCATGGACTATCCGGTGCTCGACCTCGAAGGCGCCACCCTCGGCATCATCGGCCACGGCGAACTCGGCCGTGCCGTGGCGCGCCTGGGCGCGGCCTTCGGCATGCGCGTGCTGGTCGCCGAGGGCCATGCCGGCGCAGAGCCCGGACGTGTGCCGCTCGAGACCCTGCTGCGCGACGCCGACGTGGTGTCGCTGCATACGCTGCTGACGCCGGCCACCACCGGACTCATCAACGCCAAACGCCTGGCGTGCATGAAGCCCGGCGCCCTGCTCATCAATACCGCGCGCGGCGGCCTTGTCGACGAAGCCGCGCTGCTTGACGCCTTGCGCCAGGGCCACCTGGGCGGCGCCGGCCTGGACGTGTTGTCCGTGGAACCGCCGCCGCCCGATCACCCGCTCCTGTGCGCCGGCCTGCCCAACCTCCTGGTCACGCCGCACTGCGCCTGGGTCAGCCGGGGTGCGCGCCAGCGCCTGCTCGAGGCGACCGTCGCCAATATCCGGGGCTTCATCGCCGCCTGAACGGCCCGCGCATCTCAGGTGACACTCGCGTTCCGCTCGCCAGGATGTTGTATTTGCTGACAACAATTGCACCGCCTTGCCGTCTGTCGCAAGGCCGCCGGCCGGCAGCGCGCCACTAGCACAGTCACTCACTCACGCTCAAGGCTGGAAAAGCAAAGTACAACTGCAGAAAATGCGCTGACAAACCCGGCCTCGTGTTCTATACATGGGCCGTATTGAACGCGGGCAAGGATGGCCTGCATTTGCGAACTGGTCTTGTTGAGAGGCGAGCATCATGGCCAATGACGATTACGATGAAGTAGATGAAACCGCCGATCCGGTCGACGACGAAGTCGAGGACGAGGCGGAAGAGAGTGGCGAAGCAGAGGTCAGCGCGAATGCGGGTGGCGGAGAAGCCCCTGCGCCCCGTGCCGATCTCGACGACGCCGAAACGCTGACGGTCTCCAGCAAGGAAGCGCTGCGCCGCCAGCTCGAAGAGGAAATGGAACGCTTCCTGGCCAAGGGTGGCCGGATCCAGGAGATTCCGCCGGACGTCACCACTGACCCGCCCCAGAAGCCGGTCAGCAACTACGGCTCCAAGCCCATCTGACTGCGGGCGCGGCCGCTGCTGCGTCCGTCGCCATCAGAACGCCAGCTGGCTCCCCGGGCCTCGCATCTGCGAGGCCCGTTTTTTTCAGTACCCCGCCTGCGGGCACTCTTGCGGGATCCAAGGACCGTTGATGCACAGACTTTTCGTGATCCGCTCACGGGTGCAGCGCGCCATGCTGCTGTCGATGGCGGCCGCCCTCGCCACCATGGCCCTCAAGTTCGGAGCCTGGAGCCTCACCGGTTCGGTCGGGCTCTATTCCGACGCCATGGAGTCGCTGGTCAACCTGACCGCGGCCTGCCTGGGCTTCGTGCTGCTCGGCATGGCGGCCCTTCCCGCCGACGACGATCATCCCTTTGGTCACGAGAAGGCGGAATATTTCGCGAGCGGCGCCGAGGGCATGCTGGTCTTGATTGCCGCCGTCTCCATTGCCTGGCAGGCGGTGCAGGGCTTTCTGGCGCCACCACCACTGCAGCAGCTCGACATCGGGCTGCTGCTCTCGCTGGCCGCGACGCTGGTGAACGGCGCCGCCGCGTGGTGGCTGATGCGCGTCGCGCACCGCGAGGGCAGCCTGGCCGTCGAGGCCAATGCCCATCACCTGCTCACCGATGTCTGGACCTCCGTGGGGGTGCTGGCAGCGCTCGGCCTGCTGCTGGTCTTTCCCACGGCCTGGTGGCTGGATCCGCTGATTGCGCTGGCGGTCGCGCTCAATATCGTGCGCACCGGCCTGCACCTGATGCTGCATTCGGTGAACGGCCTCATGGACCTGCAACTGCCGCCCGCCGAGTTCCAGGCCATCGAGCAGGCGCTGCGCGCCGGCCTCACGCCGGGCACCGAGCTCAACGGCCTGCGCACGCGCAAGGCGGGCACCCGGCGCTTCGTGGAATTCAACCTGCTGGTGCCCGGCGCCTGGACAGTGCATGAGGGCCATGTGCTTTGCGACGCACTGGAGGACGTGGTGCGCGCGGTGTTTGCCGAGACCGACATCCTCATCCACGTCGAGCCGGCTGAGGATTTTCGCGCCGAGCATCCTGACGCCCGCTGAAGCCTGGCGGCTTTCAGCGCGCCGCCACTTCCCGGGCAACGGCAAAGCAGTCATCGATGTGCCGGTAGGCCATCTTGCGCATCACGAAATAGCCCAGGCCCGCCGCCACCAGTTGCCCGCCCAGCGGGATGAACTTGGCGATCTGGCGCGCCACCAGGCGCCCGGCAAAGCCCATGAAGGCCTGGCGCACCAGCTGCCGCGTCAGCACGATGCCGATGAGCTGGCTGCCGCGCTGGCGGATCACCCGCCAGGCCGCGCGCTGGTGCTCTGCATCCAGGCGATCGATGCCCTCCGGGTCAAGCCCGAAGCGCTGGCTGATCTCCGGCAGCAGCACCATCAGGATGCGGGCATCCACCACCAGGTCCAGGAGGGGCACCGGCACCACCGCCGCCCCTGCCGAAACCAGCGCCCGCTTGCGCACCAGTTGCTGGCAGTCCCTGCGGATCGCTTCCAGGTCGGCATGTTGTGTCACGTCGTCGTCTCTCCTTTGCATGGCCCTGACAGGCGGCCCCAATCTATCCGAAACACGGGCGGCGTCCAGACCAGAACCGGGGCAACCGTATCGGTCTCTTGTATTGTTATATTATAACAATACACTAGCGCCACCGGCCCCAACTCTCGTTACAGGATAACGCCATGCGCCCTGCCCTGCCGTCCCCTTCCCTGGCCGCCCTGCTGCTCTGCGTTGCCCCCTTGTCCGCCACCCATGCCCAGGACATGGCCGGCGCCGTGACCTCCGGCAGCGCCTTCAATCCGCAACTCTCGCTGATCCTTACGGGCCAGTACGCCCACGACAACGCCGGGGGGGAGGGCGGAGAGCTCATCGAGGAAGCGGCCGGCATCCTGCACGGCACCCATTTCGATGAACACGGCGGCCATGCCGGTACCGGCTTCCGCCTGGGCGAATCCGAGCTGGTGCTCTCCGCCACCGTCGACCCCTACTTTGATGCCCGCTTTATCGGCACTTTCAGCAGCGAGGGCGAGGCCGAGGTCGAGGAGGCCTGGCTGCAGACCCGCCTGCTGCCCGCCGGCCTCAAGGTCAAGGCCGGCAAGTTCCTCAGCGATATCGGCTATCACAATGTGCAGCATCCGCACGCCTGGGACTTCGACGACCAGAACCTGGCCTACGGCGCCCTGCTCGGCGAGCACGGCCTGGCCGATGCCGGCGTGCAACTCACCTGGCTGGCGCCGGCACCTTTCTACCTCCTGCTGGGCGCCGAGGCGCTGCAAGGCAATCACCAGGAACGCCTTGGCACCGTGATCGACGCCGAGGACGCTGAATCCGTCATGACCGCGACCGCCGGCGCCCTGCCGGAGAGCGACGACGGCCCCCGCCTCGTCACCGCCTTTATCAAGGCCGCGCCCGACCTCGGTGACGACCACGCCCTGCAGCTCGGCCTGTCCCTTGCCCGTGCCGGCCAGTACCAGCAACTGCTCGATGAGGACGAGACCGCGCTCTCCGGCGACGAACTCTTTCTCGACGGCAGCCAGACCCTTTACGGCACCGACCTCGTCTACAAGTTCGACGGCAAGGGCGAGAAGGGCGCCGGCGACTTCAAGCTCGCCGCCGAGTACCTGCGGCTGGAGAAGGACATGGCAGTGGCCGCGACCGCCGCCGCTGCGCCCCTGGCCGTTGGTGACGGAGTCTCCGGCGAGCAGGACGGCTACTATGTGGCCGCCAGCTACGGCATCGCGCCGCGCTGGACCCTGGGCCTGCGCCATGACGCCACCGGCGCCACCAACGAACTGACCGAGGCCGGCGCCACCACCGCCTTTGGCGAATCTTCGCGCTGGACCGCGGCGGTGGGCTTCAAGCCCAGCGAGTTCTCGCGCATCCGCCTGCAGGCGGCCAAGGGCACGATCACCGACGAGAGCGGCGTGGAAACCGAACTCGACCAGGTGCTGCTCACCTACACCCTGTCGCTGGGCGCCCATGGGGCACACCCCTTCTAGGAAGCTTTTCCACCAGAGGGGGCGGCATCTTTCCAGTCGGGATTTATCCCGACTGGCAAATGCCTGGCGAGGCAGATCGGGATTCCTCCCGACCTGCCGATGGCAAAGCAACCTGCCGGAACCGACGCCAGGCCGCAGGCAGCACCCCGGGCCAGGCGCTGCGGCGGCAACACCGGCGCCCCGGCCCGACCCGACAAAACCGGACTAGCTCCGACACAAAGCGGGCGTCGGACTGGCCCCGCCCGGCAATTCCCGCTAGAAATGAACACAACACGGGTCGCCACATGCGCGCGACCCCATCCGGAGTTTGTCATGCGCGCTCTTGCCGCCCTGCTGTTCACCGCCCTTTTCGCCAGCGCCCAGGCGCAGGCGGCACTCGCCACCGTAGCCACCACGACCTCGGCGGAAATGCTGCTGCGCGAAGTCGGCGGCACCGCCATCACGATTACGACCCTGGCCCCGCCCGACCGCGACGTGCACACCCTGCAGGTCAAGCCTTCGATGATGCGCGCGCTGCGCGGCGCGCGCCTCGTGGTCGCCATCGGCGCCGAACTCGAGAGCGGCTGGCTGCCGCTGGCCATCAGCTCGGCAGCCAATCCCCGGATCCTGCCCGGCCAGGACGGCTACTTCGAGATTGCCGCGCAAGTGCCGCTGCTTGCGAAACAGGTCGCCGATCGCGCCAAGGGCGATGTGCACCCCATGGGCAATCCGCATGTGCAGATGGACCCGGTGCGCATGGCTGATGCCGGCCTGGCCCTCGCCGAGCGCCTCGCCAGACTCGATCCTGCCAACGCCGCTGCCTACCGTGCCGGCGCGCAACGCTTCCAGCAGGCCGTGCAGGCGCAACTCCCCGCCTGGCAGCAACAGCTGGCCGGCGTGCCCGGCGCCCTGCTCTACCACAAGGACGCCGACTACCTGATGGCGCGCTTCAACGTGCCCATCCTCGGCTACGTGGAGCCCTTGCCCGGCATGCCGCCCACCGCGGCGCACCTGGCCCGGCTGGTAGGCCAGCTGCGCGGTGGCAAGGGCGTCATCCTGCACACCCTCTACCAGTCGAATGCCGGCCTCGAAACCCTCGCGCAGCAGCTCGGCTGGAAACACCTCGCGCTGCCCATCGATCCGCCCGCGAGCGCCACCGCCAGCGCCTATTTCGCCCTCATCGGGCAATGGACGAAAGCGCTTGCCGCCGCACGCTGAAAAGGGAGAACCGGCCGTGCTGCTGACCGTGACCGATCTTGTCGTGGGCTATGCCGCCCCCGTGCTGGGCCCCCTGTCCTTCACGCTGCCGCCGGAGCGCGCGCTCGGCATTGTCGGCGCCAATGGCTGCGGCAAATCGACACTGCTAAAAGCCCTCTATGGCCAGGCCCGCATTTTCAGCGGCACCTTGGCGCGCGGCGCGGGCGTGACCTTTGCCTGTCAGCAGCAGCACCCGGTCCGCCTGGAGCAGGTGCCGCTGTCGGTGCGCGATTATTTGCGCCTGCTCGATGCCGACCGCGAGGCCCTGCCCGAGCGCCTGGCCGCGCTGGCGGACCGTCGCATCGACAGCCTCTCCGGCGGCCAGTACCAGCTGCTCGCAGTCTGGGCCTGCCTCGCCTCGCCGGCGCAGGTCGCACTGCTAGACGAACCCACCAACAATCTCGACCCCGATGGCGTGACGCTGCTGACCGGCTGGCTGCGCGCACGTCGTCCCGGCCACAGCCTGCTGCTGATCAGCCACGATGCGGAATTCATGGGCGCGGTCTGCGACGAGCGCATCGATGTCACCGCCCGCCATTTGAGCGACCTCGACACCGGAGCTGCGCCATGATGGCCCTGCTGCTGGACCCGCTGTTTCGCGTGCCGCTGCTGGTGGGCCTGCTCGCCGCCGCCCTGCTGCCGCTGCTGGGCTGCTACCTGCGCCTGCGCGGCGAGTGGCTGGCGGCGCTCGGCCTCGCGCACGTGGCCGCCGCCTGCCACCTCACGGGCGCGGCGCTGCACCTGCCGCTGCTGGTTTCGGGTGCGGCCGGCGCCGCGATCGCGGTGGGGCTCAAGCAACTGCTGAAGCGGGAAGGGACTGGCGGCTATGCGCTGATGATGCTGGCCGGCTGGGCGACGCTTTTCCTGGTGGCGGCGAACACTGCCGTTGGCGAGTCGCTGTCGCATGCGCTTGCGGACGGACAACTGTATTTTGCCAACCGCGACCAGCTGGTGGCGCTGGCGGTGGGCGGCGGCTTCACGCTCGCGCTCACGCCGTGGTGGAACCGGCGCCTGCTGCGCGCGCGCTTCTTTCCGGCGCACGAGGCCGCCAATCGCCTGTCCGCCTGGCGCTGGCACCTCAGCTTCGATCTTGCCGTGGCGCTGCTGCTGGCGCTGGCCACCGGCGCCATCGGCCTCATGGGCGCCTTCGCGCTGGTATTCCTGCCGCCCTGGCTGGCCTTCCGCATCGCGCCGCACTGGAAGGCGGGACTGCTGATCGCCGTGGCCACCGGCATCGCCGGCTATGCCGTGGCCTTTGTGCTCGCCCTGCAATACGACCAGCCCTTCGGTCCCGTGCTGGTAGGGGTACTGCTCGTGCTGGTCGCGCCCGGACTGCTGCGCGTCAGGTGATTTCAGCGGGCTCCGCCAGAGGGGTGCCGCAATGGCGGCAAAACTGCGCATCGGGCTCATGGCCACTGGCCGCGCATCCCGGACAGTGCCGGTCGTTGTGGCGGCGCTGCATCTGGTAGAGCAACTCCGAAGTGACGATGCCGGTCGGCACCGCGATCACCGAATAACCCACGAGCATGACGACCGCCGCCAGCGCCTGGCCCAGCGGCGTGTGCGGCACCATGTCGCCATAGCCCACCGTGGTAATCGTGATCACCGCCCAGTAAATGCCCTTGGGAATGCTGCTGAAGCCGTTTTCCGGGCCCTCCACCACATACATCAGCGACCCGAACACGATCGCCGCCACAAACACGGACGACAGGAAAACCAGGATCTTCCGGCGCGACGCATAGAGGCTGACCATCAGCACGTTGGCCTCTTCCACATAGGCCAGCAGCTTCAGGATGCGAAAGATGCGCAGCACGCGCACGAGACGGATCACTAGCAGCATGCCGGCGCCTGAATAGAAATACGCCAGATAGGCAGGCAGCGTCGCGAGCAGGTCGATGATGCCGTAGAAGCTGCGCGCGTAGCGCGAGGGATTCGGCGAACACCAGAGCCGCAACAGGTACTCCACCGTGAAGAGCAGGGTGAAGCCCCACTCCAGAACAGTGAACACCTGCTGCCAGGCGCCCTCCTGCACGGCCGAGTCGAAGATGGCGACCGCGACACTGAGCAGGATGACGACGATCAGGACCTCGTCAAAGAGACGACCGCCCGGGGTATCGGTGCCGAAGATGACGCGGTGGACCGCGGCCTTGCTGGGAAGAAACGACATGGAAGGACTCACTGGGGCGCAGGCCCCGATGCTAGCCGGGCCGGGGCCGGGACAACAGTCGACAGCGCCGGGGGCGGTCGATTATTCACGCGGCGCGACCCCGTCACGGTGGCCCCCGTCCCTGGCCCATCGCCAGTCCCTGATGCACTCTGCCCGGCAAGCCCCCCAACAGCCACACCAGCCTCTGGATGCGCCCGCACCCGCCCTGCGCAATTGACCCCCTGCCGGCGCGCGGCTACTGTTCGCGCTTTCCCCCGTCCGGTTCCCGCCATGGCCCGCAAGCCCAAAGCCATCGATTTTGAAAAGGCCCTCGCCGAGCTCGAAAAGCAGGTGCACCTGCTCGAAAGCGGCGAACTCAGCCTCGAGGACGCCCTCAAGGCCTTCGAGGATGGCATCCGCCTGACCCGGGACTGCCAGCTGGCGCTGACCGAGGCCGAACAGAAAGTGCAGCTGCTGCTCGAGAAGCCCGATGGCAGCGTCGAGTATTCCCTCTTCGACGACGACGATGCCGACGCCTGACGACTCCCTGCTGGCCCTTGCGCGCCAGCGCCTGCCCCACGCCCTCGACACCTTCCTCACCGGCCGCGCCGGCCCTGCGGAGCGTCTGGCAGCCGCCGCCCGCTACGCCGCCATGAACGGCGGCAAGCGCGTGCGCCCGGCGCTGGTCTATGGCGCGGCCCGCGCCGTAGGCGCCGGCCCGGAGCAGGCCGACCCGGCCGCCATTGCCGTCGAGCTGATCCACTGCTACTCGCTGGTCCACGACGACCTTCCCTGCATGGACGACGACGACCTGCGCCGCGGCCTGCCCACCTGCCACAAGGCCTTTGACGAAGCCACCGCCCTGCTCGCCGGCGATCTCCTGCAGAGCCTGGCCTTCGTGGCCCTGACCGACAGTCTCCTGCCGGCCTCGGCCATTGCCGCACAAGTGCGGGTACTGGCCGAGGCCGGCGCCCACATGGCCGCCGGCCAGGCCCTGGATCTTGCCGCCGAAGGCCAGGGCCTGGGCGTCGAGGCCCTGGAGCAGATCCACCGCCACAAGACCGGCGCCCTCATCCGCGCCGCCGTGGCCCTGGGCGCCATCGCCGGCGGCGCCAGCGCCGACCAGCGCGTCGCCCTCGACCGCTTTGCCGACCGCCTGGGCCTGGCCTTCCAGGTTCATGACGACGTGCTCGACGTGATCGGCGACACCGCCCGCATCGGCAAGCCCGCCGGCAGCGACGAGGCCCGCGCCAAGTCCACCTATCCCGCCCTGCTCGGCCTGCAGGCCGCCCAGGCCCTGGCCTCGCGCCTGCACGACGAGGCCGTGGCCGCCCTGGCACCCCTGGGCGAGGCCGCCGCGCCGCTGCGCGAGCTGGCCGACTTCCTGGTTGCCCGCGACCACTGATCGCCCGGCCTCTCCGTGGCCCCCTTCCCATAGCCTCTGGAACCTGCCCAGCCAGATCAGTATTTCAGCCGATCAGCCGCGGCCAACCCGGTTACCGGCGCTCCATCACTTCACCGCGATTTCATTCTCCGGCCCCGGCCCCCTTCGTTATAATTGCCATCCCTGCCAGGACGGGCTGCCCGATGTTCACGCTACGCACTCCCTTCACCGAGATTCCCCGCGAGCGGCCGGACACGCCGCTGCTGGACCAGGTGCCGACGCCCGACAAGCTGCGCACGCTGCCGGCCGAGGCCCTGCCCGAACTCGCCCGTGAAGTGCGTGAGTACCTGCTGTGGTGCACCGGCCAGACCGGCGGCCACTTTGGCGCCGGCCTCGGCGTGGTCGAGCTCACCATCGCCCTGCACTACTGCTACGAGACGCCCAACGACCGCCTGGTCTGGGACGTCGGCCACCAGGCCTATCCGCACAAGATCCTCACCGGGCGCAAGGAGCAGATGCTGACCATGCGCCACAAGGACGGCCTGGCCGCCTTCCCGCGCCGCGAGGAATCACCCTACGACACCTTTGGCGTCGGCCACTCCTCCACCTCCATTTCCGCCGCCCTCGGCATGGCCCTGGCCGCGCGCATGACCGGCAGCCCGCGCAAGGTCTGCGCCGTCATCGGCGATGGCGCCATGACCGCCGGCATGGCTTTCGAGGCGCTTAACGACGCCGCCCACCAAGGCGCCAACATGCTCGTCATCCTCAACGACAACGGCATGTCCATTTCCAAGAACGTCGGCGGACTCTCCAACTATTTCGCGCGCATCTGGGCCAGCAAGACCTATATCGCGCTGCGCGAGGGCGGCAAGCGCGTGCTCTCGGCGATGCCGGCCACACTCAATTTCACGCGCCGCGCCGAGGAGAGCATGAAACACCTGGTGAACTCGCCGGGCGCGCTGTTCGAGTCCATCGGCTTCAATTACGTCGGCCCCATCGACGGCCACGACTTCGAGTCCCTGGTCACCACCATCAGCAACCTGCGCGACGCGCCGGGTCCACAGCTGCTGCATGTCTACACCACCAAGGGCAAGGGCTTTGCCCCCGCCGAGGCCGACCCCATCGGCTATCACGCCATCACCAAGATCGCGCCCCTGGCCGAGCGCGAGAAGCCGCTCAGTCCGCTGCAAAAAAAGCCGAAATATTCCGACGTGTTCGGTGACTGGCTGTGCGACATGGCCGCCGCCGACACGCGCTGCGTCGGCATCACGCCGGCCATGTGCGAGGGCTCTGGCATGGTGAAGTTCGCGCAGGCTTTCCCCGAGCGCTACCACGACGTTGCCATCGCCGAGCAACACGCCGTCACGCTGGCCGCGGGCATGGCCTGCGAGGGCGTCAAGCCGGTGGTCGCCATCTACTCCACCTTCCTGCAGCGCGGCTACGACCAGCTCGTACACGACGTGGCGCTGCAGAACCTCGACGTCACCTTCGCCATCGACCGCGCCGGCCTCGTCGGCGAGGACGGCCCCACGCATGCCGGCGTCTACGATTACGCCTTCATGCGCACCGTGCCCAATATCGTGATCATGGCGCCCTCCGACGAGAACGAGTGCCGGCAGATGCTCTTCACCGGCTTCGAGCACAAGGGCCCGGCAGCGGTGCGTTATCCGCGCGGCACCGGTCCCGGCGCCCGGATCGAGAAGACGATGACAGCCCTGACTATCGGCAAGGGCCTGGTCCGGCGTCGTGGTGAGAAAGTGGCGATCCTGGCCTTCGGCACCACGCTCGCGCCCGCGCTGGCCGCCGCCGAGAAACTCAATGCCAGCGTCGTCGACATGCGCTTCATCAAGCCGCTCGACGAGGCTCTCGTCCGCGAAATGGCGCTGTCACACAAGCTGCTGGTGACGGTGGAGGAGCATGCCGTGATGGGGGGCGCCGGCTCGTCGGTGAACGAGTGCCTGGCCCGCGAAAAGCTCGTGCTGCCGGTGCTCAACCTTGGCATTCCCGATGCCTTCATCGAGCATGCCTCGCCGGCCGTGATGCTCGCCGAATGCGGCCTCGACGCCGCCGGCATCGAGCGCGCCATCCGCACCCGCCTCGACATCCTGCCCGCGCTCACCGTGGTTTCCGCCGCCGAGGCCAAGCCCTGAGAAGCCGGTCGGACTGCGGTCCGACACGCCAGGAGCTTATGCCCGAAGACCAGCGCCACAAGCGCCCACAAAAAAACCGGCCAAGGCCGGTTTCTCCATTGCACGCCAAAGCAGGGTTGCCGGCCTGACGGCTGACCTACTCGCCCTGCTCGAACATATGCCCCATCTTGCCCTGCTTGGTGGCGAGGTACTGTTCGTTGTGCGGATTGCGGCCGGTCATGAGCGGGACCCGCTCCACCACCTTCACGCCATGGGCTTCCAGCGCGGCGACCTTGCGCGGGTTGTTGGTCATGAGGCGCACGGTGCGCACACCCAGATGCTGCAGCATGTGCTCGCACATCGAGTATTCGCGCAGGTCCGGCGCAAAGCCGAGCTGCTCGTTAGCCTCGACGGTGTCGGCGCCCTCGTCCTGCAGATGGTAGGCGCGGATCTTGTTGAGCAGGCCGATGCCGCGACCTTCCTGGCGCAGGTACAGGATGATGCCACGGCCTTCCAGCGCGACCTTCTGCATGGCCGCCTCGAGCTGCGGACCGCAGTCGCAACGCAGGCTGCCAAAGCCGTCACCGGTCAGGCATTCGGAGTGTACGCGCAGCAGCACGGGCTCGCCGTCGTTCACCTTGCCCATGACCAGGGCGACATGCTCCTTGCCGGTCTCGGGATCATCGAAACCGTGCAGCATGAAGGTGCCGTGGCGCGTGGGCAGGCGCGAGGAAGCTACAAAGACGACAGACACGGGACTCTCCGCTCTCTGGGGCCGGGAATTGTATCACCGTGCGCCGCCACCGCGACCGCACAACAGCCGGACAGGACCGGCAACCGTCTCAACGCGCCGTCAGGCGCAGGCGATTGCGCTCCTGCCGGAGGTCGACCTGGCTGAGGAAGGTCATGCCCAGGAGGATGGGGGAGTGGCGCGGGGCCTCGCGCACCGTGGCGACCACATTCTTGACGACGATCGGCCCCACCTGAACGGACTTGAGGGTGACGACCCAGGCCACGACGATGCCGCCGGCCGTGGCTGAACGCGACTGCTTCCCGATGATGCGGTAGTCGATGCCGAGCTGGCGGGCATCCTCGGCGGTCATCGAGACCGAGTTGGCGCCGGTATCGACCAGGAACTCCACGACGCGGCCGTTGATCATGCCATTGGCGATGAACTGGCCATTGCCGGTCATGGCGATCTCGATGCTGCCGCCGGGCTCGCGCGGGGCAATGCCGCCGGTATCCATGCCCATGCCCAGGCGGACTTCGCGCTTGCCGACCAACAGCACCGCTTCGCCCTTCTCGACGCGAAGCAGAGTGACGTCGTCCCGGCTCTCGCCGCTGCGCAGGATGGCCTGCTCGCCATTGATGCGCAGGATGGCGCGATCGCCGATCAGCCCGATCACCGACACCGCCGGGTCACCGCCCCGCGCCGGGGCCACTGCCGGCAGGCCGGCGGCCAGGAGCAGCAGCAACACGCTCAACACTCTGGTCATGGCGGATCCCCGGGTCAGGCCAGCAGTCGCAACAGCCCGAACAGGGCCAGGGCGGCAAACGCGCCCGCGATCAGGTCATCGAGCATGATGCCGAAGCCGCCGGGGACACTCCTGTCGAAATACCCAATCGGCCAGGGCTTGGCAATATCAAACAGACGGAAGAGGGCAAAGCCCGCGCCCAGGCCCAGGAATGCCGTGACATTCCATTCGCGCAGGGGCAGCAGGGGCAGCAGCGTGATCCACAGGCCGGCGAACTCGTCCCAGACGATGCGGCCATCGTCATGCACGTCGAGGGCGCGGGCGGCATGCTCGCAGATGTACACGCCCCCGACCGAGGCGATCACGAGCACGGCCAGATAGGCCGGCAGTGGCAACAACGCCAGCAGGGGAAAACAGGCCAGCGCCGCCAGCGAGCCGAACGTGCCCGGCGCCTTCGGGGCAAGGCCGCTACCGAAGCCGAAGGCCAGCAACTGCAGGGGGTCACGCAAATCCGGTTTCTTGTCCATTGCCTGTCTTGATCCTTTTCGCCCGGAAGGGCCATCCATTAGAAATGCGTGAACCCGGCCACCGGCATCTCGACCGGCACGCCCGCGCGCAAGAAGCGCAGCCCTGCCTGCGCGGTGACACGACCGATGCGCGCGCAAGCCAGCGGCAACGCGGCAATGGCCTTGCGGGCTTCCGGCGACGCCGTGAACAGCAGCTCGTAGTCATCGCCACTGGTCAGCGCCAGGATGTCGGCAAAGGCGGAATCGATGTCCGCCAACGCGGCACTGCGGGGCAAGGCTGACAGTTCGAGCTCGGCGCCCACATCGGAAGCGGCAAGCAGGTGACCCAGATCCTGCGCGAGACCATCGGACACGTCCAGGCAGGCGCTGGCCATGCCGCGCAGGGCCAGGCCAAGCGCGAGCCGCGGCTCGGGCCGGTGCAGGCGCTGCAGCGCCGTGTCGCGCGCCAGCGGCGCCAGCTCATCCAGCCACTGGCCGAGTTCGAGACGCAGCCCGAGGCCGGCATCGCCCACGCATCCGGAAACATACAGATCATCGCCTGCGCGGGCGCCGTCGCGACGCAGCGCCAGGCCCGCGGGCACACAGCCCAGCGCAGTCACGGTGATGCTGAGCGGCCCGCGTGTGGTATCACCGCCAACCAGGCTCACGCCTTCGCGCTCGGCCAGCGCAAAAAAGCCGCGCGCAAATTCACGCAGGAAAGTCTCGTCACTATCCGGCAGCGTCAGCGCCAGCGTGACCCACCGCGCCTGCGCGCCCATGGCCGCCAGGTCGGACAGGTTCACCGCCAGCGCTTTCCAGCCGATATCGAAAGGCGCCGCGCTGTCGGGGAAATGCCGGCCCGCGACCAGGGTATCGGTGGTCACCACCAGCTCCTCGCCCACAGGCAGCGCCAGCAGCGCGGCGTCGTCGCCAATGCCCAGGCGCACGCCGGCATCCGCCACCGGGCGCCGGAAAAACTCCCGGATCAGCTCGAACTCGCCTTTCTGCGCCATTGCCCGCTCACTCCCGTCCATGGCCGACCTTTTGGGCCGGACCGGCCTTGCCGGCGACCATCCCGTCCACTGTCAGCGCCGGGGCGCCCGGTCATCCGGCGCGGAACGCTCCACCTTGCGGTGATCCTTGGCCACGCCATCCAGCACGCCGTTCACATACTTGTGCGACTCGGTGGCGCCGAAATCCTTGGCCAGCTCGATGCCCTCGTTGATCACGACGCGATACGGCACGTCGATGCGATGCAGCAGCTCGTAGGTGCCAATGCGCAGGATGGCGCGCTCGACATGGTCAAGCTCATGGAACTTGCGATCCAGATGCGGCAGGAAGGCATCGTCGATGGCTTCGCACTGCTTCACGATTTCATGGATGAGCTCGTGAAAATACTCGAGGTCGACCTTGTGCATATCGTTGTCGACGCGATAGCGGGCCTCGATCTCGAACATGGGATTCTGCGAGATCGCCCACTCATACAGCGCCTGCATGGCGAAGCGACGCGCCTTGCGGCGCGCGGCAGGACGAATGGAACCGTTGTCTTTGCTCAAAACTCACCAACCCGGGACATGCCCGCTGACTCTGCAGGTCGGGCACCAGCCCGACCAGAAATAAAACGCTGTAGGTCGGGCTTCAGCCCGACAATCACCTTCGCTGCCGGGCTGAAGCCCGACCTACCTTGCTCTGCGCCCTGGCCGGCAGCGCGGGCCCGCGCCGTCAGGCCAGGGCGCGCAGCACCGAGACCATCTCGATGGCGCCGAGGGCAGCGTCCGAGCCCTTGTTGCCGGCCTTGGTGCCGGAGCGCTCGATGGCCTGCTCGATGGAGTCGGTGGTCAGCACGCCGAAAACAACCGGCAGGCCGAACTCGAGACCAACCACGCCAAGACCCTTGGCGGCTTCGTTGCAGACGAAATCAAAGTGCGGGGTACCGCCGCGGATCACGGCGCCGAGCGCGATGATGGCGTCGTGGCCCTTCTTTTCGGCCAGCTTCTTGGCCACCAGCGGCAGTTCCCAGGCGCCCGGCACGCGCACCACGGTGATGTTGTCCTCGGTCACGCCATGGCGCTTCAGGGTGTCGAGGGCGCCGGCCAGCAGCGACTCCACGACAAAGCTGTTGAAGCGCGCCACGACGATGGCGTAACGGCCATTGGCCTGGCTGAACCCGCCTTCCACGATCTTGATGTTGCTCATTTCAGTCTCCCCTTCGATTGCATCATTTCCGCTCCCGCCAGGCCGTGCCGTACAGGACAGCCCCAAGGCAGTCCCTGCCGGCACCGCGGGCCGGGCATGACACCCCGACCCTCACCCTTGCGGGGCAGTAAAAAATCATTCGGTCGTCACGTATTCCACGATCTCCAGGCCGAAGCCGGAGAGCGCGTTGAATTTCATCGGCGAGCTCAGCAGGCGCATCTTGCTCACGCCCAGGTCGCGCAGAATCTGCGAGCCGGTGCCGATATTGCGGTACATGCCGGAGCCGGAGCCTTCGCTGGCGCGCGGCCGCAGACCGAAGAATTCCTCGATATGGCCGGCGATGTCGGCGGAGGCATGATCCTGGCCCAGCAGCACCAGTACGCCGGCCTCGGCGGCGGCAATTTCCTGCAGGCTCTTCTGCAGGTTCCAGCCCAGGCGGCCCTGGTACTTGGCGTGCAGCAAGTCGCGCAGGTAGTTCACCGCATGGACGCGCACGGTGGGTACGACCTTGCCGTCCAGATCGCCCTTCACCAGCGCCACGTGCACATCGCTGCCGCCGGCATCGCGATACACATGCAGGCGGAAGTCACCGTATTCGGTGGGCAGGGTCTGCACATCCACGCGCTGCACAGTCTGCTCGTTGACCATGCGATAGTGGATGAGATCGGCGATGGTGCCGATCTTGAGGTTATGCTCGATGGCGAATTTCTCGAGATCGGGGCGGCGTGACATGGTGCCGTCCTCGTTCATGATCTCGCAGATCACGCCGGCAGGCTCGAGGCCGGCCAGGCGCGAGAGGTCGCAGGCGGCCTCGGTGTGCCCGGCGCGGCGCAGCACGCCGCCCGGCTCCGCCATCAGCGGGAAGATATGGCCGGGCTGCACAATGTCGGCGGCCTTGGCATCGCGCGCCACCGCGGCCTGGATGGTACGGGCGCGGTCGGCGGCGCTGATGCCGGTGCTGACGCCGGTCGCGGCTTCGATCGAGACCGTGAACTTGGTGCCGTAGCCGGAACCGTTGCGCGTCACCATCAGCGGCAGCTTCAGCGACTCGCAACGCTCACGCGTCATCGGCAGGCACACCAGGCCACGCGCATACTTGATCATGAAATTGATGTCCTCGGGGCGCACATGCGTGGCCGCCATGACCAGGTCGCCTTCGTTCTCGCGATCCTCGTCGTCCATCAACACGACCATGCGCCCGAGGCGGATGTCGGCAATCAGTTCTTCAATCGTATTCAGTGCCATCTGTCAGGCTCTCTCACTTCACAGAACCGCGTTCGGTCCTGTATGGGTCCGCAGGCCGGGATTCAGCCCGAGCTGCCGGAAAGTTATCGTTACTTCATGAAGCCGTTGTCGGCCAGGAAGGCGGCGGTAATGCCGCCGTCGTGACCGGCGTGGGCCGCCTTCTCGCCCAGCAGCAGGCGCTCGAGGTAGCGGGCGATCACGTCCACTTCCAGGTTGACCGTGCTGCCCGGCAGCCAGCTGCCGATATTCGTTTCCTGCACCGTGTGCGGCACGATGGTGAGATCAAACTCGGCGCCGCGCACGCCATTGACGGTCAGGCTGATGCCGTCGACGGTGATGGAGCCCTTCTCGGCAATATACTTCGCCAGCTCGTCCGGCGCGCGCACATGGAAAATGATGGCGCGCGCGGAAACCTCGCGACCGACGACCTCGCCGATGCCGTCCACATGTCCGCTGACGATATGCCCGCCCAGGCGCGACTGCGGCTGCAAGGCCTTCTCGAGATTGACCACGGCGCCGACCTTGAGCCCCTTCAGCGTCGAGCGCGCCAGGGTCTCGGTGGAGACGTCGGCGACAAAGCCGTCGCCCGGCAGCTCCACCGCCGTCAGGCAGACGCCGTTGGTGGCGATGGAGTCACCCAGCTTGACGTCGGCCAGGTCGAGCTTGCCGGTGGCGATGCGCAGGCGCACGTCGCCGCCGCGGGGCTCCATGGCGCGGATGCTGCCGATGGCTTCGATGATGCCGGTAAACATGCTCAGCCTCCCAGGGTCATTTCGGGCGCAGGACCAGGCGCAGGTCCGCCCCCACCATGCGCGTATCGGTAATCACGAACTTGCGCTGGTCACGAATGCTTTGCAGCGGCCACTCCAGCAGCGGCCGCGCACTGCTGCCCAGCACCACGGGGGCCTGGTACAGGATGAATTCGTCCACGAGATTGGCCTGGGCAAAGGCGCCGGCCACCGTGGCGCCGGCTTCCACCAGCACTTCATTGGCGCCTTCGGCGGCCAGCTTTTTCAGCAATGCCTTGAGGTCGACCCGTCCCGCGCGGGTCACCGGCAGCACCCAGACCTCGGCGCCGGCATCCTTCAGCGCGGCCTGCCGCTCCAGCGCCGATTGCACGCCGGCCACGATGACGCGGCCGGGCGTGGCAAAGAGCCGGGCCGTGGGCGGCGTCTGGAAGGCGGCGTCCAGCACTACACGCCAGGGCTGGACAACGTCGCCATAGTGCCACTCGCTCCAGTCCTCCGGCCGTACCGTCAGCGCCGGGTTGTCCTGCTTCACCGTGCCCAGGCCGGTGATGATGGCGGAACTCATGGCGCGCCATTTCTGCACGTCGCGACGTGCGTCGGGGCCGGTGATCCACTGCGACTCGCCATTGGCCATGGCGGTGCGGCCGTCGAGGCTCGCCGCCATCTTCAGGCGCACCCAGGGCAGGCCGCCGTTGATGCGACGCAGGAAGCCGGTGTTGAGCGCGCGCGCCTCGTCGCCGAGCAGGCCCACCTCGACCGCGATGCCGGCCGCGCGCAGGATCGCAAAACCCTTGCCCGCCACCAGCGGATTGGCGTCTTCGGTGGCCGCCACCACGCGCTTGATGCCGGCGATCACCAGTTCATTGGCGCAGGGCGGCGTACGGCCATGATGCGCGCAGGGCTCCAGCGTCACATAGGCGGTGGCGCCAAAGGCGCGATGGCCCGCCTGCTTCAGGGCGACGATCTCGGCGTGCGGACCTCCGGCGCGGGCATGGTAGCCCGCACCCACCACGACGCCATCCTTGACCAGCACGCAGCCCACGCGCGGATTCGGCTGCGTGGTGTAGCGACCCCGCTGCGCCTGGCGCAGGGCATCGCTCATGTGGCGCAGGTCGTCGACGGTGCTCACGAGGCGGCCTTGTTGTCGCGTTCGAGCTTTTCGATCTCGGTGCGGAACTCGCTGATGTCCTGGAAGCTGCGGTAGACCGAGGCGAAGCGCACATAGGCCACGGAGTCCAGCTGCTTGAGTTCGTCCATGACCATCTCGCCGACCATGCGCGACTTCACTTCGCGTTCGCCGGTGGCGCGCAGGCGGTGCAGGATGCGGTTGACGGCCTCGTCGATCTTCTCGATGGAGACGGGGCGCTTCTGCAGGGAATGCATCATGCCGGAGCGGAGCTTTTCCTCGTCGAAGGGCTGGCGCACGCCATCGGACTTGATGATGCGCGGCAGGACGAGTTCGGCGGTTTCAAAGGTGGTGAAGCGCTCGCCACAGGAGGTGCATTCCCGGCGACGGCGCACCTGGTCGCCATCGGCCACCAGGCGGGAGTCGATCACTTTCGTGTCATCGGCGCTGCAGAAGGGGCAGTGCATAGCGTGAACCTCTAAAGAACCTACCTGTGTTTCGGCAACAACAGTGCATCTTCCACTGCATCCTCCCCGCAGGTCGGACTGCAGATCGGGCGGGGGTTGCGGCCCCCGCCCGTCACATCACTTCGGGTAGACCGGGAACTTGCCGCAGACCGCCTTGACCTTGGCCGCCGCCTTCTCGATCACCGCGGCATCGCCACGGCTGTCGATGATGTCGGCGATCCAGCCGGCCAGCTCGCGGCATTCGGCTTCGCCGAAACCGCGCGTGGTCACCGCCGGGGTGCCGATGCGGATGCCCGAGGTCACGAAGGGCGAGCGCGGATCGTTGGGCACCGCGTTCTTGTTCACGGTGATGCCGGCCGTGCCCAGCCAGGCGTCCGCATCCTTGCCGGTCACGTCCTGCTTGATCAGCGAGAGCAGGAAGAGA
>JAJFBF010000030.1 GCA_020697295.1 Moraxellaceae bacterium | reverse complement strand
GGCGCGGGCAAGGGTACCCAAGCCCAGCTCATCATGCAGAAATACGGCATTCCCCAGATTTCCACCGGCGACATGCTGCGCGCCGCCGTCAAGGCCGGCACCGAGCTTGGCGTCGCGGCCAAGAAGATCATGGACGCCGGCGGCCTGGTTTCCGATGACATCATCATCGGCCTGGTCAAGGACCGCATCACCCAGCCCGATTGCGCCAACGGTTTCCTCTTCGACGGCTTCCCGCGCACGATTCCCCAGGCCCAGGCCATGATCGACGCCGGGGTCGATATCGACCACGTCATCGAGATCAACGTCGACGATGCCGAGATCATCGAGCGCCTGTCCGGCCGCCGCGTGCACCCGGGCTCCGGCCGCGTCTACCACGTGAAGTACAACCCGCCCAAGGTGGCCGGCAAGGACGACGTCACCGGCGAAGACCTGGTGCAGCGCGACGACGACAAGGAAGACACCATCAAGAAGCGCCTGGAGATCTACCATACCCAGACGGCACAGCTCGTGGGCTTCTACCAGAAGCTGGCCGCCGCCGGGAACGCCAATGCGCCGCGCTATGCCCGCATCGAGGGCGTGGGGGCGGTCGATGACATCTCCGCCCGCGTGTTCGCCATCCTCGACTGACGCTCCTGCATATAAGGAAGGCCCGGGTTGCCCTGGCCGATGCCTCCAGAACGCCGCGCACTTGCGCGGCGTTTTGCTTTGGGGGCGACTTTGCGGGGCAGGACCGCCAGGCGCCGGTGGGCGGTTGCTGCGGTGGTTCCTGTTTTTCACGTCCTGTCGCCTTTCGGCTCCGGCAGTGATTTGTTTAAATCCGGGCCACTGCCATCCTGCCGGAGTCACTCATGTCGGAATCCCCCCGCCCGCGCCTTGCGGTCGTGCTTGCCAACCTGGGCACGCCCGATGCCCCGACGCCCGGCGCCGTGCGCCGCTACCTCCGTGAGTTCCTGGCGGATACCCGCGTCATCGAGGTGCCGCGTCCGGTCTGGTGGGTGATCCTCAATCTCTTCATCCTGCCGTTTCGTCCGAAGCGTGTGGCCGCGGCCTATGCCTCCATCTGGCAGGATGGCGAGTCGCCCATGCGCACGATTCTCGCCGGCCAGTCCGCGAAACTGGAGCAGACCCTCGCCGCCGCCTACCCGGAGTTCGACATCGAGGTCGTGCCCGGCATGAGCTATGGCAATCCTGCCCTGGGGGCGGCGCTGGGCCGACTGACGCAGTCCGGGGTCGAGCGCATCGTGGTGCTGCCGATGTTCCCGCAGTACTCCGCCACTTCTTCGGGGGCGACCTATGACGCCCTTTGCCGCTGGTTGCTGCGCCAGCGCAACCTGCCCGCCGTCACCATTCTCAAGGATTACTACCGGCATCCGCGCTACATCGGCGCACTCGCGGCCACCGTGCGCGAGCATCGCGCCCTTCACGGGGGCGCCGACAAGTTGCTGTTCTCCTTCCATGGCATTCCGCAGGCTTACCAGGACAAGGGTGATCCTTATCCGGACCGCTGCCGTGCCACCGCCGCCGCCGTCGCGGCCGAGCTGCAACTGGAGGAGGGGAGCTGGGCCTGCACTTTCCAGTCGCGCTTCGGGCTTCAGGCCTGGGTCCAGCCTTATACCGACGTCACCCTGGAGCAGTGGGCGGCCAGCGGCGTCGGCTCGGTGCAGGTGCTGTGCCCCGCTTTCTCGGCAGATTGCCTGGAAACCCTGGAAGAGATCGCCGAGGAAAATCGCGAGCGTTTCCTGCACGGCGGTGGCAAGGACTACCAGTACATTGCCGCCCTCAATACCCGCGACGATCACATTGCCCTCCTGCAGGCGCTGGTGGGGCCGCATCTCGACGCGCATCGGCACGCCTGATCCGTCGCGCGCGGCTCCCCGGTCGCGCGCGACGCCTTCTCTTTCCCGGTTTCACCCGGGGCCTCTTCCTCTCCCCTGCTTCTGCGCATGTGTGTTCAGCTCCTGGCGGGCGGTTTGCTGCGCGAGCTCCCTCGCGGGCGCTTTTCGGGGGGCTTTCCATTGCAGGATGGACAAAAAAGGACAGTCAGGTCGCGCGGGCAAGCCCGGGTGACGGCGGCCGAGGGGTAGGGCCAGGGGAGAACGCGGCCCTGCGCAGAAAAATGAGCGGTAGCGTGAAGCGGATGAGATGCGCTCTTCGCCAGAAGGGGGGTGACGCCTGGCAACTGGCAGAAAAATGCCGGCGGCGGTGAAGGCGAGATGATTTTGACGGCAGCGCGTTCGGCGTTGCGGGAAAATCGGAGGGGTGAAAGCCGGATTTTGAATTCGTTCGGCAGGCCGGAAGGGGGGAGCGATGGCGCTTTTTCGGAAGCGAAACCGCAGCTCGGGATTGTGCGGCTTGTGTGAAAAATACGTCGCGTGTGATCGCTCAACTCGATTTCAGACGCGAAAAATTAAGATTTGATGTGCTTTTTTCAAAAAAATCGCCAAAAACTACATTGGGATGCTTGTATTTTGTACCAAGTGGTTTTTTTTTGTGCTAGTTTTGCTTTCGTAGTACACGCAATACGCATGTTAAAACTCCAAAGGAGGAGATCCTTAAATGGCTCGTTCCACGAAAAAAGCTGTTGCGAAAAAGCCGGCTCGCAAGCCTGCACGTCGTACCGCTCCCGTGACATCTGCTGCCACTTCCAAAGCCTCTGATGCCGCCGCCAAGGCTGCTGCTGCGCTTAGCGCAGCCGGCGCCGCCGCGAAGGCCGCAAAGTCCCCCTCCGCCAAAGCCAAGGCCAATGACAAGCTGAAGTCCGCTCGCGCGGCTTCGCGTGTTGCCAAGGCTGCCCTGGCGAAGGCCAAGGTGCAGGCTGCTGTCGAGAAGGCCAAGGCTGCTGCCGACGGTCGTATCGCCAAGCTGGCTGCCTCGCTTGAGAAGAAGCGCAATGCTGCCGTGGCTCGCGCCACCAAGGCTGCGGAAAGCCGTATCGCCAAGGCCGATGCTGCCAAGGTGAAGGCTGCCGCCAAGAAGGCCGACACCAAGGTGAAGGCTGCCGCCAAGAAGGCTGCAGCCAAGCTGAAGGCGATGGCCAAGCGTGAAGCCGCCCGTGCGAAGGCTGCCGAAAAGGCTGCCGCCCGCAAGGCTGCTGCCGCTGCCAAGCGCGCTGCCAAGAAGGCTGCTGCTGCCGCCAAGAAGGCTGCGAAGCCCGCCAAGAAGGCCGCGAAGCGCAAGCCCGCTGCCAAGAAGGCGGCTGCCCGCAAGCCTGCTGCCAAGAAAGCTGCCAAGAAGCCTGCTGCAAAGAAGGCTGTCGCGAAGAAGGCTGCAAAGCCGGCCGCGAAGAAGGCTGCTGCCAAGAAGCCCGCTGCGAAGAAGGCTGCAAAGCCTGCTGCGAAGAAGGCTGCTGCAAAGAAGCCCGCTGCAAAGAAAGCCGCAAAGCCCAAGGCGCCGCGTCGCGGCCGTCCGGCCAAGCCGGCTGCCGCTCCGGCCTCGGCCTGAGTAAAAAAAACCCCGCTTCGGCGGGGTTTTTCTTTTCCGGTCCGCGCGAGGGCAGGGGACGCACCAGCTGCGCTGCCTGATCCGCTCGCCGACATTGTCCAGGCGCGCCGGCAACGGCGATGCCACCCGGTACCGTTTCCCGTTCGGGAACGCGGCGGTGCCGACTCCGCTCCGGTTTTTGCCCTTCCTTCTCCAGCGTCGCCCCCTCTTGTTGTCCTTTGCCGTCAGCCCCTCGCTCAGCCATATCCCTGTCCGCGCCCCCCTGCCGGCGGAATTGCGGGGCTGTGACAAACTTTGGCGGTCGCTGCTGCTAGAATCGCGCTTTCTCCTGCCCGCGGTGCACGATGTCCCATTCCTTCGACAGCCAGGCCATCCTCGGTGAGCACGGCCGGCTTGCCGAGCATATCCCCGGCTTCCACTCGCGCGCCTCGCAGCTCGCCATGGGCGACGCCGTGGCCGGGGCGCTGGCCGATCGCCGCATCCTCATGGTCGAGGCCGGCACCGGGACCGGCAAGACCTTCGCCTACCTGGCGCCGGCGCTGCTCTCGGGTGAAAAGGTCATCGTCTCCACCGGCACCCGCAACTTGCAGGACCAGCTCTTCCATCGCGACCTGCCCACCATCCTCAAGGCCCTGGGCGTGTCCGTGCGGACGGCGTTGCTGAAGGGGCGCGCCAACTACCTGTGTCCCTACCGCCTGCAGATCCACCAGGACGACGGCCGCTTCGAGAGCAAGCAGACTGTGCACGAGCTGCAGCGCGTGGCGGAATGGGCCAAGCAAACGCAAAGCGGCGACATTGCCGAGCTCGTCGACCTGCCCGAGGACGCCAGCGTGTGGCCCCTGGTCACCAGCACGGCCGACAATTGCCTGGGCCAGGACTGCCCCGTGCTCGACGAGTGTCCGCTCATGCGCGCGCGCCAGAAGGCCAGCGACGCCGACCTCGTGGTGGTCAACCACCACCTGTTCTTTGCCGACATCGCCATCCGCGAGGAGGGCTTTGGCGAGCTTTTGCCCGAGGCCACGGCGGTGATCTTCGACGAGGCGCACCAGCTGCCCGAGATCGCCTCCATGTTCTTTGGCGAAACGCTCTCTTCGCGCCAGCTCATGGACCTGGCCCAGGACGCGGTCAGCGAAATGCTGCAAAGCGCGGGCGAGATGCGCTCCATCCTGGATTCCGCCACGGCGCTCGAGAATCGCGTGGCCGACCTGCGCCTGGCCTTCGGGGATGACAGCCGCAAGGGCGCCTGGAGCGAGGTGTCACCGCGGGAGGCCATGGCGCCCGCCATCGACGGCGTGAAGAAAGCCCTGGGCGAGCTCTCCAATTGCCTCAACGCGGCCAGCGGTCGCAGCAAGGGCATGGAAAATTGCCACCGCCGTGCCGAGGAGCTGGCGGCGGTATTCGCCAAGCTCACCGGTCCCACGCCGCCCGACCAGGTGCACTGGTTCGAAACCTTCCGCAAGGGCTTCGTCATTCAGTGGACGCCGCTCGATGTCGCCAAGCCTTTCCGCGACGTCGTGGCCGGCCGCAAGTCGGCCTGGGTCTTCACCTCGGCGACGCTGGCGGTGCAAGACGACTTCCGCCATTTCGCCATGCAGCTCGGGCTCGAGGACCTCGAGGCCCTGCAGCTGCCGAGCCCCTTCGCCTACGAGAAGCAGGCGCTGTTCTATGTGCCGCGCGGCCTGCCCGACACCTCCGACCGGGGCTATACCCAGGCGGTGCTGGAGGCGTCGCTGCCGGTGCTGCAGGCCAGTCGCGGGCGCGCTTTCGTGCTCTTCACCAGCCATCGCGCGCTCAAGGAGGCCACCGAATGGCTGCGCGGGCGCATCGAGTATCCGATCCTGGTGCAGGGCAGCATGGCCAAGGGCGAGCTGCTGCGCCGCTTCCGCGAGCATGGCAACGCGGTGCTGCTGGCCACCGGCAGCTTCTGGGAGGGCGTGGACGTGCGCGGCGAGGCGCTGTCCTGCGTCATCATCGACAAGCTGCCCTTTGCCTCGCCGGGCGAGCCCGTTGTCGCGGCGCGCATCGATGCGTATAAAGCGCGGGGCCGCAATGCCTTTGCCAGTTTCCAGCTGCCGGGCGCCATCATCGCCATGAAGCAGGGCGCCGGCCGCCTGATTCGCGACGAGACCGACACCGGCGTGCTCATGATCTGTGATCCGCGCCTGGTCGGCCGGCCCTACGGCCAGTTGTTCCTGCGCAGCCTGCCGCCCATGCGCCGCACGCGCTCGCTCGACGAGGTGCGCGATTTCTTTGCCCTGCTTGATTCCATGAAGGACGCCAACGCCGATGAAGCTGCTAGCGCTTGAGACCTCCACCGAGGCCTGCTCCGTCGCCCTGCATGTCGACGGGCGCGTGCTGGCGCGTTTCCGGCACGCGCCGCGCCTGCAGACCGAGCTGCTGCTGCCCATGGCCGAGGAACTCCTGGCCGAGGCCGGGCTGACGCTGGCGGTTCTTGATGCCCTGGCCTACAGCCGCGGTCCGGGCGCCTTCACGGGCGTGCGCATCGCCGCCGCCGCGGTGCAGGCCTTTGCCTTTGCCCGCGACCTGCCGGTAGTCGCAGTGTCCAGCCTGCAGTCGCTGGCCCAGGGCGCCTGGCGCGTGCATGGCGCCGGGCGCGTGCTGGCGGTGTTCGATGCGCGCATGGACGAGGTCTATGCCGGCGCCTACGCTCGCGACGGCGACCTGATGCAGCCCCTGGCGCCCGATTGCCTGTGCGCGCCGGCGGCCCTGCCGGCCGCGCTCCGGGGGGAATGGTTCGCCGCCGGCAATGGCGTCGCTGCCCATGAGGCCGTGCTGCGCGGGCAATGCGATTTCACCGGCATCGATGCCACGCTCTTTCCCTCTGCGGAGGATGTGTTGCCGCTGGCGCTGGCGCAGTTCGCCCGCGAGGGCGGCCAGGCCGCGGAGCTGGCGCTCCCGGTGTACCTGCGCGATGAGGTCTGGAAAAAACTGCCGGGCCGCTGACTGCCGCGCCGCTAAAGGAAGACAAGAACAAGATGACCGCAACCGCCTGGGATTTTCCCGACCCCCATATCCTCAAGGTGCGCGTGCAGGCTGGTGATATCGACCTCATGCAGCACACCAACAACGTGGTTTACCTGCGCTGGCTGGAGGAGATCGCCTGGGATCACTCCCGGCATCTCGGCCTTGACGAGGCGGCCTATGAGCGCCTGGGCCACGGCATGGTGGCGCGCCGCCACGAGCTCGACTACCTGCTGCCGACCCATCTGGGCGAGGAGATCTGGCTGGCGACCTGGATCCTGCGCAGCGATCGCCTCTCCATCCGCCGCGGCTACCAGTTCCTGCGGCCGGGTGACGGCGCGACGGTCTTTCGCGGCCGTACCCACTGGGTCTGCGTCGACATAAAGGAAGGCCGCGTGCGGCGCATGCCCGCCGAGTTCCAGGCGGCCTACGTGTCGCCGCTGCAAATCGAGGAAACCTGATCCATGGATCCGCTGCTGTTGTTCAAGGCCCTCATCATGGGCCTGGTGGAAGGCATTACCGAGTTCCTGCCGGTGTCCAGCACCGGGCACCTCATCATCACCGGCCACCTCATCGATTTCTGGACCAAGGAAAAGCGCGACGTCTTCGAGGTGGCCATCCAGCTCGGCGCCATTCTCTCGGTCTGCTATGAATACCGGGAGCGTCTCTTCGGCGTCGCCCAGGGCGTCCTCACCGAAAAAGGCGCGCAGCGCTTCACGATCAACCTGCTGGTCGCTTTCCTGCCGGCCGCCGTGCTCGGCTTTTTCTTTATTGGCGCCATCAAGTTCTATCTTTTCAATCCGCCTGTGGTGGCCATGGCCCTGATCGCCGGCGGCGTGCTCATCCTCTGGGCGGAACGCCGCCAGCATGTGATCACCGCCGAGACGGTGGACGACATGGACTGGAAGCTGGCGCTCAAGGTGGGCCTGGCGCAGTGCCTGGCGCTGATTCCGGGAACATCGCGCTCAGGTGCGACCATCATCGGCGGCCTGCTGTTCGGACTGTCGCGCAAGGCGGCTGCGGAGTTCTCCTTTTTCCTCGCCATCCCTGTCATGTTCGCCGCGACTCTCTATGATGTGCTGAAGAACCGGGACGCCTTTGTCATGGCCGACCTGCCGGTGTTCGGGGTGGGTTTCGTGGTGTCCTTCGTGTCCGCGCTGGTGGTGATCCGCGCGCTGATCCGGTTTGTCTCGCGCCATGATTTCACGGTGTTCGCCTGGTACCGCATCGTCTTTGGCGCCTTCATCCTGCTCAGTGCCTGGACCGGCCTGGTGGACTGGTCGCATTGAGCCTGCCCTTGCGCCTGCTGGCCTGCCCGGCGCGTGAGGCGGAGGGCAAGGCCCTTTCCGTCCGCCTGGACCTGCCGCTTGCGCTCTACGAGGGCGCGCTCAAGGACTGCCTGCGCGCGCTGCCGGCGGCGGGAGCCGCCCTGGTGCTGGAGCCGGAAGGCCTCGGGCTTTACGCCCTCGACTTGCCGGGGTCGGGCGCGGTCCGCGTGCAGCTCGATGACGGTGCGCTCGGCTTTCGCCTGGGCGCGGAGCGCGCCCGCCACGAGGCCGTGGTAAAGGCCTGTGGCCTGCTCAAGGCGCCGGCGCCCCTCAAGGTGTTCGACGCCACCGCGGGCCTGCTGCGCGATGCCTGCGTACTGGCCGCGGCGGGTGCGCGGGTGCGCGTGGCGGAACGCTCGCCCGTGATCGCGGCCCTGGTCGCCGACGGCCTGGCCCGGGCGCAGGGCCATCCCGAATTGCTGGCGCTGCTGGCGCACCTGGAATTCGTACCCGGCGATTCACTGGCGCTGCTCGAGGCCATGGCCGACAGCGCCGACCGCCCGGCGGTGGTCTACCTTGATCCCATGTTTCCGCATCGCGACAAGAGCGCTCTCGTGAAGAAGGAAATGCGCGTGTTCCGCGCCGTGGTGGGCGAGGACGCCGATGCCGATGCGCTGCTGGCCCCCGCGCTCCGCGCCGCCACCCGGCGGGTGGTGGTGAAACGGCCGCGGCATGCGCCCTGGCTGGCCGGGCGCAAGCCCTCGCTGGCGCAGGAGGGCAAGAGCGCGCGCTTTGATATCTACCTGGTGGCGGCGCCGGCCGCGGGCGTGTAACCGGGCGGCGTTCCCTTGAGCCTGGCGACGTACATCCAGCGATTGCCCGGGTTTGGGCGATGATCTCGGCAGTGGCGCAGGGCGCGCACCTCCGTATCAGGGTAGTGATCCTCGGATACAGCCACTGACTCCACCACTACTTCCAGGCGCGGCAACAACGGCCGAAGGACGGATGGCGGCCAGGTCTCCCGATTGGCAATTTAGAGGCGTGCGCACAGTGCCGTGGGCACGGCCGGACTCCTGCAGGAGCGCAGGAGTCCGCCTCTCATCTCAGCCACAGAGGGATCTGACATGAACCAACTGTCTTCGTTTATCGGCGCCACCTTGCTGCTGTCCAGCCTGCCATTCGCCGCGATTGCGGGCCAGGGTGTCAACCATCACGAGTTCAGCCTGCCGCTCGTTGAGATCAACAATCCCTGCACGGCCGGGCATGACAGCATCGATGGCAGCCTCGACCTGCATGGCATCAGCAAGTTCTCTGAAAACGTCAGCTTCCTGCAGGTCATTGCCAAGGGCGAAGGCGAGGACGCCTATGGCAACAACTACCGTTTCAGCGGCAAGGCCAAGCTGCAGTTCCACGATCCGCTCCCCGCCACCATTTATCTCAAGCTCAAGATGACCAGCCAGGGCAGTGGCGACAATGCCCACCTCGTTCTCAAGCTGCATGTGAACGAGCAGGGCAATGTCACCCAGGCCGAATACTCCGGCGTGGAATGCCGGGGCTGAGACCGGGCGTCTGGCGCGTGCCGGCCGCCAGCCATGGCCGTGACGGTCACAAGCCTGCCAGCCGTGGCGGGCGAGCCCGCCAGCGGCGCTGAACGAAGAGCGTGCTAACGGTATGGCCCTGACTCGGGATTCGGCTTCTATACTGAAAATCTGCTTGCAGCTGACGCTTTGGCGGATTGAGGAGTGAGTCATGGGCCATATCACCCTGAGAGGAAACCCGGTCGATACCATCGGCGACCTGCCGGCCTCCGGCAGCAAGGCACCTCCCTTTACCCTGGTGAAGACCGACCTGACTGAAGTCAGCCTGCGCGACTTCGAGGGCAAGCGCGTGGTGCTCAACATCTTTCCCAGCGTGGATACGCCGACCTGTGCGATGTCGGTGCGCAAGTTCAACGAGGAAGCGGCCGGCAGCCTGCGCAATACCGTGGTGGTGTGCGTTTCGGCCGACCTGCCTTTTGCCCTCAGCCGTTTTTGCGGCGCCGAAGGCCTGCAAAATGTGGTGACCGGCTCGGTATTCCGCACTCCGGAGTTCGGTCGGGACTACGGGGTGCTCATCACCAGCGGCCCCTTGGCGGGATTGCTGTCGCGCGCGGTAGTGGTGATCGACGAAAACGGCAAGGTCATCTACACCCAGCAGGTGCCCGAGATCGCCGACGAGCCGGATTACCAGGCGGCCCTCGATGCGCTCAAATACCAGATCAGCGATGCCGGCAACCTGGGGCCGTCTTCCTAGAGCCTGTCCTGCCGCCTCTTGAGTGTTGAGTCTGCCGCCGGGCGGATGCCTGCCCGGCCGGCGGCCGCTGAAGACGGGAAGCCAGCCAGGCCGCTGCCTGCGTCGCCTGTTACCTGTGGCCCTGGGGGCAGGCCGTCACGGACCGACAGGCTGACGTATCGCTTGCCATGAAAAAGCCCGCCATCAGGCGGGCTTTTTCATGGATGGGCCGGGGCGGGCGTCCTGGCCGGGCGGAGTGTCAGGCCGGGGCCTTGTCGCGCCGCTTTTCTTTCTTTTCCTTTTCGGCCAGAGCCACCTCGATCTCGGCATCGGTGATGCGCGTGATCTGCTGGATGCCATGACGGGTCTCGGCGCTCAGGATAAGGCGGGACTCGGCGGCGATGGTGATGAGCTGGTCGTCGAAGCGGAGATGGTCGCGGCCATCCACGGTGGCGACGCCGGTGTTCACCAGGGTCTGCACGAAGTTGCGGAACAGGGCCTTGTCGGAGAACTCCGGCGCGCTGAACTCGTGCAGCACGGACAGACGCTGGGCCAGCAGGTGGCAGAGGTCTTCCAGGCGCTTGGGCGAGATGCGGCCGGAGCCGAGCTGGGTGAGCAGGGACACCGTCATGTAATAGCGTTCGATGTTCTGGCGCACGGCCTGGGCCAGCACGTTGAGCTCGGCATAGGCTTCGCTGGTGGGGCTGGCGCAGATCAGGTGCTCGTCATCGCGGGCGATGAGCAGGCCGCTGTCGACGAAGGCTTCCAGCCACTGTGTGATGACCCCTTCCACCGATTCCAGACACCAGGGCAGGAACAGCTCCGACTGCAGGAAGCGGTAGGTGCTGCGCACCATGCGCAGGATCTCGCCCCGGGTCAGTTCGCCGTTGTGCTGCATCAGGCAGGCGATAAGCGAGGGCAGGATGAACAGGTGCAGCACGTTGTTGCGGAAGTAGGTGAGCAGCATGGCCTGCTCGTCATTGACGCCGATAAGGTCGCCGAGCGGGTGCTTGATGCGGTGCAGCAGCTTGAGCTTCTCGCCGTAGGCCACGATGTCGCGGCCGTTCATGTCGGTGACCACGAGCTCGCCGCTATAGGGAACCCGCGCCAGCAGGCGGCGGTAGAGGTCGACCTGGGCCACCAGGGCGTCTTCGTCCATCGCGTGCTTGGGCGTGGACAGCAGCACCATGCTGAGCAAGTTGACCGGATTCACGGAGGCGGCGGCGTTGATATTGGTGTTGATCCGGGTAGCGAGCTTTTCGATGGTGCTGTTCATCCACGGCGTCTTCTGGTCGTCGGCCACCGGAGTTTCGCGCCAGGCGGCGAACTCGCTGTCGAGCAGCTGGTCCAGGTGGATGGGCTCGCCGAAGCTGAGCTGCACCTTGCCGAAGGTCTTCTTGATCTTGCGCACGGCGGCGAACACGCCCCAGATGGTTTCCTTCTGCTTGGGCTTGCCGGCGAGCTCGCCGACGTAGGTCTTGCCCTCCATCAGCTTTTCATAACCGATATAGGCGGGAATGAAGACAATGGGGCGGGTGTGGTCGCGCAGGTAGCCGCGCAGCGTCATGGACAGCATGCCGGCGCGTGGCGACAGCAGGCGGCCGGTACGGCTGCGGCCGCCCTCGATGAAGTACTCGATGGAATAGCCCTTGATGGTGATCTGGTGCAGGTACTCGTTGAACACCGCGCTATAAAGGAAGTTGCCCTTGAAGCTGCGGCGCAGGAAGAAGGCGCCGGCACCGCGCATCAGCGCGCCCACCACTGGCATGTTCAGGTTGTCGCCGGCGGCGATATGGGGCGTCATGAGGCCGCGCTGGAAGATCACATAGGACAGTAGCAGGTAGTCGATGTGGCTGCGGTGGCAGGGCACGTAGACGATCTCGTGGTCCTGGGCGACGTGGCGCACGCGCTCGAAGTGATGCACATCCACGCCGTCGTAGAGGCGGGTCCAGAGCCAGGTCAGGAACAGGTAGAACAGGCGGATGACCGGGTAAGAGTAGTCGGCGGCGATCTCGCGGGCGTACTTGAGGGAGCGTTCGCTGGCCTTGTCACGGCTGATCTTCTTGTCCTCCATCTCGCGCGCGATGGCCTGCTGCACGGGGGCGGCGTTGAGGATGGCCTGCAGCAGGATGCGGCGGTGCGACAGGTCGGGACCGATGGCGACTTCGCGCTGGCGGCGGAAATGCACGCGCAGTACGCGCGACAGCTTGCGCAGGGTGATGTCGGGGGACTGGTCCTCGTCGACCAGGCCGCGCATGGACACGGGGGCGCTGAACTTCACGAAGGTCTGCCGGCCATGCAGCAGGATGGTGATGACCTGCTTGAGCACGCCCGGCGTCGCCCAGGAGTCGGCGAAGAGGATCTTGAAGATGGAGTTTTCCTTGTCGGGCGAGCGGCCCCACAGGATGGTGACCGGCACCAGTTGCACGTCGAGCCCGGGATTGGCGCGCACGGCCTCGAGCAGGCGCACGAAGCGCGAGGAGTAGGCGAAGCGGTTGCGCTGCAGCGGCGAGGGGTTGTCGCTGCGGGTCAGGAAGAACAGCGAGCGGTTCTCGCGCAGCTGCGGGCTTCCCATGGACTTCAGCGCGCGCGGCAGGCCGAGCTTGCGGGTCTCGGTCTCGAGCACGAGCAAGTTGGACAGGAAGCGGGTCTGCAGCACGTAGCACACGGGCTTGTCGGGATCGATCTGCAGTTGCTTGAGGTCTTCCGGCAGGATGGTGGTGCGCACGAAGATGTAGAGAAGTTTGCGCGCAAGCAGCAGGAAGAAGTTGCTAAGCAATGGAGGCATTCGTGTAAGCCTTTGAGTGGGCAGGAGAAAGCGCCGCCCATGGTAGCAAAGCCGGGCAGAACCCGTGGGTCATGCCCTTGGACAGGAATGTAACAAAAGGTTAGGACGGGAAGGCGGCCCGGAGACCGGGAGGCGGACTTGCGCGACTGCCGGCGGCCGCCGGGCCCGTCCGGGAGCCGGGAGGCCGGGCAGTCGCCGGGGCGGGCAGCGGCCTGTCGCCAGGACCCCGGTCTCAGCTCGTGTGGTCCTTCACGAAGCCGGCAATCTGGTCCAGGGCCTTGCGGCCTTCGGGCAGGACCAGATGAAAGAGATGGAACACATGGGGCATTTCCTTCCACTCCCGGTAGAACAGGGAGATGCCGCCGCGCTTGGCGTTGCGTTTGATGGCGCGGGCGTCGTCGAGCAGGATTTCAGTGGTGCCCACATGCAGCATCAGGGGCGGCAGGCCGGTGAGGTCGGCGTGGGCCGGGGAAAGCAGGGGATTCTTGGGGTCGTTGCTGCCGATGTGGCGTTCGCCCAGGCGCTTGAGGCCGGCGGGGCTCAGCATGGCCTCGCAGTGCGCGTTCTGGCGGTGCGAGGGGTAGCTGCAGGTCATGTCGGTCCAGGGCGACAGGCAGACGGCGCCCGCCGGCATGGGCAGGCCGAGCTCGCGCAGGCGCAGCAGGGTGACGAGGGTGAGGTTGCCGCCGGCGGAGTCGCCCGCGAGAATGATCTGGCCCGGCCTGAAGCCCTCCTCGAGCAGGAAGCGGTAGCCGGCGACGGCGTCGTCCATCCAGGCCGGGAATTCATGCTCGGGCGCCTGCCGGTAGTCGAGTGCAAGCACGCGGGCGCGGCAGCGACGCGCCAGTTCCGCGGTGAGCGGACGATGGGTGCGCGGCGAGCCGGCGATATAGGCGCCGCCGTGCAGGTAGAGGATGACGGCCGGGCCGGGGTTGTCGGCTTCGACCCATTCCCCGCGCGGGGTCTTGAGGGGCGTGAAGCTGGCCTGTGGCACCGGCACCATGCCGGCGGAGAGCTCGAGCATGAGCGCCGAGAGGCCCATGCGCGCCGGGGTAGGGCGGCCGGAAAACATGAGGGGCTTGAGGGTGCCCTTCAGCACCCGGGTCAGTACACGGCTTTGCCAGCTCATTACTCCTACCTTCTTCAAAATAAAGCGCTAGCAGAGGTACGCGATGGGGCCGGTTTTGTCCAGACCTGGCCGCTCTCCTGCCTGTTCGCGGCGCGGCGGCCTCTGCTATCGTGCGCAGGCGCCGGGCTTCAGCCGGCAGATACTTTCCGCAGGCCAGGAGCGCCATGAGCGTCGTCAATTGCGCGGTCTATGACCGCACCACCGGCCAGAAACTGGCCGACATTCCCCTGGACCAGGTCAGCGAGGCGCTGGAGGGGAATCCTGACCACTATGTGTGGGTGGGCCTGCACGAGCCCGATCCGGTCGAGATGCGCCTGGTCGAGGTGGAGTTCGGCCTGCACGAGCTGGCGGTCGAGGACGCCACCCGCACCCAGCACCGCTCCAAGATCGAGGCCTATGGCGACACGTTGTTCGTGGTGCTGCGCACCGCCCGCCTTGAGGACGAAGACATCTGTCTGGGCCATACCTCGCTGTTCGTGGGGCCGCGTTATGTGCTGACCGTGCGCCAGGGCGCCTCGCTGAGCTATGCGCCGGTGCGGTCGCGCTGCGAGCGCGCCCCGGAGATGATGCGTCACGGGCCGTCCTATGTGCTCTATGCGCTGCTCGACTTCGTGGTCGACAACTTCTATCCGGTAATGGAAGGCCTCAGTCAGCATATGCGCGACATCGAGCAGGACATCTTCGGCAGCGTGTTCAAGCGCAAGACCGTCCGCCATCTCTATGAGCTCAAGCGCGAGCTGGTGGACATGAAGCTGGCCGTGGGGCCGCTGCAGGATGTCTGTGGCTACCTGTTGCGCAGCGACGAGAAGATCATGCCGAGCGCGCTCTATCCCTACCTGCGCGACATCAATGACCACGTGCTGCGCATCAACGACGTGGTCAATGCGCAAAGCGAGATGGTAAAGGTGGCCATGGACGTCAACATGGCCATGGTGACGGTGGCCCAGAACGAGGTGGTGAAGCGGCTGGCGGCGTGGGCCGCCATCCTCGCCCTGCCGACCATGATCGCCAGCTTCTACGGCATGAACTTCGAGTTCATGCCGGAACTGAAGTGGCATTACGGCTACCCGATGACGCTGGCGGTGATGACCGGGGGCTGTGTCTACCTGTGGCGCCGCCTGCGCCGGGCCGGCTGGCTGTAGGTCGGGCTTTAGCCGGGGGCGCCTAGCCCGACGGCGCCAGTCTGGTCAAAATGATTCTGTCGGGCTTAAGCCCGACCTGCGGAAGGCGAGGCAGGCGCGGAAGGCCGGCGCCTGGCCCCTGCGGCGGTTTTCCTCAAACAGAGGCTGGGCTAGGCTCGGGCTCCTTTATAACCATCCGGGATGCGCCGGCCCCGCGAGGCCCGCCATCACCTGCAGTCCAAGGGGAACGCCATGAGTAACGTGATGCAGGAAGTCCTGGACCTGCTGGACCTGGAAACCATCGAGCACGGCATCTACCGCGGCAAGAGCGTCAATTTCTTTGGCAAGAACGTCTTTGGCGGCCAGGTGCTGGGCCAGGCCCTGATGGCGGCGGGGCGCACCGTGGAAGGGCGGCTGCCGCACTCGCTGCATGGCTATTTCCTGCGCGCCGGCGACGTCAATGCGCCCATCGTCTACCAGGTCGAGAACATCCGCGACGGCAAGAGCTTCTGCACGCGCAACGTGAAGGGTATCCAGCACGGCGAGAACATCTTCCTGATGTCGGCGTCCTTCGCGCTGCCGGAGGAGGGCCTGGAGCACCAGGTCGAGATGCCGAAGGTGGAAGGTCCGGAGGGGATTCCCAGTGAATACGAGCTGCGCATGAAGATCGCGCCCATGATTCCCGAGAAGGTGCGGGGCGTATTCATGCGCGAGCGTCCCATCGAGTTGCGCCCCATTGACCCGGTGAATCCCTTTGCGCCGGCCAAGAAGGAACCGCGTCGCTATCACTGGATGAAGGCGCAGACGGCGCTGCCGGACGATCCGCTGCTGCATATGTGCATCCTGGCCTTTGCCTCGGACTTCATACTCATGAGTACCGCCATGCTGCCGCACGGCGTGTCCTTCATGCAGAACAACATGCAGGCGGCAAGCCTGGACCACGCCATGTGGTTCCATCGCGATTTCCGCATTGACGAATGGCTGCTATACGACATGGACTCGCCCAATGCCTCGGCTTCGCGTGGCATGAACTTCGGTCGCATCTTCGCCCAGGATGGCCGGCTGGTGGCGACGGTGGCGCAGGAGGGGCTGATGCGCCTGCGCGAGGTGCCGGAGAAGTACTGAAATTTACGGATGCCAGGGAGACCGGGCATACCTGTGTGCGATACAAAAGCCGGCGGAAGCCGGCTTTTGTATGAGCGTGAGTCGCAGAGGCGGCCTCAGAGGCCGGCGTTGTTGGATTCGGCGCGCTTGAACTCGATCACGTTGCTGCCGGCGGCCGGATCCTGCGCCGGCAGGGTGGAATCGATGGCGAGGAAGCGGCGGAGCTCCTCGCGGCGGGCGCAGCCGTCGTGGTAGCCGAGGTCCATCAGGTCCTGGCAGTAAGGCGCCTCGAAGAGCAGGTAGCTGAGTACGCCGGAACCGGAGCGGTGGGTGGCGCCGGAGCCGCGCACGAACATGCGGATGCTCTTGGGCAAGAGGCGCGCATGGCGCATGGCGATGGCGTCGAGCACTTCGGCGGGCGGCGACATCACGAGGACATCGACCTCGCGCAGGGTGGTCTGTTGCGCGCGCACCTCGTCAGGGATGAGGCTGAGGGTACGGTTGATGCGGGTGAGGCGTTCCACGTCGGCCTCGAGGCTGTCGACGAAGGAGCTGTTCATGATGTGGCTGACCACCTGCGCGATGCTGGGATAGGCCACGGTTTTTTCGCGCACCTGGCGCCGCGACTGGCCGCCGACGCCGATCACCAGGACTTTTTCAGCGCCCAGGTGCAGGGCCGGGCTGATGGGGGAGAGCTGGCGCAGGGCGCCGTCGCCGAAGAATTCGCGATTGACGCGCACCGCCGGGAAAAACATGGGGATGGCGGCCGAGGCCATGAGGTGCTCGATGGCGATCGCGCTGCGCAGGCCCAGCCGGCGGGCACGGCGCCAGCTCTCGAGGCCGGGCGCGCCCTGGAAAAAGCTCACCGATTCGCCGCTGGAGTAGCCCGAGGCCGTGATGCAAAGCGCGCGCAGGAAGCCCTGGTCGATGCCGTCCTGCACGCGGGCCATGTTCAGGCGCTCGTGCAGCAATTGCCGCAGCGGGTTGTTGTCGAGCAGGGAAATGGGCAGGTCGCGGCGCAGGCGGCCGAGGGCCAGGGTCATCATGAAGCGCCAGCCGCGGGCGATGACGCCGGGCCAGTCGGTGCGGTAGACCTGGTCGGTGCGGAATTCGCCCCAGACCGACTCCAGCATGGCGACGCCGTCGCGCAGGGAGCTGGCGTGGGTGGCGAGGCCCGCGGCATTGAGGCCGCCGGCGGAGGTGCCGCAGATCACGTCGAAGGGATTGGGGGTGTCGCCGGGGAGCATCTCGGCAATGGCGCGCATGACGCCCACCTGATACGCCGCGCGCGCGCCTCCGCCGGAGAGAACCAGACCGATGTGCTGCGCGCGCCCCTGGAGCATGCTGCGTCTCCCTTTTTATTGGCCCTGCCTGCGCAGTGTAGCGACTGTTTCCGGGGCTGAACCGTGCGAAAGCACAAACGCAACAATTAACGGCACCAGCGGTGCTACGGAAGAGGTAGAGCCCTCCGGAACGGGGTCTCGAGGGCGTGGCGCCGCAGGAGACAAGGCAGCGGAAATGGCCGCTGGCCTGGCTCCGGCCCTGGCGGGCGGGCCGGGGCGCCGTCCCCGCCCCGTGACCGCGGCGGGATCAGACCTGCCAGGTGATGAGGCCCTCGCCCGTGGCGTCGAGGTGCCACCACAGGTCGGGATCATCGCCTTCCTGCCAGCTGCCGGGCGTGGCGCGCACATCGGTCCCGAAGCGGGCGAAGGCTTCGCGGGCGCAGGCGATGTCGTCTTCCCAGGGCGTGTACGGGCTGTCGAACCACACCGAGGTGTAGCCGGGTACGGCATCCTCGATCACCAGCACCGGCAGGGTGGCCTCGCCCCTGACCAGCCGGTGGCGCCACTGTTTCTTGCCGGCGGGCCGGGGCTTGTGGGCATCGCTCCCGGGAAAGCGCTCGTTGAGCCAGTCCAGTACGGCCTGGGCGCTGGTCTGGGCAAGGTAGATTTCGATATCGGGTGTGGACATGAATAGCGCCTGTGGGGGTAGGGAAGCGACCGGCCGGCGGCCCGACGCAAACCCTACAGAGAATTTCCCGGCGCCGCAGCATTCCTGGACTAACCTGATGCGAGACACAGTCGGTCCGCGACAGTGGCCGGGCCGGTTGCGGCAGCGGGGGTGGTCATGGGAGGTGGTCATGAGTATTTTTTCCTCTGAGTCCCGGGACGGCAAGGAGCTTGTCATCCATATCAAGGGGCGCTTCGACTTCAGCACCCACCAGGACTTCCGCGAGGCTTACGAGGAGGTCGGGGATACGCCCGAGGCCTATGTCGTGGACCTGCGCGAAGCCACCTACCTCGACAGCTCCGCGCTCGGCATGCTGCTCCTGCTGCGCGACCACGCCGGCGGCGACAGCCACCGGGTGAAGATCGTCAACTGCAATCCCGATGTGAAGAAGATCCTCACCATTTCCAACTTCGAGCAGCTCTTCACCATTCAATAGGGCGCCGACGCTCCCGTCCGTCGCGGCGGCCCGGCCGCCAGCACCCCGACGGTGCTAGCCGGCGGGTCGCGCTGCTCCCGCCAGGGCGGTAAAGCCGGCGGGGCGACGGCAGGCACAGGGTCTGCGGTGGGTCGGTCAGGGCCTGGCGCGGGGACGAGCGACAGGCGAGGTCCGGGATGAGCCAGGAAAACCTGAATATTCTCATTGCCGAGGACAGCCCCTCCGACCGCCTGCTGCTGCAGTCGCTGCTGCATCGCCAGGGCCATTCCGTGACCGCGGTCGAGAATGGCCGCCAGGCCGTGGAAAGCTACCGCGCGCATCCGCCCGACCTGGTCCTGCTGGATGTGATGATGCCGGAGATGGACGGTATCGAAGCGGCGCGGCAGATGCGCGCGCTCGATGGCGTCGCGCTGATTCCAATCATTTTCCTGACCTCGCTGAACAAGGCGCAAGACCTCGCGGCCTGTCTGGCGGCCGGCGGCGATGACTTCATCACCAAGCCCTACAACCCTGTCATCCTCGCCGCCAAGATCCAGGCCTTCGATCGCCTGCGCCGCCTGCACGCCGAAGTCATGGGGCAGCGCGAGCACCTGATCGCGGAGCAGCAGGCGGCCAAGCTCATCTTCGACCGCATCATCCGCCTGGGCGCACTGGACGCGCCCTGCATCCGCTACCTGATGTCTCCCATGGCCATCTTCGATGGCGACGTGCTGCTGGCGGCGCGGCAGCCTGACGGCGACATGCTGGTATTGCTCGGCGACTTCACCGGCCATGGCCTGCCGGCCGCCATCGGCATCATGCCGCTGGCGGAAATCTTCTATGGCATGGGCGCCAAGGGCTTCGGCCTCGAGGCCATCCTGCGCGAGATCAATTCGCGGCTGAAGGCGGTGCTGCCGCCCTCGGTGTTCTGCTGCGCCACGGCGGCGCACATTAATTATGGCGACCGCTATTACGAGATCTGGGCTGGCGGCCTGCCGGACGGCGTTATCCACAACCGGCGCAGCCGCAGCCTCACGCGCATCCCCTCCACGCATGTGCCGCTGGGCATCCTGCCCGCGCACCGCTTCGAGTACCGCCCGCTGATGCTGGAGCTGGAAGAGGGCAGCGATCTTTACCTGTGGTCCGACGGCATCATCGAGGCGCCGGACGCCAGTGGCGAGATGTTCGGCGAGGAGCGCCTGCTGGCGCTGTTCGATACGCAGCCGGACGACATGTTCAGCCATATCACCACCAGCCTGCGGGATTTCACCGGCACTGATCGGCAGAGCGACGATTATTCGCTGGTGGCGGTGTGCCCGGAAAAAGACGTGCTGCCATTGTCGCGGCACAACCGCGTGCGCTTCCCGGCCTACAGCCCCGGGCACTGGTCGCTGGACTACGAGATCCACGCCGAGAGCATGCAGACCCAGGACCCGGTGCCCCTGCTCATGCACATGCTGATGCAGGTGCCCGGCCTGCGCGCGCATGGCAGCGCCATCGGCACCATCCTGAGCGAGCTGTATGCCAATGCCCTCGAGCACGGCCTGCTGGGCCTGTCCTCCAGTCTCAAGCAGGATGCCGACGGCTTTCGCCGTTATTACCGCCTGCGCAGCGAGCGCCTGCATGCGCTGGACGAGACGGCCAGCATCCGCATCCATCTTGAGGTCGAGCCACTCGAGCATGGCGGCCTGCTGCGCGTGCGCATGCAGGACTCCGGGCCCGGCTTCGACTTTTCCAACCCGGACGCGGGCGGCGGCCTGCCGGGCTACTACGGTCGGGGCCTGCGGCTGTTGGCCTCCCTGTGCCGCCGCGTGGAATACTTTCCACCCGGGAATGATGTCCTGGTCGAGTTTAGCTGGCAGGACTGACCGGTCGCCGGCCGGGCGCCTGTCCGGCCCGGGATGACCCCTCCCGGGGGCGGGGGCGAGGCCTCGCCAGTCACGCCCGGGACAGGCATGATTGGGGCTGCGCCGGCAGCGGCGACCCGGGGCATGGAGCCCGTGCCCGGGCCAGGGAGTTTTTCGGGAGCAATGACGAGATGAGTGATCACTATCTGGATGAATCCCTGTTCGAGGAGTTGCGCAGCATTCTCGATACGGAGTTCCCGAACCTGATTCACACTTTCATCCAGGACTCCGGACAGCGCCTCAATGACCTGCGCGAGGCTTTCGGCCACGGCCAGGTCGAGGACGTGCGCAAGGCCGCGCACAGTCTCAAGGGGGCGAGTTCCAACCTGGGCCTGCTGCGCCTTGCCGAGGAATGCCGGCTGCTTGAGGACGCGGCGCGCGAGGGCGAGCTGGCCAGTGAGAGCACACGCGTCGAGGCCATCGCCCGGGAGCAGGCGCGCGCGGTGGAGATACTGAAAAGCCGTCTCTAGGCTCAGCCCGCCTCGCTCTTACGCAAACTCATCGCCCGCTGCATTCGCTGCCAATCCGTAACCAGCGGCTGACGGCACTCCCTGCAAATCCTGCCAGAATTCCTTGACGGCTCCGCCTTGGTTCCGCGCGCGCTTGCGTGGCGGCTGCCCTCTGGCGGCCGGATGGCGCGCCGCCCGGCAGCGTGGACGGAATCGGCTAGAGTGAAAGGGCGCGTCATGCGCCGGCACAGGGAGACAGCAATGGCGACAGGTGCAGGAGTTCCCGCCCGCCAGCACAGCCAGCCCGGCCACGAGGCCGACATGCAGCCGCCGCCGCAGTCCTTCATGGAGGATTATCGCGGCAGCGGCAAGCTTGCCGGCCGTGTCGCGCTGATCACCGGGGGCGACAGCGGCATCGGCCGCGCCGTGGCGATCGGCTATGCCAAAGAAGGCGCCGACGTCGCCTTCGTCTATCTCAGCGAGCACGAGGATGCACAGGCTACGGTCCGCGCCATCGAGGCGGCGGGACGACGGGGCCTGGCCCTGTGCGGAGATGTCGCGGCGCCGGAGTTTTGCGGGCGCGCGGTGGGCGACACCGTGGCCACCTTCGGCCGGCTCGACATCCTGGTCAACAATGCCGCCCAGCAGTACCCGCAGGACGACATCGCCGACATCACGCCGGCGCAGCTGGAGCACACCTTCCGCGTCAACGTCTTCGCCATGTTCTACCTGGTGCAGGCGGCGCTGCCGGAACTGCGTCGGCATCATGGCTGCATCATCAACACCACCTCGGTGACCGCCTACCGGGGCAGCCATCACCTGATCGACTACGCGGCCAGCAAGGGCGCCATCGTCGCCTTCACGCGCTCGCTGTCGGCCGCCCTCGTGGACGATGCCATCCGCGTGAATGCGGTGGCGCCCGGGCCGATCTGGACGCCGCTGATTCCCGCCTCCTTCGACACGGAACAGCTGGAAAAATTCGGGCGCAAGTCGCCCATGGGCCGGGCCGGCCAGCCCGACGAAGTCGCGCCCTGCTATGTGTTCCTGGCCAGCAACGATGCCTCTTATTTCACCGGGCAGGTGTTGCATCCCAATGGCGGCGAAATCGTGAACGGATAGGACCATGCCCTACGCCCGTGACGAGGATCTGCCCGAGGCCGTGCGCGAACACCTGCCGGCCCATGCGCGCGAGATCTACCGCAAGGCGTTCAACAACGCCTGGGACGAGTATGCAAGTCCTGCTGAGCGTCGCCACGACGACAGCCGGGAAGAGGTGTCGCACAAGGTGGCCTGGGCGGCCGTGAAGAAGGCCGGTTATGCCAGGGGCGCCGATGGCGACTGGCATAACCGTGACTGAGCGTACGGCAGGGCGACAGGGATGTCGGCAAACACCAGGCAGCGGAGGCGGGAGGGCGCGATGGGGCTGGAAAAGTACCGGAGCAAGCGCGATTTCTCGAAGACACCCGAGCCGGAGGGCGGTCCCGTGCCGGCGCCGGCGCGTGCGCCCGTCTTTGTGGTCCAGAAACATGCGGCCAGCCAGCTGCACTACGATTTCCGCCTCGAGATCGCCGGGGCCCTGAAAAGCTGGGCCGTGCCGCGCGGGCCCAGCCTCGATCCGGCGGACAAGCGGCTTGCCGTCGAGGTGGAAGACCATCCTCTCGCCTATGCCGGATTCGAAGGCGTCATTCCCGCCGGTGAATACGGGGGCGGGACCGTGCTGCTGTGGGACCGCGGGCACTGGTTGCCCGAAGGCGATGCCGAGGCCGCCCTTGCGGCGGGCAAGTTGCGCTTCCGTCTTGCCGGCGAAAAGCTCCGTGGCGAATGGTCGCTGGTGCGCATGGGTGGAAAGGCGGGTGCGAAGGGGGCCGCCGGCCAGCGCGCCAACTGGCTGCTCATCAAGCATCCCGATGAATTCGCGCGGCCCGATGCCGAGCTCGACATCACGGAGTCGCGCGGGGACAGCGTGCAAAGCGGGCGCGGACTCGACGAGATTGCCGCCGGGCGACCACCCCGGCGCGCCATGTCCGCAGCCGTCGGTCTTGCGGCCGCGCTGCCGGACTTCGTGTCGCCGCAGCTGGCGACCCTGGTCGAGGATTCCCCGCGCGAAGGGCTGTGGCTGGTGGAAACCAAGCTCGATGGCTATCGCCTGCTGGCACAGATCGACAATGGCGCCGTACGCCTGTGGACGCGCAATCGCGAGGACTGGAGCGCGCGCCTGCCGCGGCTGGTGGCGGAGCTGCAGCGCCTGCCCGTGCGCAATGCCTGGCTCGATGGCGAGGCCGTCGCCCTCGATCGCGCCGGCCGCGCCAGCTTTTCCCTGCTGCAGCGGGCCCTGGCGCGTGGCGATGACGGGCAGCAGCTGCGCTATTACCTGTTCGACCTGCTGTTCGTCGATGGCAGTGACTTGCGCGGCCTGCCGCAGCTCGAGCGCAAGGAGCGACTGCGCGAATTGCTGGCCGGAACCGTGCAGGAGGCGCTGGCCGGCACTGGCCTGGGGAGCGCCGGTGAGCGTTGCCTGCGCTACTGCGGCCATGGCGTGGGTCGCCTTGACGACGCCTTTCGCGCCGCCTGCCTGCAGGGCGAGGAGGGTCTCATCCTCAAGCGCGCCGACGCGGCCTATCACGGTGGCCGCGGCACCGACTGGCTCAAGCTCAAGTGCGGGCACCGCCAGGAATTCGTGGTGGCGGGCTTCAGTGCGCCGGAGGGCCGACGCGAGGGCTTCGGCGCCCTGCTCGCGGGTTATTACACGTCGGTGGGCACGCTGGCCTATGCCGGGCGGGTGGGCGCCGGCTTCGATCGCGCCACCCTGGCGTCCCTAGGCGCGCGCCTGCGGGCGCAGGTGCAGGCCAGCTGTCCCTTTGCCGACGCACTTCCGGAAGCGGAGCGGGCGGACGTGCACTGGGTGGCCCCCGGCCTGGTGATCGACGTTCGCTACGCCGGCTGGAACCGCTCCGACCGCCTGCGCCAGGCCCGCTATCTCGGCCTGCGCGAGGACAAGCCGGCGCGCGATGTGGTGCGCGAATGGCCGCTGCTCCCCCGGCGGCGGGAGAGCGGTGCATAAGCGCGGAAGCTTTTTGTGACGCCTGGCAGGGAGCCGGGCGAGCGTGGAGAAGGAGTGCGAATCAATGGCAACCTGGCGTGACGTCATGCTTCCCGGCGGGAAGCACCCCTGGCACTTTTTCTCGCAGGAGCCGGACATTCCCGCCCTGCTGCTGGCCAATCGCAGTGGCGCGCCCGAGCGTCGCCGGGAGTTGGCCGCCGGCCTGCTGGCCGAGCCGGCCATGATCCCGCCCAAGTATTTCTACGATGCCCAGGGCTGCGCCCTGTACCAGGCCATCTGCCAGCTCGATGAATATTATCCGGTGCGCTGCGAGGCGGCCCTGTTCCAGCAATTCCGCGGCGCCATCGCCACGCACATCCCCCGGCGCGCGCAATGGGTCGACCTGGGCTGCGGCGACGGCGGCAAGTCCTGGCCCTGGCTGGCGGTGGTGGGCGCCTCGCGTTATGTGGGGGTGGACATTGCCGAGGAATGGCTGCAAATGGCGTTGCGCGACGGACGCCGGCGCTTTCCGGGCGTGGAGTGCATTGGCGTGGTGACCGATTTCACGCAGCCGCTCGACCTGCGCACCGTGAAGGCGACCAGCCGCAAGCACCCGCCGGTGTTCTTCTATCCGGGTTCTTCCATCGGCAATTTCTCCCCGGTCGACACCCTGCATTTCCTGCAGTCGGTACAGCAACACCTGGGTGAGCAGGGACAGTTGCTGATCAGCGTGGATGGCTTGCATGACCCGGCGCTCCTGCAGCAAGCCTATGACGATGCGCTGGGCGTGACGGCCGCCTTCAACCGCAACATCCTGCGCGTGGTCAATCGCGAACTGGAGGCGGACTTCCGGCCGGAGCGCTTCCGCCACCAGGCGAGCTTCAATACGGACGAGAGTCGCGTCGAGTTGTCGCTGGTGGCGCAGGAGACGCACACCGTCAGTTTCGACGGCCAGCAGCGCCGGTTCGAGGCCGGCGAGTCCATCATCACCGAGTACTCCTACAAATATTCACGCGCGGGCTTTGCCGCGCTGCTGGAGGTGGCGGGTTTTGGCCACATCCGGCACTGGCAGGACGAGGCCGGCGCCTACCATGTGTTCCTGGCCAGCCGGAGACAGCTGTCATGACCAGTGACAATGCGCCGTGGATGCAGCAAGGCGAGTTGCTCGATGCCTGTCTCCAGGTGCGCCGGCAGACGCTGGCGCTGGCCGAGGGGCTTTCCGCCGAGGATTGCCTGCTGCAGTCGATGACCGAGGCCAGTCCCGTCAAATGGCATCTCGCCCATACCACGTGGTTTTTCGAAACCTTCGTGCTGGCGCGGGCCGAGTCCGGCTTCCAGCCCTGGCAGGCGGACTGGCTGCCCTTGTTCAACTCCTATTACCTGCGCCTGGGGCAGCCGTTTGCGCGCGACCGGCGCGGCCTGTTGTCGCGGCCGTCGCTGGCGGAAGTGCTGGCCTGGCGCGACAACGTGGATGCGCGCCTGCAGGCGCTGCTGGCCACGCCGCTGGCGCCGGAGGTGCAGGCGCTGCTCGAACTCGGCCTGCATCACGAGGAGCAGCACCAGGAACTGATCCTTACCGACATCAAGCACCACTTCTGGTGCAACCCGCTGCATCCGGCCTATCGCCCCGACCTCGTGCCGGTCGAGGAGGAGGAGGGGCAGCCGCCGGCGGGCATGGCCTGGCGCGAGTTTGCCGGCGGACTGGTGGCGATCGGCAATGGCGGCGACGCGGGCGAGCCCGGCTTCGGCTTTGACAACGAGCGGCCGCGGCACCCGGCCTGGCTGGCGCCTTTCGCGCTGGCCTCGCGCCTCGTCACCAACAGCGAGTTCCTCGCCTTCATGCTGGACGGGGGCTATGGCCGTCCCGAACTCTGGCTGTCCGATGGCTGGGCGGAATGCCTGCGCGCCGGCTGGCATTCGCCGCTGTACTGGTTTCGCCATGAGGAGCGCTGGTGGCAGTTCACGCTGACCGGGGCGCGTCCGGTGCGCATGGACGAGCCGGTGTGCCATGTCAGCCACTTCGAGGCGGCTGCCTATGCGCGCTGGGCACGTGCACGCCTGCCCACGGAGATGGAGTGGGAGTATGTCGCAAGTCTCGCGGCCGAAACGGCGGCAGATGCGGGGGAGGACGGGCCGACGTTGTTCACGGGCTTGCATCCGGCGCCGCCCGTGGCGGGCGAGTCGCAGTTCCGGGGCGCGGTGTGGCAGTGGACGGCCAGCGCCTATCTGCCGTATCCGGGCTATCGCGAGCCGGCGGGCGCGGTGGGCGAGTACAACGGCAAGTTCATGAGCGGGCAGATGGTGTTGCGGGGCGCGTCCTGTGTCACGCCGCCCCGGCAGTGGCGCTGCAGCTTCCGGAACTTTTTTCCGCCCGCGTCGCGCTGGCAGTTCACCGGGATACGGCTGGCGCGGGATGCGGTGGGGACAGCCACGGCGCCCCTGCCCTGAGCGCCTGGCCCGGCAGGGCGGGAGTCACCCCGGCTGGCCAGAGGCAGGACATCCTGCCGGGAGAGTCTCCAGGGCGGCACGGGTCAAACGATGCGCTTGTCCTTGAGGCGTTGCGCGGCGCTTTCCAGCGCCTTCACGATGCGGTCCTTGTCGTAGTTCTTGACCTTGTTGATGTCCATGAGCATCGCAAAGCCGTCCAGCTCATGCTCGATCCAGGTGGTGTGGGCGACATCGGAGCGGAAGTCCACGACCTGCCAGACCTGCACCGGCTCGGCGATGCCCTTGAGCCGCACCACGCCCTTTTCGCGGCACATGATGCGGTCGCGCACGAGCAGGTAGGTGTCGTTGGAGATCAGGATCTCGTCCACGTCGGCGGCATTCTGCAGGCGCGAGGCGAGGTTGGCATCACGACCGATGATGGTGTAGTCCATGCGCGACTCGCAGCCGAAGTTCCCCACGTGGCAGTAGCCGGTGGTGATGCCCATGCGCACATGCAGGGGCATTTCCACGCCCATGCTGACCCACTTCTGGCGCAGCACCTGCATCATCTTGCGCATGTCGATGGCCATGGAGACGCAGGCCACGGCATCTTCCTTGGCGCCCCGGGTGGTGGGGTCGCCAAAGAAGATGAGGATGGCGTCGCCGATGAACTTGTCGATGGTGCCGCCGTACTGCAGGGCGATCTTGGCCATGTGCTCGAAGTAGACGGCGAGGATTTCCGTGACCGCGTCCGGCGACATCTCGTCCGTCATCACGGTGAAATCCTTGATGTCCGAGAAGAACACCGAGAGCTTCTTGCGGTGGTTCTGCAGCTTCGCCTCGCGCTTGCCGCTGAAGATGGATTCCCAGACCTGCGAGGGCAGGTACTTCACCAGCTTGCGCGACAGCAGGATGGCCTGTTCCTGCTGGTCCAGGATCTTGTTCTTGGCTTCCAGCAGGTTGCGCGACTGTTCGCGGATATAGAAGGCGGACAACCCCACATAGAGCGTATAGCCGCCAATCGCGACCATGATCATGATGGCGGGCGTTCCCTCGTAGGGGATGGCCTGGAAGCTGAAGCCGAGGCCGCCCAGCAGGCTCCCCAGCAGTGTCACAAAGGCGGTCAGGGCGATCAGGTAAAGGTTGCCGAAGGCCATCATGCCGGTCAGCAGCAGGCCGACAAACGTCATCGTCGGCACCAGGCTGTAGCCGGCGGCGGCGATGCCGAAGCCCACGGCCAGGCCGTCGATCAGCGTCAGCGTGGCTTCAGCCTGGCCCGGATAGCGGTCCTTCAGCCAGTCGCCCAGGAAGCGCTGACCCCAGGGGATGAGCACGGTGAGGGGGATGATGAGGATGAGGGCCGTGTCATAAAAGCCGGTATAAACCCCGGACGCATACACGCAGCCGGCCACCATATAGGCCAGCATGCGGGTGTGTTGCGTCGAGGCGGTGGAGCGGTGTTCTTGTTTTTGTTCTTCGGTGGACATGAAAATCCTTGGCAAGAGCGGCCGCAAAGGCAGATCAGAACGGGATTTTGCCTGTGAGGATGTCCTTGTACATCACGAAATCCCCCCACAGGCTGTAAAACGGGTGCTGAAAGGTTGCCGGCCGGTTTTTCTCGAAGATGAAATGCCCGGCCCAGGCAAAACCATAGCCCGCCACCGGCAGCAGCCACAGCAATCCCCAGGTACCCGTCACCACCGCGGCGACCACCATGGCGATTACCAGTGACGTTCCCGCGAAGTGCAATCGCCGGCAAGTCAGGTTGGCGTGTTCCTTCAGGTAGTAGGGGTAGAACTCCGCGAAACTGCTGAATCCGGTGCTGCTCATGCGCGCCTCCAGGGGCTGGGTCTGTCCGAAGCTTGCCCGCCAAGGAGGAACAGGGTCAAGCCGGCGCGTAGCGGGAATCTTGATGCCCCTGAATGGAGGTAGTCAACTCCTCCCCCGCAGGTCGGGGTACCTGTAGCACTATGCGCGCGGCTGACCCTCTCCCGAAGCAGGGGGCGGCGAAGCCCCTGGTACACGCCATCGGTGCGCGGCGCCGGCCCGGCGTCTGCCAGCGGTTGCCCGGGCGACACGCGCGACCAATTGAAACTAGACTGATACCTGTCAGGGTGTCCGCCAGGCTATGCGTGAGGTTGCCATGTTTCCGATCAAGACCCTGCTTGTCGTGCTGCAGGCCGGCCACGACGACCAGCCGGCCTGGCGCCAGGCCCAGGCCTGGGCGCGGGTGCTGGGCGCCCACCTCGAGGTGCTGTTGCTGGTGCTGCCCGATGCCCATGAGGCCCTCGATCTGGCGCCGGGCCTGGAGGAGGCCGCCACCCGTGCCGCCGAGACCGCGCACCGGCCCTGGCTGGAGCAGTTGCTGCGCGAGGCGCCTCCCGGCACCGGGCAGACCCTTGTCGCCACCCGGCACTGGGCCGAGACGGTCCTGCACGAGTGTTATCGCCTGGAGGTCGAGTTCCTCATGATCGGGGAATACGCCGAGGGGGTAGCGCCCGACATGAAGCCGCTGTTGCGCAAGCTGCCCGCCCCGCTCTATATCGCCCGCCGGCCGGGCGCGCCGCGGCGCTTTGCCGCCGCCCTCGGGATTGGCGCCGAGGACGCTCCCCATCGCCTGGTCAATCATGCGGCGCTGGAGCATCTGGTGGCGCTGGTGCTGAAGTTCCGGGGCGAGGCGCGGGTGCTGTCGGCCCTGCCCAATCCGGTGGAGCTGGTGCCCCTGATGGGGGATGCCTATGCCGCCAGCTATGTGAGCACCGACCTCGAGGCGGCCTATCGTGAAAACCTTGGCGAGCAGATCACCCGCTTCGGGCTCGCCCCGACAGCGCTGGTGGTGGCGGCCGGCCGCCCCGACATGGTGCTGCCGGAGCTGGTGAAGAGCGAGGGCATCGATTGCCTGATCCTGGGCACGGTCTGCCGTACCGGCTTTGCCGCGTTCTGGCTGGGCAATACGGCCGAGGACGTGTTGCCGCGGGTGGACTGCGACGTGTTGCTGCTGCGGCCGCAGGATTACTTTGATCCCAACTGAAGGGCGCCGCCTTCTGCGGCTGCCACGTCGGCCGTCGCCTCGTGCTGTACCTGCTCTTGTGGGATCACCGGCTTTGCTTCAGGCCTGATTCCCGCTTCCGCCCAGTTTTTCCAGCAGCGCCGGCAGCTCCGCCAGCGCATGCCGGTAGCCTTTCTCGATGATCTCGTCGAGGCGTTTCCAGTCGAAGGTCTTGATGCTGCCCACCGGCATGCGCAGGTAGAGGTCGGCGTTGCGGGCGCGCGCGCCGGTGCCGCTTTCGGAGCTGAGCGAAGTGGTGCGGAACAGCACGTCTTTCAGGCTGACCCGGTAGCCTTCCGAATTGCAGCGGTGCACGGCGTCGAAGTCGGCGTCCGGCCCCTGTGCGTCGGGCGCGCCGATGGCGCCCTCCATGGAGACGTCGCTGGCCACCACCAGGCCGCGGCCCAGGTCCTGCATCACGTCCGCCGGCAGGCTGTTCACTACGGCGCCATCGCAAAGCAGGCTGCCTTTCCAGGCCACCGGCGGCGCCAGGCCGGGAATGCACATGCTGGCGGCAAGCCAGTCGGCGACGCGGCCTTCGTCGTGCACCTCGGAGCGCGCGTGCGTGAGGTTGGTGGAGACGCAAAAAAACGGTGTGCGCATCTGCTCGATGCGCAGTTCGCCGAACACCTCCTGCAGATGCCGGCGGAACTTGCGCCCGGCGATCAGCGCCACGCCCGGGAAACGATAATCGTTGAGCAGGCGGCGCCGGGTGAAGGTGTCGCGCAAGGTATCGGCAATGCCGGCGGGGTCGCGGCCGCTGGCATGAAGCGCGGCCACATAGGCGCCCATGCTGGCGCCGCCGCACACGTCCACCGGAATGCCGAGTTCGCGCATGGCCTGCAGCAGCCCGACGTGGGCAAAGCCGCGCGCGCCACCGCCGCCCAGCACCAGGCCGACGCCAAAGCCGGTGAGTTGGCGCGCGAGGCTGGCGATGTCGCTCGCATCGCCAGGTCGGACAAAGAAATGACTGCGCGCGCCCAGCGCCTGTTTCCAGCCCGGCACATGGGCCGCGGCCTCGCCCTCGGGGCGCAGCAGCACAAGTTCGCAGGAGGCCAGCAGGCCGGTGGACAGCAGGCTGTCGAGGAGGGCGGGCGGCGGCGTCGGGTCGGCGGCCTCCGCCAGCACCAGAATGCGGTCGGCCTGGTGCAGGGTGGCGCGCACCCAGTCACGGCTGCCGGCGGCAACGTACACCACCTGGGTATGGGCGAACTCAAGCTGGCTCATCCATTCATGCAGTGCGCCGCCGCTGTCGTCCCCCACTTCGCGCAGGGCGCGCTCGTGATCGACCAGGATGGCGCGCGGACCAGATTCTGCCATGAACTCAGCGGTCAAGCCGGCGCCGGCCTCGCGCCTGGCGGGGGCACGGTCGCCCGGGTGAAGACGCTGTCCGAGCGCGGCGGTCAGTTGCGCCGCAAAGCCGGCGGCGTCTACGGCGGGATGCGCGCCCAGTACGGCGAGGGTGCGGATCTTGCGGGCGGTGCGCAGCCTGGCGGCGCGGTCGGGCTCGCGCATGCGGCTGATGATGACCCGGGTCATGGCCATGAAGGCGGCCGGCTCGGCCATGGCAAAGGCATGGAAGGCCTGGCGGCTGAAGGCGAAGAGCAGGCTGGAGCGCAGCGCGTGCACGCCGGCGCCGCGCGGCTCGCCGGAGAGCAGGCCGATTTCGCCGATGGGCTCGAGGCGGGCGATGTCGCCGGCGACGCGGCCATCGGGGAAAATGGCGCGCAGCCGCCCGGTCGCCACGATGAACAGGATCTCGGAGGCTTCGCCGGCGCCAAACAGGATCTCGCCCGCCTCCAGGCGCACCGGGCGGGCCTCGGCGGCGAGACGGGCCACGGCCGCAGGCGAGAGGCCGGCGGTCAGGGGGCATTCCGAAAGAATCGTGAGCGCATCCATCCCTTGCCTTCTTCTTGTTGTCCGTTCCACTGCCAGGGGAGGCGTGAGGCCAGTGTAGGAGAAGCCGCCGGCAGCCGATACCGGCCCCTCTCCAGCGGCCGTGGGGCGGGCATGGGTGGCAGGCGCCCCCTCGCGCGGGGGCCTGGCCTGCGGGGCAAAGGGCGAGGACAGGAGGGAGGACAGGAGGGTAGCGGGGCCCGGAAACCCGGACGTGGCCCCTTCTGATCACTTTGGTCAATGCATTTGACCGTCCCCGTCATTGTCCGCTTGCGACCCCCGGCGCAAGGTAGCAAGCCTGCAGCCGGACGGGCTGGGCCTGTGGCCCCGCTCTCCAGAGGCAGGACCGGCTCCGGCATTCCGGAGTCGCGATTCCCTGCCCCGCAGGAGGGCCGGCCAGCACTGCTTACACTGGCGCCCGAAAAGGCGCAGGGTAGTGCTCCGCCCCGGGCCGCTGCCGGAATACGACACACCGCTCCACATCCTACAGAGGACCATCATGGCTACCGAAGCGCTGATTTTTGATGCCGTGCGCACGCCGCGCGGCAAAGGCAAGAAGGACGGCTCGCTGCACACCGTCAAGCCCGTCGACCTCGT
>JAJFBF010000098.1 GCA_020697295.1 Moraxellaceae bacterium | reverse complement strand
GAGAAGACGGCGGCTGACTCATGGAGGGGCTCGACAAAGGGCGCGATTGGGTAACTGGCAGCGTGCAACCATCCGGCGACTGTAAAGCTAAGTACCTGAAGCAAAGTTTCCTGACATTTTTGGCGCTAAGTACCTGAAGCAAAGTTCCCTGACATTTTTTACGCTAAGTCATTGATTCTCATCGCTCTAATGTCGGGGAACTTCCGTTCTCCTACTTAGTGCTGATGCACTTGGCACTGTTTTCCATTGTTTCATGACGAGCCGTGATCATCACAAGCCCTGCAGTTCTCAGGGACTGCAGACTCAATCAAGAGACGGATCAAACATTCAGTGCTGACCCAATAATGAACCGATGATCTGCTGACGTCTCCTGATTGTTGGTTGAACAACCATAACGGCGAAGTGTCACTACAGGGCGAATGGAGGCTCGCCAATAAGCAAACAGTTGCAAATTATAACCCTTTGTTTTTTCTTAGTAAATACAAAAATTACTTGCGTTGGCTGGCATTTGGCCGCCCCGTGGCGCTGCATCAAATTCTTGAAAATTTTGGTTGACCGATCAAATCAGGCTCGGTGTTAAGTACCTGAAGCAAAGTTTCCTGACATTTTTGGCGCTAAATCATTGATTCTAATCGCTCTAATGTCGGGGGACTTCCGTTCTCCTACTTAAGAGCCTATTTCAGTAGGTCGGGATTTATCCCGACTTGCCGGAGGCAGACTGCCCTACTGAAATAGGGTCTTAGGGAGAGCCCGTGAGCCTTCCTTGTGAAACGCCTGTCAAGCGCGCGGTGGCGGTGCTCGATGCCGTCCTGATGGGCCGTGACGATGAGGCGCGTGGAGATGTTCCTGCGGAGGCATTGATCCGCGAGCGCGGCTGCGTAAGGCAAGGCTTACGGGCAGGCGCGAGTTTCACTATTTCTGCTGGGACTTAATTTTCGGTGCGCTATCTGTCGGTTGCTCTGCCATGCGGCGCGACCTGGACATTCTTTTCAAGCCTTTGAAGCCAGTTCCTGCTTCGAATAATGGCCCACCATGTCGGCAAGGCCGCGCGAGAGCTCGTCGTAGCTCATGGGCGGGTTGGGGTCGGACAGGTGCTTCACCACGGCGAAGATGCCGCCGTTGATGAAGATGTAGGCCATAGTGGGCACGTTGCGCATTCGCACGCTGGCCGGGTTGTGCATGATGTAGTGCGTGACCAGGTCCATCAGGAGCCGGGTCACCGGTTCCAGGTGGCGCTGTAATTCGGCCTGCATGCTGTCGCGTGCGAACTTCAGGTAGCGCTCGTCGTTTTTCCGCAGGAACGCCCCGAAGGCCACGAGCAGCTCATACACGGCCTGGTCTATCGGCATCCGAACAAGCGTGGGCACCAGGGGCTGCACCAGGGCCACCACCTCGGCCACGAAGCGCTGGTTCATCGCCTCGAAGATGGCCTCCTTGTCCGCAAAGTACTCATAGAGCGAGCCCACGCTGATCCCTGCAATCTCAGCAATCTGGCGCGTTGTCGTGGCATGGGTGCCGCGTTTCGAGACGGCGATGAAGCCGGCTTCGATGATGGCGTCGACGGTGGCCCTGGCGCGGGCCTGCTGCGGCTTTCTGGGCATGGGTTTCCGAATTGAATCCGAACAAGCAATCGGTTTACGCTGACATCATTCAGTGTACTGGTCAAGCCCGTCCCTACCACCATCCCTGAACCGGGAGTCCCCATGTTTGGAAAAAAGATCAGCCGCCAGGCGAGCGCCGTTGTCACCGGAGCTGGCAGCGGCATTGGCCGGGCCTTTGCGCTGGAGCTGGCGCGGCGCGGCGGCCGTGTGTTGTGCGCGGACATCAACCTCGCCACCGCTCAGGAAACCGCGGCCATGATCTCCGCCAGCGGCGGCCAGGCCTGGGCGCTGGGCTGTGATGTCGGCGTACTGGACCAGGTGGAGGCTATGGCGGCCGAGGCCGAAAGAGGCTTTGGCGCGCCGGTCGATCTCGTCATCAACAACGCCGGCGTCGGCATCGGTGGCCGGCCCATCGGCGAGATATCCATCGAGGACTGGCAGTGGACCGTGAACGTGAACATGTGGGGCGTCGTGCACGGCTGCCATGTGTTCGCGCCGAAACTGCGTGCGCTGGGCCGTGGCGGCATCATCAACGTCTGCTCCACGGCAAGCTTCGCCGCCGCCCCCCTGATGGGCCCCTACAACCTCACCAAGGCCGCGGTGCTCGCGCTCTCCGAAACACTCAGGGCGGAGTTGGGCGGCACCGGCATTCACGTCACCGCGCTCTGTCCGACCTTCGTCAAAACCAACATCGTGCAGGGCGGCCGCATTCCCACGTCCACCTCGAAGGTCGCCCAGCGTCTCATGGAGTGGACCGGCCGCTCGCCCGAGAGCGTGGCCGTGACCACGCTGAACGCGCTCGACCGCAACCAGCTCTATGTGCTGCCGCAGATCGACGCACGCCTGATCTGGCGTCTCAAGCGCTATGCGCCGGTGAGCTACAGCCGCGGCTCCGGCTTGATGGCCCGCTTCATGGCGCCGCACTGACACCCCCCACGGAGATGACTGTGATGAGCCGACTGCCGCCCGTGACCTCCGCCACCGCTGCCCCGCCCGAGTTCACCCACGCTGCCCATAAGGGCAATGTCACCCTGCGCCCAGACCACATCGCCACCCTGCGCGAGCACAACCCGACCGTGCCGGTTCGGCACATGGACTTCGGCTTCGAAACGGCGCCGCTCACGCGCTATTTTTACGACAACAACGCGGTGGCCACGGCCTTCTTCCTGGCGTTCTCCGCCGTGATTCCGCAGGGCGAGCGCTTCTTCATCCACTCGGTGCGGCAGTACCGCGACCAGCTCAACGATCCCGAGCTGGAGGCGCGCGTTACCGGCTTCATCGGCCAGGAGGCCATGCACGGCAAGGAGCACGACGCCGCCAACGCCGCCTACGAGAAAATGGGCTACCCCATCGGTCGCATCGACCGCTCCGTGCGCGAGGCGCTGAAGCTGCTTGCGAAGACCCTGCCGAAGCCGGCACAGCTCGCCTTCACCGTGGCGCTGGAGCATTACACCGCCATCATTGCCGAGGACGTGATGCGCCGCGAGGCGGTGCAGCAGAAGTTCGCGCCCGAGATCGGCGCCCTCATTCTCTGGCACATGATGGAAGAGACCGAGCACAAGGCGGTGGCCTTCGATGTGTATGATAAGTGTGTCGGCAGCTATGCGCTGCGCGCCGGCGTCATGGTGCCCACCACGCTGGCGTTGATCGCGGCGCTGGCCAACCTGCAGTTCTACCTGCTGCACCACGACGGCGCGCTGCGGCGACCGGGGCAGTGGCGCGCGCACCTGCGCGGCTTTGCAGAGGTCTACGGCCCGCGCGGCCTCTTCGGCCGCGTGCTGCCGCAGCTGCTCGATTACTTCAAGCCCGGCTTCCACCCCAACCACCACGACACCGAGGAGCTGCTGGCGCGCTTTCGCGAGAAATTCTTCGGTGCGCAGGGTGAGCTCAACGCGCAGCTGCGCAAGACCGTGCTGCCGCCGGTGCGCAGCGTGGCCTGACCTTTCCTGACGTCTGTTGGGACTACACAAGAACAAGAGGATATTTCATGGCAACCATCGATCTCGATCACATGCTCGGCAAGATCAAGAACACGCAGTGGGCGCTCGCCGATATCGACTGGGAGGCGCCGGGCGCCGAACTCGTCACTGGCAACCCGGAGCTCTACCGTAAGTTGAAGCCCTTCATGGCCGATCTCATGTGGATCGAGCACGTCGGCGCGCGCGCCTTCGCCTCCATGGCGAGGTCGGCGCCGACCGACACGCTGCGCGAAATCTACAGCTATTTCCATGCCGAGGAGCAGCGCCACGCCAATGCCGAAATGGCGCTGATGAAACGCTGGGGCATGCTGGACGGCGACGACGACCTGCCCGAGCCCAATATCAACCTGCGCCTGGTGATCGAGTGGCTGGACGCCTATGCGGATGACATGCCGTTCTATGTGCTGGGCACCGTCATCCCTATGCTGGAGATCGCGCTCGACGGCGCGCTCTGCAAGTTCCTGCTGGACACCGTGGACGATCCGGTTTGCCACCAGGCCTTCGCGCTCATCAACGGCGACGAATCCCGCCACCTCGGCGTCGGCTTCTCCGTGATGGAGTCCACCGTCTACGGCAAGCCCCTGCTCAAGGTGGTGAAGATGATGGGCCCCATGGTGGATCCGCGCCTCATCCTGGGCGTCCTCATCTATTTCCCGCTGCTCAACAAGATGCGCGACAACATCGTCGAGATGGGTCTCTCCGAAGAGCAGCTCTGCAAGGCGATGAAGAAGTTCGAGCAGATTGGCGGCCGCACGGCCGCCGGCCGGCGCAATCCCTGGTACCAGTTCACCGCCTGGCATTCGCGCCAGGTGATGAACCGCGACCGCAAGCTCTACCACGTGCCGGTCGATGCCCTGGTCAAGCTCACCAGCTATATTCCGGCCCGGGCCTTGCCGGCCGTGCCGAGCTGGATCAAGGAGCTGACGTACAAGACCGCCGCCTGACGTGTCCCGCGTGGGCAGGCGGCTTGCCCGGCGCCCCGCGGGAACTTCCGCGTTTGCAGGTCGGGATGGATCTCCGGCAGCGGCGCCTGAACCTGCCGCCATGTCGTTTCCACGGCCCCAGTCGGGCCAGGCGCGCCAGCGAAAATCCGGGCCTGCGGCGGCAATGAATCCTTTTTCGTGACGAGAAGCGGGCCTTCGCCCCTCGCACACTGAACATCCTGAGCGTGAGTGACATCATGACCACAGCAGAAAAGTTCCCGGCGCGTCGCAAGGCGGCCAGCGCAACGAAGCAGTCGGCCGCGACTGCGAAGTCGGCCGTAAAGGCCACAGCCGAAACGCCGCTGCACCAGGTGCTCATCATCGGTGCCGGGTTTGCCGGCCTGGGTTCGGCCATCCGTCTGCGCCAGGCCGGCATTGACGACGTCGTCATCCTGGAGCGCGGCAGCGACGTCGGCGGCACCTGGCGCGACAACCAGTATCCGGGCGCCGCCTGCGACATTCCGTCCAACCTGTATTCCTATTCCTTTGCGCAGAATCCGGACTGGTCGCGCAGCTTCTCGGGCGCGAAAGAAATTCTCGGCTACATCCATCACCTCGTGGACGCCTTCCAGCTGCGTCCGCTGATCCGCTTCCGGAAGAATGTCACGGGCCTGAGCTTCGACGAAAAGGCCGGCCTCTGGACGGCGAGCATCAAAGGCGGCGAAAGCCTGCAGGCGCGCGCCGTGGTCATGGCCCAGGGCCCGCTCTCCAATTCCAGCTGGCCCGCCATTCCCGGCCTGGAGAAATTCGAAGGCCACAAGATCCACAGCGCGCGCTGGGACCACGACTACGATTTCACCGGTAAGCGCGTCGCCGTGATCGGCACCGGCGCCAGCGGCGTCCAGATCATTCCCGAGCTGGTGAAGCAGGCCGGCTTGGTGAAGGTTTTCCAGCGCACGCCGGCCTGGGTGTTTCCGCGCCCCGATTTCAGCACGCCGCAATGGAACAAGACCCTGTTCCGCAAGGTACCGGCGGCGCAGACCGCGCTGCGCAAGGCGCTGTACTGGACGCACGAATCCATGGCGCTGAGCGTGATCTGGAATTCGCCGCTGACCGCCGTGGGCGAGCGCCTGGCGCTGGCCCACCTGAAACACCAGGTCAAGGATTCCTGGATGCGCCGCCAGCTCACGCCGAACTTCCGCCTGGGCTGCAAGCGCGTGCTGGTATCCAACGAGTACTACCCGGCCCTGCAGGCCCCCAACTGCAAGCTCATCACCTGGCCCATCGTGTGTATTTCGGCGAAAGGCGTGCGCACGGTGGAGGGCGTCGAGCACCAGTTCGACTGCATCGTCTTCGCCACCGGTTTTGACGTGAGCAAGAGCGGCACGCCGTTTCCCGTGAGCGGGGTGGGCGGACGCGAGCTGAGCCAGGAATGGTCACGCGGCGCGCAGGCCTACAAGAGCATCAATGTCGCGGGCTACCCGAATCTCTTTCTCACCTTCGGCCCCAACTCCGGCCCTGGCCACAACTCGGCGCTGGTGTACATGGAATCGCAGATCGACTACCTGGTGCAGGGCATCCAGGCGATTCTCGGCCGGAACCTCAAGGCCCTGGACGTGAAGCCGCAGGTGCAGGAGCGCTACAACGAGCAGATCCAGAAACGCCTGGCCAGGACCAACTGGAACTCCGGCTGCAAGAGCTGGTACCTCACGGAGGACGGCTACAACGCTACCATGTACCCCGGCTTCGCCACGCAATATGCGAAGCAGATGGAGACGCTGGAACTCGATGATTACCTGACGGTGCCGGCCTCCGTATGAGCAATCTCCTCAGCAATCTTGAACGCGGTTTTATCGATGCGGTGGGGCCGGCCTACCTGGCCCGAGCCAAAGCGCCCTGCCCCGAGCGGGTGCGGAGCTGGCGCTACCGGAGCTTCATGCCGCTGCTGCACCGCCTGCATGGCACGCTCACCGGCCTGCGGAGCTGCCACTGCCTGATCGAGGGGCGCAAGCTGGTCTGGCTGCAGGGCGGCAATCCGGCCGGCGAGCCGGTGCTCCTCCTGCATGGCTTCGGCGCCAGCAAGGAGAACTGGCTGCCCCTGCTGCCGTTTCTTGCGCGCCGTTATCAGCTCTTCATGCCGGATCTGCCCGGCTGGGGCGAAAGCCATTTTCATGCCGACGCGGCCTATGGTCTCGACCATCAGGTGGCGCGGCTGGCCGAGTGGATGCGGCAGAAGCTGCCGGGCCCCGTGCATGTGGTGGGCAGTTCCATGGGCGGCGGCATTGCCGGCCTGCTGGCGGCCCGCCACCCGGACCTGGTGCGCACCGTCACGCTCATGAATGCGGCGGGCGTGGCCGGCCACACCACCACGCGTTTCGAGCGCGGCCTGCAGCAGGGGCGCAACGGCCTCATCGCCCACAACATGATGGGCGTGCTGGGCCTGCTCAATTCGGTCATGGAAAACCGCGCGCTGGCACTGCTGATGGCCCCCGCCATGTATTGGGACCTGGTCTCGCGCCGCGATGTCAACGAGCACATGTTCCGGCATCTGCTGCAGCACGAGCCGGCGCCGGATCTGGCCACTTTTTCGGCCATTGCCGCGCCCGCCTTTATCCTCTGGGGCGAGCAGGACCGGGTGCTGCATGTCAGTTGCGGCGATACCTTCAAGACGCTGATTCCGCATGCGCGGTTCAAGCGCCTGCGCGGGGTCGGGCATCTGCCCATGGTGGAGCGGCCGCGCGTCACGGCGCGCCTGCTACGGCGTTTCTGGCGCGAGAGCCGGGGCGCGGAGCAGCCGGCTGGCACCGCTGCAGGCGACATGAGCGCGGCGCCGGCCTCCCTGGCGGGCGAGGCCGTGTGACCGCCATGACCGTCCCCTCGCGCACGCCCTCCATCGTCATCGTCGGCACCGGCTTTGGCGGCCTGGGGATGGCCATCCAGCTCAAGAAAGCGGGCATCCATTCCTTCACGATCCTGGAGAAGGCCGGCCGCGTCGGCGGCACCTGGCGCGACAACAC
>JAJFBF010000097.1 GCA_020697295.1 Moraxellaceae bacterium | reverse complement strand
TGCAGGCGGTCGCGGAACAGGTTGCGGTTGGCGAAGCCGGTGAGCTTGTCGTAGTTCGAGAGGTAACGCAGGCGCTCTTCGGCTTCACGGCGCGCCGTCATGTCGTTGAAGAGGCCGATGTAGTGGGTGATCTCGCCGGCCTCGTCACGCACTGCGGTGAGGTGCAGCCACTGCGGATAGGCCTCGCCGTTCTTGCGGTATTCGCCGAACTCACCCTGCCATTCGTCCTCGGTCTGCAGCGACTGCGCGACCTGCACATAGGTGGCGTGGACCTCGGGATGGTGCGGGCGCTGGTCGGTGATGCAGCTGCCGATGATTTCCGCTTCCGTGTAGCCCGTGATCTGCGTGAAGCCCGGATTGATCGAGACGTAGCGCAGGTCGCGGTCGAGGATGAACACGGCTTCGGCGGCATGGTGGAACACCGAGGCGGCGAGGCGCAGGCGCGCTTCCAGCTCGCGTTCCTTGGTGATGTCGCGACGCGTGCCGATCATGCGGATGGCGCGGCCTTCGTCGTTCCAGGCCACCACGCGGCCGTTGTCCTCCACCCAGATCCACTGGCCGCGGCGGTGTTTCATGCGGTACTGCACGTGGTAGGTCGGGGTGCGCTTGCGCAGGTGGGCGACGATGGCCTTTTTCACCAGCGCATAGTCTTCCGGATGCACCAGCGGCTTCAGGTGACCCATGAAGCCGGTGAGTTCCTTGCTGGAGTAACCGAGCAGCTGTTCGAAATTGGAGTGGTAGATGTCGTCGGTGGGCAGCGCCCAGTCCCAGAGGCCGATGCCCGAGGCATCGATGGCCAGCGAGAGGCGCTCCTGGCTCTGGCGCAGCGCGTCGTTGAGCGTGGAGAGGGCCTGGGTGCGCTCGGCGACCTTGCGTTCCAGGTTCTCGTTCATCTCGTGCAGGCGCACTTCCGCGTTCTTGCGGTCGTAGATTTCCAGCGCGAGTTTCTGGTTGATGGCTTCCATGTCGGCCTTGGAGCCTTCCAGGAACTTGATCAGGTCCTCGTTGCGCAGGCGCAGGCGCAGCGAGGCGGTGATGTTCTGGTTGATACGGCGCGCGCTCAGCGTGAGGATGGCCAGCAGCAGGGCGCCGATGCCGGCCGCGCCCTGGGCGATGGGCGAGGGCTGCATGACGATGTAGACCAGCCCGGGCACGAAGGCGATGACTACGAACGCCAGGAACGAGGGGAAATGCGCGGCATAACAGGCGACGGCGGCAATGCCCTGGCTGGCAAGCATGGCGCCGAACAGCGCCGCGGTGAAAAACGATTCGCCGTTGTCCGGTCCCACGGGGAAGGGATCCGGATTGAAGAGGATGGTGCCCACGCCCCAGAACATGCCGGTGACGGCGGCGGACAGCGAGACGATGCCGCGGGCATGACGCGATTGAAAAGAGGCGTGACGGGGCAGGCGCCAGACCACAACGGCGCGTATCAGCATGAAGGCGAGGAAGACACCGAGCCACATCTGCAGATGTAAACGGTTGACCAGCGGCGCATTCCAGTAGAGCGCGACCGTGGCCATGGCGGAGAATGTGGATATGACGATGAAGGCCGGCAACTGATCGTAGATCTGCCGGTTCTGCATCAGCTCCAGTGCGGCCTCCGTCGCCGCAGGCGTCGGAGGGGCATTGCCTGGATGCCGGGAATGCTCAGCGATATTCTCGCTGTCATTATTCACGGACATACAACTTCTTCCCCTGTTACTTCTTATTATTGAGAGGCGGTCCGTGGCCTGAGCGGTAAGGCTAGTGCGCAAATCGGCACACTGCGCGGGAAGATAGCACTGACTGTAAGGGGTTGTTAACCCAAGCCCGACCAGCTGGTGATTTTTCGACCAACGCTGCCTGACTGCACCGCCCGTCCATAAACGGGTCGCTTCATCTTCGATATTCTCCCCCGGTTTGCGGGGGAGCAAGCGCAAAAATACGCGGGACTCCATGAATAGTGCGATGCATACCTCAAACCTGACCGCCGGCCTCAACCCGGCGCAACTGGCCGCGGCCACCTCCGATGCCCAGCACCTGCTGGTGCTGGCCGGCGCCGGTTCGGGCAAGACACGGGTGCTGACGACCCGCATCGCCTGGTTCTGCCAGGAGCACGGCCTCTCGCCCTGGAGCGTGCTGGCGGTGACCTTCACCAACAAGGCCGCGGCCGAGATGCGCCACCGTCTGGAAGGCCTGCTCGGCATCCCCACGCAGGCACTCTGGATCGGCACCTTCCACGGCCTCGCCCACCGTTTCCTGCGTGCGCATTACGCCGATGCCGGCCTGCCGCAGAACTTCCAGATCCTCGATGCCGACGACCAGGTCCGCCTGCTCAAGCGGGTCATCCGCGAGCTCAGCCTGGACGAGGAGAAGTGGCCGGCCCGCCAGGCGGCCTGGTTCATCAACGGCCAGAAGGACGAAGGCCTGCGCCCGCAGCACATCCAGCACCAGGGCGACCTTTTCCTCGCCACCATGGCGCGCATCTACCAGGGTTATGAAGAGGCCTGCGCCCGTGGCGGCATGCTCGACTTTGCCGAACTCCTGTTACGCAGCCATGAACTCTGGCTGAAGCGGCCCGACATCCTCGCCCACTACCGCGGCCGTTTCCGCCACGTGCTGGTCGACGAGTTCCAGGACACCAACGCCGTGCAGTACGCCTGGCTGCGCATGCTGGTCGGGACCGACGGCATGCTCACCGTGGTCGGTGACGACGACCAGTCCATCTATGGCTGGCGCGGGGCGAAGATCGAGAACATCCACGAGTTCCAGCGCGACTTCCCCGAGGCCGACGTCGTCCGCCTGGAGCAGAACTACCGCTCCACCGCCAACATCCTGGCCGCCGCCAACGCGGTGATCGCCAACAACAGCGAACGCCTCGGCAAGAACCTGTGGACCCAGGGCGTGGAAGGCACACCCATCCGCCTCTACACGGCCTTCAACGACCTCGACGAGGCAAGTTATGTCGTGCGCGAGATCGAGCAGGCGGCCGGCCGCGGCATGGCGCGCAAGGAGATCGCCATCCTCTACCGCAGCAACGCCCAGTCGCGTGTGCTGGAAGAGGCGCTGATCCGGGCACGCCTGCCTTACCGCATCCACGGCGGCCTGCGTTTTTTCGAGCGGGCCGAGATCAAGAATGCGATCGCTTACCTGCGCCTGATCGGCAACCCGCACGACGACACCGCCTTCGAGCGGGTGGTCAACCTGCCGGTGCGCGGCATTGGCGACAAAAGCCTGGAGGCGTTGCGGGCGCTGGCGAAAGAACTCGGCGTCTCGCTCTGGCAGACGGTGCAGAAGGCAGCAAGTGAGCGCCTGCTCCCGGGGCCGACCCTCAGCAAGTTGGTGGCCTTTGCCGACCTCGTCGGTGACCTCGAGCGCAATACCGAGAATGTGCCGCTGCACGAACGTGTCGAGGCAGTTATCAAGGATTCCGGCCTCTGGGCGCATCACGAAAAAGAAAAAGGCGAAAAGGCACAGTCCCGGCTCGAGAACCTCATGGAGCTGGTCGCCGCCGCGCGCGAGTTCGAATGGGACGAAGAGGAAGCGCCCACTGCGCTGGCGGCCTTCCTGGACCACGCGGCGCTGGAGGCAGGCGAAGCCCAGGCCTCCGAGTTCGAGGACGCGGTGCAGCTCATGACCCTGCACTCGGCCAAGGGCCTGGAGTTCCCGCTCGTGTTCCTGGTCGGCATGGAGGAGGGCTTGTTCCCGCACGAGATGTCGCTGCAGGAGAACAACCTCGAGGAAGAGCGCCGGCTCTGTTATGTCGGCATCACCCGCGCCATGAAAGAGCTGGTGCTGACTTACGCGGAGATCCGCCGTCTCTACGGGGAAGAGAAACACAACGCGCCCTCGCGTTTCCTGCGCGAGATTCCGGCGCACCTGCTGCAGCCGGTGCGTGCCGGCATTGCCCATGGCAGTTTCAGTTTTCCTTCGGCCGGCATCAGCACGGCGCCCAACCGCCTCGGCGGCAACGAATCGGGCGACGGCAGTTTCCGCCTCGGCCAGCCGGTGCGGCATCCGCGTTTCGGCGACGGCGTGATCCTCAAGTTCGAAGGCACCGGGCCCAACGCGCGTATCCAGGTCAATTTCCAGGAGCACGGCAGCAAGTGGCTGGTGGCGCAGTACGCGCGCCTGGAGGCGGTGTAGCGACGTGGCGCCCATAAAAAAGCCCCGCATCGCGGGGCTTTTGTTTTTCGGCATGGCCTTCAGCGGCAATTGGCCGGCCGGTACTTGAGGGGCACCATGCCGTCCACATAACGGGTGCAGCTCCACGTGATGCCGCCCGAGCTCACCGTCGGGACCAGATGGATGGTCCTGTGATGGATGGCGGGATCGCCGCTGTAGACGATGACGATGGCGGGGAGGCCGAGGATTTCGTCCACCGAGATGTCGCGCACGTTGTTGCCGCTGATGGAGTTGGCGGTGGGCAGGCCATAAGAGGCGTTGCCGCCGCTCAGCCAGCGGCCGAGGGAGAGACGGGACTCCGTCACCGTCGCCTTGACCCCGGCCGCAAGCGACAGGCCTTCGGCCACTTTCGAGCGCACGGTGTAGTCCTGGTAGGCCGGAATCGCGACGGCCGCGAGAATGCCGATGATGGCCACCACGATCATCAGCTCGATCAGGGTGAAACCTTTTTGAGTTCCCTTCATGGTGGCGCTCCGGAGCGAAGCCAGGCTATGGAGGGCGCCCGGCTCAGGGCATGTGACGGCAGCTGGAGGGCATGTGCTTCTGCGGCAGCTCGCCGGAGCTGCACAGCCATTTGATGCCGCCGCTCGTGACCTCGGGGATGAGGTACAGGCGCTTGCCGACCAGCGCGGCATCGCCGGTATAGGTGATGCCGATATGGTCGGTGGGACCGGCCAGGATCTCGATCGAGCGCACATTGTTGCCGGTGATGCTGAACTGCGAAGGCAGGCCGTAGGCGGCATTGTTGCCCCCCAGCCAGGTGCCCAGGGAGAGGCGCGTTTCCGCCAGCGTGGCCTTCACGCCGCTGGCCAGGCTGATGCCTTCCACCACCTTGCTGCGGATGGTGTAGTCCTGGTAGGCCGGAATCGCCACGGCGGCGAGGATGCCGATGATGGCAACCACGATCATCAATTCGATCAGGGTGAATCCCCTTTGCATCCGCTGCATGGTGCAGGCCTCTGATTCCGGTGGGCAGGAGGAAGCGCCGCGCAAAAACCGGCGCGCCTTTCAGCATCAGGACGGTAGTGCAGAGCGGCGCCCTTGTGGCGGGCGCGCTGGACAGGCGGCCCGATACACGCCCCAACCGGCAAGGCCGTGCACCCGCCGGCGCGGCTAGCCGGAGGCGGGCGCCTTCTGCTGCTGGCGGAACTCGCCCGGCGTGGCCCCGGCCACCTGGCGGAACCAGCGGATGAAGGACTGGCTTTCCTGGAAGCCGAGCTGCTGCGCGATGGCCTCCACGGTGAGTGCGGGCGACTGCAGGTAGTCCCGGGCCAGCTCGAAGCGGATGTCGTCGAGGATGTCGCGGAAGCTGGTGCCGGCGTCCTGCAGCTTGCGGTGCATGGTCCGGCCGCTGATGCCGAGCTCTTCCGCGACCTCCTCGCGGGTGGGCGCCACATGCCGGCCCAGCTGGGCGCGCACCGCCGCCCGGACCTGGTCGGGCAGGGCAACGCTGCCGGTGCCGCGGCGGGAGTTGAGCATCTGCCGGGCCAGCTCCTCCAGGGTGCTGTGCAGGGTCGGGTCGGCCAGCGAGAGTTTCTGCTCCAGCGCCTCCGGGTGCAGCAGCAGGGCCGACTCGGCCTGGTTGAACTGGACCGGGCAGCCGAAGAACGTCTCGTAGTCGCGCAACTGCTGCGCCGTTTTCGGGGCGGCGTGCTGGAGCTGCACGCCGAGCAGGGGTGAGGCCGGCTGCTTGCGCAGCAGGCTGTGGATCATGGTGGCGCGACAGCCGGTGATGCAGTCGATGGCATGCCGGGCCACGAGGGCATCGTCCATGAAGCAGTCCCAGCCCCACAGCAGCGTATTGCCGTCGCGGCGCTGCCAGCTGCGCCCCAGGTTGCTGAGCAGCGCGTCGTACTGGATGGTGGTGTCGATGAGTTTCTGCAGCGTCCCGCTGGTCTGGAACACATAACCCAGCACCCCCAGCGTCGCGAGATTGATCAGGGGCGAGATGTGCAGGCCGACCAGGGGGTCGTCCATTTTCTCCAGCACCAGGTGCAACTGCTGCTGCACCGGCGGCCAGGGCAGCTGCAGGTGGCCGACGGCCAGCTGCTCGCGGCTCAGGCCGGCGCCCTTGAGGAAGGCCTCGCTGGCAAAGCCGCGCGACTTCGCCAGGCGCAGGCACTGCTGCACGACGAGCGCGGAGACGACCTGCTGGCCGGGAGGCGTGGGCGAACTCAATTTCTGGTTCCCGCTTCTTCTTGTTTAAGGCGCCATCTCGTGTGGCGTTCGCTCCGAAACTACGGCAGCCACGGCGACAGCGGCAAGGCTGCGCCGTCCAGGCCGGCCCAAAAGGGGGCGAGCGGCGGAACGTGCCGGCCAACCCGGCCGCGGAGGGTCTTTGCGGGGCCGCCCCGGGGCGCCGGCCGGCGGCGTCCGGAGGTCGAAACAGGACAGTGGCCGAATCGGCCACTTTTGCCCTCCCTCAGACTTTCGACTGAGCCCAGCGGCCGGAAAACCCCGGCATGGCCGGTTCCGCAGCCTTTTTGGCGGATTTTGCCACTCGTCGGCGGACCGGTGGTTGTCCTTTCCGGTTAATGGCCTGTCCTTTTTTCCCCTTAGTTGTCCTTCCGTCCCCTGCCTATTCTTCGTTGGCCAAAAGTTGTGCAGTAATGACACGACTAAAAAATAAACAACCCGTCCCCTGCCAAGCGCCTCCGCCGAAGTCTGGAGGGACGAGAAAAACGACAACGAGGACACCGCAATGAAGCGTTTCGTCACCGCCGGCCTGATGGCCCTCCTGGGCATGGTAGCCAGCACCTCGGCCAGCGCCGTCAGCTACAAGATCTGCAACGCCACCTCCTGCCAGACCGAAGATGTCTTCGCCTGGTTCTGGGAGACCAGCACCTACGGCAAGACCCGCTACCCCATCGTGCTGGCGCACGGCATGGCCGGCTTCTCCAAGATCGGCCCGCTGGACTACTGGTACGGCATCCCCCAGGAGCTCTCCAAGGCTGGCGCCAGCGTCTACGTGACCCAGGTCGCCTCTTTCAATTCCTCCGAAGCCCGCGGCGAGCAGCTGCTCTCCCAGGTGAAGATGATCCTGGCCATCTCCGGCGCGCCCAAGGTCAACCTGATCGGCCACAGCCACGGCAGCCACTCCATCCGTTACGTCGCCGGCGTGCTGCCGACCCGCATCGCCTCGGCCACCGCCGTGGGCGGCCCCAACCTCGGTTCGCCGGTGGCCGACCTCATCCAGGGCGCGCGTGACATCCCGGTGCTGGCCCCCCTCGCCGAGCCCATCCTGACCGGCGCCGTGAACGGCTTCTTCAGCCTGGTCGACATCCTCTCCGGCCAGGAATACCGCCAGGATGCGATCGCCGGCCTGGTGTCCCTGACTTCCGCCGGCTCGGCCGACTTCAACAAGCGCTTCCCGCAGGGCATGCCCGCCGCCACCAACACCTGCGGCAACGGCGCCGCCATCGGCAGCAACGGCGTGCGCTACTTCTCCTGGAGCGGCACCGGCCACCTCACCAACGCCCTCGACCTCGTCGACGTGCC
>JAJFBF010000029.1 GCA_020697295.1 Moraxellaceae bacterium | reverse complement strand
GAACACGGCATGGAGCAGATCGCCCGTGACGCCCGTATCGCCACGCTGTACGAAGGCACCACCGGCATCCAGGCGCTCGACCTGCTCGGCCGCAAGACCCTGATCATGACCCGTGGCAAGGCCGTGCGCGAGTTCACCGGCACCATCCTGAACTTCTGCAAGAACCACGCGCTCGACAAGAACATGCGTCCCTATGTGTGGCAGCTCTCCAAGCTCTGCGCGCAGTGGAACATGCTCACCGTGCGCACCATGCTGACCGCGCGCAAGGACCGCGAGATCGTGGCCTCCGCCTGCAACGACTTCCTGATGTATTCCGGCTACGTGACCATGGCCTATTTCTGGGCCATCCAGGCCGCCGTGGCCTTCGAGAAGCTGGAGAAGGGCGGCGCCGACACCCCCGAGTTCTACAAGGCCAAGATCCAGACGGCCGAGTTCTACTTCGACCGCCTGCTGCCCCGCGCCAAGGGCCATGTGGCCGGCATCGTGGCCTCGCCCAAGTCCCTCATGCAGATGGACAACGACAACTTCGCGATGTTCTGAGTTTCCGCCGCCCCCACGGGCGGCACGCTTTGCGCGTGCAGGGATGCACACCTTGGGGGCCGGACGAAAGTCCGGCCTTTTTTATGGCCGCCCTCGACAGCCGCCACCCCTGCACCTCGCTAGCGCATCTCCCTATACTCGCTGCATCCTCAGGAGAGTCCCATGTCCCAGACCGTCATCATCGTTGGTGCCTCCCGCGGCATCGGCGCCAGCCTCGCCCGCGAATACGCCGCGCGGGGCGCCACCCTCGGCCTCCTCGCGCGCAGCACCGGCGCCCTTGAGACCCTCGCCCTCGAACTGCGCCAGAACCACGGCGTACGCGTGGAGATTGCGGCGCTGGACGTCGCCGACCGCGAGGCCGTCGCCCCGGTCATGAACAGCCTCATGGACCGCCTCGGCACGGTCGACGTGGTCATCGCCAATGCCGGCGTACTGGGCTGGCGCAAGGCCGGCGACGGCAACGTCGCCGAAGACCGCCGCATCATCGAAACCAACCTGCTGGGCGCCATTGGCGTCATCGACGTGGCCGTGGCGCGCTTCAAGGCGCAGAAGCATGGCCAAGTGGTGGGCATCTCCTCCATCTCCGCCTACCGCGGCATTCCCGGCAGCGGCGCTTACTCTGCTAGTAAGGCGGCGCTTACTAACTATCTGGAGGCCCTGCGCCTGGAGCTGTCCGGCAAGGGCATCGGCGTGACCATCGTGCACCCCGGCTTCGTCAAGACCGACATCGGCCCCAACATGGAGAAATACCCGTTTGCCGCCGAACCGGAAAAGGTGGCGCGGGAGATCGCCAACGGCGTGGCGCGCGGCAAGGCCAGCCTGATCGTGCCGGGTTTCCCCTGGCGGCTGATCATGCCCGCCCTCAAGCTGCTGCCCGATTCGGTGATGAAGAAGATCTTCTGATCAGGGATAAAGCCGCGACTTCGTCCATTGCCCCTGCGCATCCTGCGCAAACACGATCCGGTCGTGCATGCGCGACGGACGCCCCTGCCAGAACTCGATGCGGTCGGGCGCGAGGGCATAGCCGCCCCAGTTGGCCGGCCGCGGCACGCCCGTGATGTGCTGCGCCGCGAACTTCGCCGCCCGGGCGAGCAGGGTATGCGGGCTGTCCAGGGGCTGGCTCTGCTGCGAGGCCCAGGCGCCGATGCGGCTCTGGTAGGGCCGCGACGCAAAGTAGGCATCGGAGGCCTCGGGGGCCACTTTTTCCACCCGTCCCTCGATACGCACCTGCCGCTCCAGCTCCGGCCAGAACAGGGTCAGCGCGGCAAAGGGGTTGGCCCCGAGCTGCCGGCCCTTGCGCGACTCGTAGTTGGTGTAAAAGACGAAGCGTCGCTGCTCGATGCCCTTGAGCAGGACCAGCCGGCCCGAGGGCCGGCCGTCCTCGCCCACGGTGGCCACATGCATGGCCGTGGGCTCGTTCACCTTCGCGGCGATGGCCTCGTCCAGCCAGCGGCTGAACTGCGCGAGGGGATCCGCCAGGCAGTCCTCCGGCGACAGGCTGTGCCGGGCATACTCCTGGCGGATGGCGGCAAGGTCATGGCGTTCGGTCATGCGGAGCATCCTCTTCAATTCCCCCAGTGTATAACCCGGACCGGCGACAAGGCAGTAGCCGCCCTGCAGTCAACTTTCCGTCCGCCGCCTGCAACGGGCGCTGCGCTCCTTCGAGGACTTGCGTTATCCTAGCAATGCACCGGTTCCGTCAGGGATGAAGCAGTCGGACCGCCTGCGTTTTGAGTCATCCAAGGATCCCCCATGACCCCGCTCACCCCACTCGACCAGCTCTTCCTGTGGCTGGAAAGACGTCAGCAGCCCATGCACGTGGCTGGCCTGCAACTTTTCTCCTTTCCCGAGGATGCCGGCCCGCGCTATATCCGCGATATTGCCGAGCAGATGCGCTCCTACGACACCCCGCAGTCGCCCTTCAACAAGCGCCTCGTCAGTCGTTTCGGCCAGCCCTTCTGGGACGTCGACAAGCAGTTCGATATCGACCATCACTTCCGCCATGAAGCGCTGCCCAAGCCCGGCCGCATCCGCGAACTGCTGTCGCTGGTGTCCGCCGAGCACTCCAACCTGCTCGACCGTGAGCGCCCGCTCTGGGAAGTGCACCTGATCGAGGGCATCCAGGGCCGCCGCTTCGCGCTCTATTCCAAGATCCACCATTCCATGTGCGATGGCGTCGCCGCCATGCGCATGGGCATGCGCGCCCTTTCCAACGACTCCTCGCGCCGCGACCTGCCGCCGGTGTGGGCCATGGAACGCCGCAAGCAGACCATGAACCTCAATCCGACGGAGATGGCCACGGGCCTCGCCCGCCTCACCGCCGGGCTTAGCAAGCAGGCCGCCACCCTGCCCAATGTGATCCGCGAGATCGTCCGCGTCGCCGACAAGGCCAAGCGCGATCCCAACTACGTTTCCATCTTCCAGGCGCCGCACTGCCAGCTCAACGAGAAGATCACCGGCTCGCGCCGCTTTGCCGCGCAGTCCTACTCCATGAGCCGCCTGAAGACACTGGCCAAGGCCTTCGACTGCACGCTCAACGACATCGTCCTCGCCATGTGCGGCAGCGCCCTGCGCGATTACATGATCAGCATGCACGAGCTGCCGGACAAGCCGCTGATTGCAATGGTACCGGTGTCGCTGCGTCACGACGACAGCGAGGCGGGCAACCAGATCGCGGTGATCCTCGCCAACCTCGGCACTCATATTGCCGATCCGGCCAACCGCATCGCGGTCATCAAGGCCTCGGTCAAGGAAGCCAAATCACGCTACGAGCAGATGACGCCCGAGGAGATCCTCAACTACACGGCGATCATGCTGGCGCCCACGGCGGTCAACCTGGTCACCGGCATGGCGCCCAAGTGGCAGGCCTTCAATGTGGTGATTTCCAACGTGCCGGGTCCCAAGGAGCCGCTGTACTGGAATGGCGCCCGCCTCGAGGGCATGTACCCGGTGTCCATCGTGCTCGACCGCATCGCGCTGAACCTGACGCTGACCAGCTACGTCGACTCCATCGAGTTCGGCATCATCGCCTGCCGTCGCACGCTGCCTTCCATGCAGCGCCTGCTCGACTATCTCGAGAACGGGATCCGCGAGCTCGAAGTGGCCGCCGGCATTTGTGGCGTGCCCAAGCGCTTCCTCTAAGCGGCGGTCTGCGCCCATAAAAAAGCCCGCGCAAGCGGGCTTTTTTATGGGTTGGGCATCGCAGAGAGGCTCAGGCGTTCGCCACCAGCGGAGTGTCAGCACTCACTGGCCCCACTGCCAGCGCCCGCTTCATCTCCTCAAAGCGCTGCAGCTTCTTCACCCGCCCAAACAATTCCCGCGCCTCCGGCCAGTCGCGCACCAGCATCGCCAGCCACTGCTTGTAGCGCCCGATGGCGCCGCGCTCGCTCCATACCGCGCCCAGGCGCTCATCCTCAGCCGGCTGCCCGGCGAGCTCCAGCGCCCGCAAAAAATCGCGCTGCCAGCCCAGCAACTCCGGCCAGCCCGGGTGAAAGGCTTCGCCCCGGATCTGCCGGGCGAGCGCGGGCAGGGTCACCGCGCCACGCCCCAGCATGAGATCGTCGCAACCGCTGGCGGCCTGGCAGCGACGCGCATCATCGACGGTCCAGATTTCGCCATTGGCCATCACCGGCAGCCTGACCGCCGCGCGGATGTCGGCGATGGCTTCCCAGTGCGCAGGCGGCCGGTAGCCGTCCTCCCGCGTGCGCGCATGCACCACCAGCGCGGCCGCGCCCGCCGCCTCGATCCCTTGCGCGTTCTCCAGCATGCGCAGGCGGTCACGCACCCCGAGGCGCATCTTGGCCGTCACCGGCACCGCGGCCGGCAGCGCACGTCGCACCGCCGCGACAATGGCATGCAGGGTTTCGGGCTCATCAAGCAATACGGCGCCGCCGCGATGCCGGTTCACGGTTTTCGCCGGACAGCCAAAATTGAGATCGATGGAAGGGGCGCCCAGCGCCGCCGCCAGCGCGGCATTCTCGGCGAGCACGGCCGGTTCGCTGCCCAGCAGCTGCAATTGCACCGGCGTGCCGGCGCGCGTGCGCGCGCCGTTGCGCAACTCCGGGCAGGCCTGCAGGAAGGTGCGCGCCGGCAGCAGCCGGTCCGTGACGCGGATAAACTCGGTCACGCAGGCGTCATAGCCACCGATGCGCGTGAGCACGTCCCGCATATGGAAATCGGTGAGCCCCTCCATGGGGGCCAGGTGAATCTTCATGCGGGAGCGCCGGGGCCAACGCCCACAAAAACGAAAGGCCCCGCAGGGCCTTCCGGTCTCACTGGACCATCACCGGAATCGCTTGCCTGATGATGTCGAGGAAGGGTTGGGGATACATGCCGAGGGCAAACATCAGTACCGTGATGCCCAGCACGACCACACCCCCGGCGCGCTCGCCCCAGTCTTTCTGAGCGTCATAGCGGGACATGCCCGGCGCCGGCAGGAACATGGTGACCATGACGCGCAGGTAGTAATAGAGGCCAATCGCACTGCCCAGCACCAGCAACCCGATCAGCACCCAGAGCTGGGAGCCGACACCGGCGGCAACGATATAAAACTTGCCGATAAAGCCGGCTGTCACCGGAATGCCGGCCAGCGACAGCATCATGCCCGTCATCACCGCGGTGAGATAGGGTCGGCGCCAGAACAGGCCGCGGTAGTTGTGCAAGGCGTCAGCATCATGATCATGGTAGGGACTGGACATCAGCGACACGACACCGAAGGCGCCGAGCGTCGTCACCACATAGGTGAGGAGGTAGATGCCGATGGCCTCGGGCGTGAGATACATGTCCACCAGGCCAGGCGAGCTGAGCGGCACCGCCAGCGGAATCAGCAGGTAGCCGAAGTGGGCAATCGAGGAGTAGGCGAGCAGGCGCTTGATATTGGACTGCATCACGGCAAGCAGGTTGCCGACCACGATGGACAGGCCGGCCAGTACCGCCACCACATCGCGCAGGACCGACTGCTCCAGCGCGCCCGACTCGAAAAGGAAGCGCACGAGCACGGCAAACACGGCAGTCTTGCTGGCGGTGGCCAGGAAGGCGCCCACCGGGGCCGGCGCGCCTTCATAGACATCGGGCGTCCAGAAGTGGAAGGGCGCGATCGAGAGCTTGAAGGCAATACCGGCCAGCATCATGCCGGTCCCGAGCAGCAGCAGCGGGCTGCCGGCTTCCGGCCCCCGGTAGGTGTACTCGAGGCCACTGAAGCTGAGGGTGCCGCACACCGCATAGACCAGCGCCATGCCAAACAGCAGTATCGCCGAGGCCGTCGCCGACAACACCAGGTACTTCATCCCGGCTTCGAGGCTGCGACCCTTGCCAAAGGTATAGGCGACCAGGCCGTAGGTCGGCACCGAGAGCAATTCCAGGCCGATGAACAGTCCGCCGAGGTGGCGGCTGCAGGCCAGCACCATCGCGCCCATCGTGGCCATCAGCAACAGCAGGTAGATTTCCTCGCGATTGCCCTTGTAGCCTTCCATATAGGCATGGGCCAGCGTGGTGCAGGCCAGCGTCGTCGCCAGTATCAGGCCCATGTAGAAAAGCGCGAAGCCGTCGACCACCATCAGCGGCGTCACCTGCACCGGCGGCAGGCGCAATGCGACATAGACGACGGAGACCAGGGCGGCGTTCAGGCCGATCACGGTCACGGTGGCGCTCCACCAGTGATTGCGGCGTACCGCGATCATGAGCATCACGGCCACCACGGTGGCGGCCACGATGAGCAGGGGCAGCAGGGCGATTATTTGTTCTTTGGCAATCATTATTCGCCTTCCGGAGCAGGGGTGGCGGGCAACGTGGTGACGGGCACGGCCAGGGGAGCCGGCGCCGGCGCGATGTAGACCTGATGCACGCTATGCATCGCGGCCGCGGAGGTGTTCAGGATCGGCTGGGGATAGAGGCCGATCCAGACCAGGATGGCCATCAACGTCAGCATGATCGAGATTTCGCGCCGCGACAGGTCCTCCATGTTTGAATCGGACTTCAGCGGCAGGCCGTAGAATGCGCGTTGCATCAGCAGCAGCGAATACACCGCCGCCAGCACGAGGCCCCCGGCGGCGATCACCGCCAGCACCGGCGCGGCCTGCACTTGCGACGGCGCATTGAAGCTGCCGATGAGGATCATGAACTCGCCCACGAAGTTGCCCAGGCCGGGCAGGCCAAGCGAAGCCGCCACGAAAAACAGCGCGATCGGGGGCAGGAACTTGAAGCGCGACCACAGGCCGCCCATCTGGCGCAGGTCACGGGTGTGCAGGCGCTCGTAGATTTCACCGCAGAGAATGAAGAGCGCGCCGGCGGAAACCCCGTGGGCAATCATCTGCACCACCACGCCCTGCAAGGCCAGCTCGCTGCCGGAATAAATGCCGAGCAGCACAAAGCCCATGTGCGAGATCGAGGTGTAGGCGATCAGGCGCTTGATGTCGTGCTGGGCGCAAGCCAGGATGGCGCCGTAGAAAATGCCGATCACGCCCAGCGTCATCGCGATGGGGGCAAACTCCAGCGAGGCGTTGGGGAACAGCGGCAGTGCGAAGCGCAACATGCCGTAGGCCGCCGTCTTCAGCAGGATGCCGGCCAGGTCCACGGAGCCGGCAGTCGGCGCCTGCGAGTGCGCGTCCGGCAGCCAGGAGTGCAGCGGCACCACCGGCATCTTCACCGCGAAGGCAACGAAGAAGCCGAGCATGATGGTCATCTCGACCGCTGGCGTCATCACCGTATTGCGCAGGTCCATGTAGTTGAAGGTCAGCACGTCGGTGGCGCTGTAGTGCGCGAACACCAGGCCGAGGATGGCCACCAGCAACAGCAGGCCACTGGCCTGGGTGAAGATGCCCTTGCCTCCCGGCGCGTTGTGTCCCCACAGCGCGATCAGGAAGTACATGGGCACCAGCATCATTTCCCAGAAGAAGAAGAACAGGAACAGGTCGAGCGCCAGGAACACGCCAATCACGCCGCCCAGGTTCCACAGCAGGTTCAGGAAGAAGAAGCCGACATGCTCCTGGATTTCACGCCAGGAACAGGCCACGGCCAGCGCGCCGAGGAATCCGGTCAGCATCACCATCAGCAGCGACAGGCCATCGAGGCCGAGATGGAAGCTGATGCCCAGGCGGGGAATCCAGTCGGCGCGGAATTCCTCCTGCCACTGCGGCTGGGTGGACACCCCGGCAAGCGTGTAGTCGCCCTGCACCCACAGGAGGCAGGAGAGCAGCAGCACCAGCACCATGCTGATGAGCGCGATCCAGCGCGGGACGTTGAGCCCGAGGCGTTCACTCTGCCAGCAGAGCAGACCGCCAATGAAGGGAATCAGGATGAGCCATACCAGAATCATGTCAGGGCCTTTTATTCAGATTCTTCAGACCAGCGCGAAGCCGGCAACCACCGCGACAAGGCCAATGGCCATGGTCGCGGCATACCAGCGCAGCTTGCCGCTTTGCGTCTTTGCCAGGAGGCGATGCCCCTCGCGGGTGAGCCACGGCAACACGCCGATGCCCGCATCCGCCCAGTCACGGGCATTGACGCGCACGAGCCACATAAAGGGTTTTACGAACAGCAGGTCGTAAAGCCAGTCAAATCCCCAGGCGTTCTTCCAGAGCCCGCCCACGAGACGGCCCGGGCCGCTTTGCGCGACCGCGCTGATCAGGCGGCGCTGGCCACCAAAGAGCAGCACGGCGAGCGCGATGCCGGCAAAGGCCACGCCGATAGTGATGAACTCGATAGTGTGCTTCATCTCCTCGCCACGCACTGGCACCGTTTCCGGCAGCACCCCGGCGAGCGGCGGGTGGATGAGCGCGCCCACCGCGGTCGACAGCACCAGCAGCACCAGCAACGGCAGGTGGTGGGCCAGGCCATGCGGTGCATGGGCTTCCGTCTTCGCTTCGCCGTGGAAGGCGATGACGATGAGGCGGGTGGTGTAGATCGCCGTCAGGAAGGCGCCGAGCAGGCCCGCGTAGAAGAACAGGTCCTTGCCGTTGGCATAGGCCTGCCAGAGGATCTCGTCCTTGGAATAGAAGCCCACCGTCACAAAGGGCACGGCGACGAGCGCGGCGCCACCGACGATAAAGCAGGCATACACCAGCGGGATCTTCTTCCACAGGCCGCCCATCTTGAAGATGTCCTGCTCGTGGTGGGTGGCGATGATCACCGAGCCCGCCGAGAGGAAAAGCAGCGCCTTGAAAAAAGCATGCGTCATCAGGTGGAACACCGCAGCGCCCCAGGCGCCGGCGCCCAGCGCCAGGAACATGTAGCCGATCTGGCTCATGGTCGAGTAGGCGAGGATGCGCTTGATGTCGGTCTGCATGAGGGCGGTGAACCCGGCCATCAGCAGCGTCACCGCGCCGACCATGCCGACGAGGTGCAGGACGTCGGGGGCGAGCAGGAACACGCCGTGCGTACGCGCGATCAGGTAGACACCGGCGGTCACCATGGTGGCGGCGTGGATCAGGGCGGACACTGGCGTGGGGCCGGCCATGGCGTCCGGCAACCAGGTCTGCAGCGGCAGCTGGGCGGACTTGCCGACGGCGCCACCGAGCAGCAGCAGCGCAACGAGCGACATCACCGGGTCGCCGCTGGTGAACTGCTGCGGCGCCAGGGTCAGGATTTCCTGGATGCTGAGCGTATTGAACTCGCGAAACAGGATGAACAGGCCAATGGCCATGAAGGTGTCGCCGACACGGGTGACCACGAAGGCCTTGCGCGCGGCCAGGCCGTTGGCGGGATTCTTGTAGTAGAAGCCGATGAGCAGGAAGCTGCACAGGCCCACGCCTTCCCAGCCCAGGTACAGGAACAGCAGGTTATCGCCCAGCACCAGGAACAGCATGCTGGCGACAAACAGGTTCATGTAGGAGAAGAAGCGCTCGTAGCCTTCCTCGCCGCGCATATACCAGGACGCGAACAGGTGGATGAAAAAGCCCACGCCGGTGATCACGCCCAGCATGGTCAGCGACAGCCCGTCGAGGTGCAGCACGAACCGCGGCATGAAGCCGGCGGCGTTGATCCAGGTCCACAGCTCCTGAGTATACACGCCCTTGGCCGGCGGATTCTGCAGGAAGTCGATGCCCACCCACAGCGCGCTCAGCGCCGACAGGCCCATGGCCCCCACGCCGACAACGGCAGAGACATTCTCGGACAGGCGATTCCGCCCGAAGGACAGGATCAGGAAGCCCAGCAGAGGAAAGACGAAGGTGAGGAAAAGTGCGTTCATCCGTGCATCTCGCTGGCCGCGTCCACATCGAGCGTGCGGAACCGGTGGTAGACCTGAAGGAGAATGGCGAGACCGATGCTGGCTTCAGCGGCCGCCAGGGTCAGGATCAGGATGAACATGATCTGGCCATCGGCCTGCACCCAGCGGCTGCCGGCCACCACGAAGGCCAGGGCGGCGGCATTCATCATGACTTCCAGGCTCATGAGCATCCACAACAGGTTGCGGCGCACCATGACGCCGACCAGGCCCATCGCGAACAGGACGCCCGCGAGCAGCAGGCCGTATTCCATGGGAATTGCATTCATTCGCCACGCTCCTTCTGTTGCCGGCCGAGGTGAAAGGCCGTGACCAGCGCCGCCAGCAGCAGCATGGAGGCCAGCTCCACCGCCAGCAGCCAGGGACCGAACAGCGCGATGCCCACCTGCTTGGCGTCCACCGTGGTGTGGCCCGCGGGCGTGAGCTCGCCACTGCCCATCACATAGACAAACTGGCCCAGCAGCGCGATCAGCAGGATGCCGGGGCCGATCCAGACCTGCGGCCGCAGCCAGGCATGCTCCTGCTCCTCGGTGGCGCGGCCCAGATTGAGCATCATCACCACGAACACGAACAGCACCATGATGGCGCCCGCGTAGACGATCAGCTCGAGCATGGCGGCGAAGGGCGCGCCCAGCATGAAGAAGATCATCGCCACGGCCAGCAGCGACACGATGAGGTTGAGAAGAGAGTGCACGGGATTCTTCCCGACAATCACTCCGAGGGTGGCGGCAATGGCCACGGCCGCCGCCATCAAAAATCCGATTTCAAGCACTGACACTTTTATTTCCTCAGGGCAGCAGGCTTTTCACGTCGACCGGCTGGGCTTCGTTCAGGGCGCCGCCCTTGGCCTTGCCCGCGATCGCCATGCCCGAGACACGGTAGAAGTTGTAATCCGGATACTTGCCCGGTCCCGAAATCAGCAGGTTTTCTTTTTCGTACACGAGATTCTGGCGGTTGAACTCGGCCATCTCGAAATCCGGCGTCAGCTGGATGGCGGCGGTCGGGCAGGCCTCTTCGCACATGCCGCAGAAAATGCAGCGCGAGAAGTTGATGCGGAAGAATTCCGGATACCAGCGACCGTCCTCGCGCTCCGCCTTCTGCAGCGAGATGCAGCCCACCGGACAGGCCACCGCGCAGAGGTTGCAGGCGACGCAGCGTTCCTCGCCATCCGGGTCGCGGGTCAGCACGATGCGGCCGCGGTAGCGCGGCGGCACGTAGATCGCTTCTTCCGGATACTGGATGGTGTCGCGCTTGCGAAAACCGTGGGAGAACACCATCACCAGGCTGCGCAGCTGGGTGAAAGTGCCGATCAGGATACCTTTGAGTGTCATGGCTTATTCCTCAGGGCATCTGCAGGTAAAGGACGACGGCGCCGGTGACGAGCAGGTTGAGCAGCGTCACGGGCAGGCAGAAGATCCAGCCAAAGGTCATCACCTGGTCATAGCGCGGCCGGAAGAGGGAACCGCGCACCAGCACGAAGAGCATGATGAAGAAGGCGGTCTTGGCGGCGAACCAGATAAAGGGCGGGATCACGTTCAGGAAGGGCAGGGTCTGGCCGAAGGGCGTCAGCCAGCCACCAAAGAACAGCGTCACGAGCAGCGCCGAGATCACCACCACGCCCACGTATTCGCCCACGAAGAACATGCCCCACTTGAGGCCGGAATATTCCACGTGATAGCCGTCCGCCAGTTCCTGCTCGGCCTCCGGCTGGTCGAAGGGATGACGGTGGGTCACCGCGATCCCCGCGATCAGGAAGGTGCAGAAGCCGAGGAACTGCGGGAACACATTCCACCAGTTGCGCTGCGCCTCGACGATGTCGGCCAGGCTGAAGGATCCCGCCTGCAGCACCACGCCCATCAGCGAAATGCCCATGAACACTTCATACGACAGCGTCTGGGCCGAAGCGCGCAGGCCCCCCAGCAGCGCGTACTTGTTGTTGCTCGACCAGCCGGCGAAGAGCACCGCATACACGGTGAGGCCCGCCATGGCGAGGAAGAACAGCACCCCGACGTTCATGTCGGGCATCACGCCCCAGTCGGGGGTGATGGGAATCACCACCATCACCAGCAGCAGCGCCGCCATGGCGATGGCCGGGGCCAGCCAGAAAATCAGCTTGTCCGCGAAGGGCGGCGTCCAGTCTTCCTTGAAGAACATCTTCAGCATGTCGGCGGCGAGCTGGAAGATGCCGTAGGGACCGACGCGGTTGGGACCGTAGCGATCCTGCCACCAGGCCAGCAGGCGGCGCTCGACAAAGCTGAGCAGCGCCGCGGCGATCACCGTGACCAGGAGGATGACCACCGCCTTCAGCATGGCGATCAGGATGGCGATTACTTCGGGCGTGAACCACGCGAAGATCATGTCGAGCGTTTGCTTCATGCGGCGGCTCCCACAAAGGCGCTCTGGCCGGCCACGACCGGCAGCGCACTGATGCCCACCGGCAGGCCCAGGGTCCCGGCCGGCAGCGTGGCGCTCACGCGCACGGCCAGCTCGAGCAGGACATCACCGATCTTCACCGTCGCCTTCGCGCCATCGGCCAGGCCGAGGCGCTGCGCGTCCGCGGCCGCCAGCGCGACATGCGCCGACGGGATGCGGGTCTGCACGGGCCGGGCGCGCGCCGACAGCTCGTCGCTGCCGAAGATATGGTAAAGCGGCAGCACGCGCAGGTCCGTCGAAGCGGTGAACGCGGCCGGCACATTGCCAAAGTAAGTCTGTTCGCCCCGGCCTTCGATCAGGCGCACGCCGGCATCGCCGCCGCGCAGGTGACCGCCGACCTCGTCCTGGAACTTGTTCCAGGACTGCGGCGAGTTCCAGCCCGGCGCCCAGGCAAAAGGCACCATCGCCGACGGCTCGTTGGGGCCGGAATAGCCTTCCATCGAGAACGCCAGTGCCGTGTCCGGATCTTGCGAGGCGCGCGGCTCGTGGATCGAGATCGGCGAGCGCATCGCGGTGCGGCCGGAGTAGCGGCGCGGCGAGCGTGCGATCTTCAGGCCCTTGATGCGGAAGCTGGCATCAGGCGCGGCGCCGACAATGCCGGCAAGCTCGGGCTGCGCAGCGGCGCAATGCGCCGTCACGTCATCGAGCAGCGTCCAGTCCAGCTCGCGACCTTCAAGGGTGGTATGCAGAGCATGCAACCAGCGCCAGGATTCATGCATCACGATTTCCGGCTTGTAGTAGACCGGGTCGTAAACCTGGAAGAAGCGCTGGGCGCGGCCTTCGTTATTGACGAGGGTGCCATCGCCTTCGGCAAAGCTCGCGGCCGGCAGCACGAAGGCGGCCTGCTGCGCGGTCGGCGTCAGCTGGTGATCGATCACGACCACCGTTTTTGCGCGCGCAAGGGCGGCATCGACGCGGGACTTGTCCGCGCGGCGATACAGGTCGTTCTCGACGATGACGACCGCATCGGCCTCACCCTGCTCGAGCCGGGCCAGCGCGTCATCGAGCGACCGGCCACCCATGAGCGCGAGGCCGAGGCTGTTGGCTTCCGGCAGGCACAGCGTGAGGCCGGCGGCCTTGCCCTTCTTGGCGAGCGCGGCGGCCACATTGGCGGCAGCCTCCAGCACGGCGGCGCTCTGCGCGCCGGTGCCGGAGACCACAAGGGGCTTGTCGGCGGCGAGCAGGGCGGCGGCGATGGTCTGCGCCAGCGCGGCGGTATCGGCATCGAGGCCGCTCACGGCAGGCGCGCTGCTGTCGATGGCGTGGGCCACGGCGAAGCCGAGGCGGGCGATATTGTCGGCGGCGCCATGCCAGGTGCCGGCGGCGATGTCATCGAGGCGGGTGGCCTCGAAGCTGGCCAGGTACACCGGGCTCATCGCACCCTGGCCGATATTGGCCAGTGCCTCGGCCTGCCAGGGCTGCACATTGCTGGCGGCGGCCATCTTCACGGTCTTGTTCTTCGCCGCCTGGCGCAGGGCCAGGGCGATGCGCGGCGCGGTCTGGGTCACATCCTCGCCCAGCACCAGCACGCCATCGAAAGCCTCGATCTCACGGAGGGCCGGCGTGCGCACGCTGCGCGTCAGGATGTCTTTCGCCAGCACCAGCAACGACTGCTCCGCGGCGCTGACGCCGGCATAGAAATTGTCCCGGCCGACCAGTTCGCGCAAGGCATGGTTGCTTTCGAGGCTGGCGCGCGGCGAGCCGATGCCGATGACGCGAGTCGCGCTGCGCAAGGCATTGGCCGCCTGGTCGAGCACGGCGTCGGCGGAAAGCTTGCTGCCATCACGCAGCAGCGGCTGGCGCGGACGGTCCTCGCGATTCACGAAGCCATAGCCGAAGCGGCCGCGGTCGCACAGGAAATAATGGTTCACGGTGCCGTTGTAGCGGTTCTCGATACGCCGGATCTCGCCATAGCGCTCGCCCGGGGAAATATTGCAGCCGACCGCGCAGCCCTGGCAGATGCTGGGCGCGAACTGCATGTCCCACTTGCGGTTGTAGCGTTCGGAGTGGGTCTTGTCGGTGAACACACCGGTGGGGCAGACCTCGGTGAGATTGCCGGCGAATTCCGACTCGAGGGTGCCGCTCTCGGGGCGACCGAAGTACACATTGGCGTTGGCGCCAAAAACGCCAAAGTCGGTGCCGCCCGCGTAGTCCTTGTAGTAGCGCACGCAACGGTAGCAGGCGATGCAGCGGTTCATCTCGTGGCTGATGAAGGGGCCGAGTTCCTGGTTGGCATGGGTGCGCTTGTTGAAGCGGTAGCGACGGGTGTTATGGCCCGTCATCACGGTCATGTCCTGCAGGTGACAGTGGCCGCCTTCCTCGCACACCGGGCAGTCGTGGGGGTGGTTGGTCATCAGCCACTCGACGACGGAGGCGCGGAAGGACTTGGCCTCCTCGTCATCGATGGAGATGAGCAGGTTGTCGGTGGCCTGCGTCATGCAGGACATGACGATGCGGCCGCGCTTGTCGTCGGCGTTCGCGTACTGCTTGACCGCGCACTGGCGGCAGGCGCCGACCGAGCCCATGGCCGGGTGCCAGCAGAAATAGGGAATGTCGAGGCCGAGCGAGAGGCAGGCCTCGAGCAGGTTGTCGGCACCGTTGACTTCAAATTGCTTGCCGTCTACATGGATGGTCGCCATCACAGCACTCCCGTCATGGCAGGCCGTTCGGAACGGGGGGAGGCCGTCGCCGAAATACCTTGTTCAAATTCGGATCGGAAATGGCGCAGCGCCGTCCCCAGCGGTTCGACCGCGCCGGGGGCGTGCGCGCAATAGGTCTTGCCCGGGCCCAGGAACTCGACCAGCTGCTGCAGGATCTCGATGTCGCCGGGGCAGCCTTCGCCTTTCTCGAGGGCGCGCAGGAGCTTCACGCTCCAGGGCAGGCCGTCGCGGCAGGGCGTGCACCAGCCGCAGGATTCGCGCGCAAAGAACTCTTCCATGTTGCGCAGCAGCGACACCATGCTGATGGTGTCATCCACCGCCAGCGCGAGGCCCGTGCCCATGCGGGTGCCGACCTTGGCGATGCCGCCGGCATACATCTGCGCGGACAGCGTGTCGGGCAGCAGGAAGCCGGTGCCGGCGCCGCCGGGCTGCCAGCACTTCAGCGTGTAGCCATCGCGCATGCCGCCGGCATGGTCCTCGAAGAGCTCGCGCGCGGTGACGCCGAAAGGCAGTTCCCACACGCCCGGATTCTTCACCTTGCCGGAGAAGCCCATGAGCTTGGTGCCGTGGTCCTCGCTGCCGGCGCGGGCCAGCGACTTGTACCAGTCGACGCCGCTGCCGATGATCGCCGGCACATTGCACAGCGTCTCGACGTTATTGACGCAGGTCGGCTTGCCCCAGACGCCCACGGCCGCCGGGAAGGGCGGCTTGGAGCGCGGATTGGCGCGGCGGCCTTCCAGCGAGTTGATGAGCGCGGTTTCCTCGCCGCAGATATAGCGGCCGGCGCCGGTGTGCACATGCAGCTCGAAATCAAAACCCGTGCCCAGCACGTTTTTGCCGATGAGGCCGGCGGCGCGGGCCTCATCGATGGCGCGATTGAGGATGCGCGCGGCATCCACGTACTCGCCACGCAGGAAGATGTAGCCGGTGGACGCCTTCAGCGCGCGCGCCGAGATCAGCATGCCTTCGACCAGGAGGTGCGGCAGCTGCTCCATGAGCAGACGATCCTTCCAGGTGTTGGGCTCCATCTCGTCGGCGTTGCAGAGCAGGTAGCGGACATTCTGCTTCTCGTCCTTGGGCATCAGCGACCATTTCACGCCGGTGGGGAAGCCCGCGCCGCCGCGACCCTTGAGGCCGGCGTCCTTGACCGCGCCGACAATCTCGTCGGGCGCCATCTGCGCCAGCGCCTTGCGGGCGGCGGCATAACCGTTCTTGCTTTCGTATTCTGTGAGCCAGACCGTGTCGCCGTCGTCGCGCAGGCGCCAGGTCAGCGGATGGGTTTCGGCAGAGCGGGGCGTGGTGTTGGCGGGGCCGAAGGAGGAGAGTTTCATGCGTACTTCTCCAGGAGGCCGGCGATCATGGACGGCTCGAGGCCGCCGTAGGTGTCGTCATCGATCATGATGGTCGAGCCCTTGTCGCAATTGCCGAGGCAGCAGACCGGGAGCAGCGTGAAGCGGTTGTCCGCCGTGGTGCCGCCCACCTCAACACCCAACTGGTTCTTCATCTCGGTCAGCACCGGCTCGTAGCCGTTGACGTAGCAGGTCATGCTGTCGCAGATGAGGATGACGTGGCGGCCCACCGGCTGGCGGAAGATCAGGCTGTAGAACGTCGCCACACCTTCCACGTCGGCCGCGGGAATGCCGAGGATGTCGGCGATCGCGTAGATCGCGCCATCGGGCACCCAGCCGTGTTCCTTCTGCACGGACTTGAGCGCATCGATGCTCGCGGCGCGCGCGTCCGGGTAATGGTGTTTGGCGTGCTCGATCGCGGCACGCGCCTCGGGCGACAGCGTGTAACGGCTGGTCGCGATGATCTGGGAGGAATTAACGGTCGACATCGGCCATCACAAAATCAATAGACGCCAGATAGGCAATCAGATCCGGGATCATGGATCCACGAATCACCGAGGGGATCTGCTGCAGATGCGGGTAGCTCGGCGTACGGATACGCGTGCGGTAGCTCATCGTGCTTTGATCAGAAGTCAGGTAATAGCTGTTGATGCCCTTGGTGGCCTCGATCAGCTGCGACGACTCGCCGGCCGGCATGATCGGCCCCCAGGACACGCTCAGGAAATGCGTGATCAGGGTTTCGATGTCGGCCAGGGTGCGTTCCTTGGGCGGCGGCGTGGTCAGCGGATGGTCAGCCTTGAAAGGACCGGCGGGCATGTTGTCCAGGCACTGGCGGATGATGCGCAGCGACTGCCGCATTTCCTCGATACGCACCAGGGCACGGTCGTAGGCATCGCCATTCGGCGCCAGCGGCACCTCGAACTCGAAATTCTCGTAGCCGGAATACGGACGCTGCTTGCGCAGATCGTAATCAAGGCCGGTGGCGCGCAGGTTGGGACCGGTGACACCCCAGGCCAGCGCCTGTTCAGTGTTGTACTGGGCGATGCCCTGGGTACGCGCCTTCAGCACGCTGTTGCGGATCGCGGCCTTCTCGTATTCCTTGAGGCGCTTGGGCATCCAGTCCACGAACTCGCGCACCAGCTTTTCCCAGCCGCGCGGCAAGTCATGTGCGACGCCGCCGATGCGGTACCAGGCCGGGTGCATGCGGAAGCCGGTGACGGCCTCGATCACGTCATAGGCCTTCATGCGGTCGGTGAACATGAAGAAGATCGGGGTCATGCCGCCCACGTCCTGGATATAGGTGCCCAGGAACAGCAGGTGCGAGGTGATGCGGAAGAACTCCGCCATCATCACGCGGATGGTCTTGACGCGATCGGGCACCTCGATGCCGGCGAGCTTCTCCACCGCCAGCACGTAGGGCAGGTTGTTCATCACCCCGCCCAAGTAATCGATGCGATCGGTATAGGGAATATAGGAGTGCCAGCTCTGGCGCTCGCCCATCTTCTCGGCGCCGCGGTGGTGGTAGCCGATGTCGGGCACGCAGTCGACGATCTCTTCGCCGTCGAGCTGCAGCACGATGCGGAAGGCGCCGTGCGCGGAAGGGTGATTGGGACCGAGGTTGAGGAACATGAAGTCCTCGTCCGCCGTGCCCTTCTTCATGCCCCATTCCTCGGGCTTGAACAGCAGCGCTTCCTGCTCCTGGTCCTGGCGCAGGGCGGTCAGTTCATAGGGATCGAATTCGGTGGCGCGCGCCGGGTAATCCTTGCGCAGCGGGTGACCCTTCCAGGTGCGCGGCAGCAGGATGCGGTACAGGCGCGGATGGCCGGCGATGTCGATGCCGAACATGTCCCAGACTTCGCGCTCGTACCAGCTCGCGTTCGGCCAGATGCCGATGACGGTGGGCACGCTGAGGTCGCCTTCAGTCAGCGCGACCTTGATGCGCACATCGGAATTCCGCTCGATCGAGAGCAGGTGGTAGAACACCGTGAAGTCCGACTTCGGCTGGCCTTCGCGATGCTTGCGCAGGCGCTCGTCGATCGCGGAAAGGTCAAACAGCATCACATAGGGCTTGGGGGCCTGGCGCAGGAAGCGCAGCACTTCAATGAGCTGGTCACGCGGAACCCAGAGCGTCGGGACCGAGTCCTTGGTGGGCTGGAACACAATCGCATCGCCGAAGCGGGACTGCAGTTCGCGCACGACTTCGTACTCGGTGCCGGGCGTGCCGGGGGGAAGCGGGGCGTTGTCGGCCATCGTCTTGTCGTCGCAATCAATCAAAATTCGGTTGGACGCAGAGCCACTGGCTCCGCATCCGCAATCTTTCTTTTCACAGGTCGGCAGGTCGGGCTTCAGCCCGACTTGCCTGCCTGTCGGGCTGAAGCCCGACCTACAGATGAAGGCACTTAAGCCCGACCTGCAGGAATCAAATCGAGTCCGGCGTGCGCAGGTTGGTGACCGCTATGCGCTCGGCATTCTTGCGGTCACGTTCCGGCTGCATCTCCGGGCGGTACACGCCCTGGTCGCCCACCACCCACGACAGCGGCCGACGCTCCTTGCCGATCGACTCCTGCAGCAGCATCAGCGCCTGCAGGAAGGCTTCGGGGCGCGGCGGGCAGCCGGGGATGTAGACGTCCACGGGCAGGAACTTGTCCACGCCCTGGACCACGGAATAGATGTCGTACATGCCGCCGGAGTTGGCGCAGGCACCCATGGAGATCACCCACTTGGGCTCCAGCATCTGCTCGTACAGGCGCTGTACCACCGGGGCCATCTTCATGAAGCAGGTGCCGGCCACGACCATCACGTCGGCCTGGCGCGGCGAGGCGCGGATGACTTCGGCGCCGAAGCGGGCCAGGTCATGCGGCGCGGTAAAGGCGGTGGCCATTTCCACGTAGCAGCACGACAGACCAAAGTTGTACGGCCACAGCGAATTCTTGCGGCCCCAGTTCACGGCGCCATGGACCATCTCTTCGAGACGGCCCATGAAGATGGTGTTGTTGACCTGCTCCTCGACCGGGTCCGCCACCGTTTCCTTTTGCTGGATCGGATAGCGCGCGTTGGGCGCGTCAGGATCAATACGACTCAGGGTGTATTTCATGACGGGTCTCGATTCAGTAGATGCCGGCCGATTCGGACTTCTGCTGCGCGGCGCGACGGCGACGGGCTTCCGGCGCCCACTCGAGCGCACCCAGGCGCCACAAGTAGATGAGGCCGACCAGCAGGATCAGAATGAAAATGGTGACTTCAATAAAGCCGAGCCAGCCGGCTTCCTTGGCGGAAACCGCCCAGGCATAGAGAAAGAGGGCTTCGACGTCGAAGATGACGAAGAACATCGCCACCAGGTAGAACTTGGCGGAGAAGCGAAGGCGGGCGGTGCCCTGGCCGACGACGCCGGACTCGAAGGGTTCGTTCTTGGCGCGACCCCAGGTGCGGCCGCCAAGCCAGACGGGAACGAAGAGCATGAAACAGCACATGCCAATCACGCCAATGATGAAGATGGCGAGAGACCAGTAATCGGGCGAGAAAGCGGTTGGGGTCACGCGGGAATGTCCTGGCAAGAACGTGAAATGGGTAGCCCATCGCCTGCCAGGTGTGGAAGAGCTCTCGACACGCCTTTGTGAACGATGCGCCACGGCCTCGGCCCGGAACCACGGGTCGAGACATGCTGGGCGGGAATTCTAGCCGGGTAAGGGCCTGATTTGCATCCTTTTCGACGCGGGTCTGAGGCAGATCAAGAATTTAGCGGGGGGTTTGCTAGGATCGGGCTCAGCTGGTTGAGGGACAGCCCGGGAAGGGCAGGGTCCGCGCCGGCCACCACCGCAGGGGTCACCATGACGCAACGGCTGTATATCCGCTCCCTCTGGGCCGTTTTCCTGGGCTGCTGGCTGCTCCTGGCGCTGCGCCCCTATGACCGGGCCGACTGGCTGCTGGAGAACGCCCTGACCGGGGTCGTCGCCGGCCTGCTCCTCGCCGGCCGCCAGCGCTTCCCCCTGTCCGCCCCCGCCTGGACCCTGCTCCTGCTGTTCGGCCTGCTGCATACCCTGGGCGCCCACTACACCTACTCCCTGGTGCCCTACGAGGCCTGGGGCCAGCAGGCCTTCGGCCTTTCCTTCAACGATCTGCTGGGCTGGGAACGCAACAACTTCGACCGCGTCATCCACTTCCTCTGGGGCTATCTGCTGTTCCTGCCGGTGCAGGAGTGGTTCACCGGCGGCGCCCACCCGGTTCGGGGCGGCTGGCGCTACTGGTTCCCGCTGGAGTTCATCATGGCCACCTCGCTGGTCTACGAGCTGATTGAGTGGCAGGCGGCAGAGTTCTTCGGCGGGGAGCTGGGGGCGGCCTACCTGGGCACGCAGGGGGATATCTGGGATGCCCAGAAGGACATGGCCCTGGCCAGCCTCGGCGGCCTGCTCATGCTGGTACAGCTAAGGCTCTATCGCATGTATGCACTCACTCACAGGGTAGCCGTTAGGCCCTGATCCGGGCCCCGGACAGGCTTGCGAGTCTCCGCCAACCCGGGCGATGTCCCGCCCTGGGGCCTGTGCTGGCCCCGGACATGCAAAAGGCCCCGAAAGGGGCCTTTTGCATGCGGTGACAGCCTTGCCAGGCAGACCCCTTCCAGAGTCCCTGCCAAACGGCCCGGGGAAGGCCGTGGCTGCGGTCAGATGTCCAGGTTGGACACCGCCAGCGCATTCAGCTCGATAAACTCGCGGCGGGGCTCCACAGCGTCGCCCATGAGGCAGGTGAACATCTGGTCGGCCTTGATGGCGTCCTCCACCGTCACCTTCAGCATGCGCCGGGCCTCCGGGTCCATGGTGGTTTCCCAGAGCTGCTCCGGGTTCATTTCCCCCAAGCCTTTGTAGCGCTGGATGGCGGTGCCCTTGCGGGCCTCGGCCATCAGCCAGTCCAGCGCCTGCTGGAAGTTGACGATCGCCAGCTTGCGCTCCCCGCGCTGTATGTAAGCACCCACTTCTATCAGGCCTGAGAGCTGTGCGGCCATCTTGCTGATCTGGCGGTATTCGCCGGAGCCGAAGAAGTCCGCTCCCAGGCGATACGTGTAGGGCACGCCGTGCACCACCTGCTCCACCTGGGGCAGGAAACGGCCATGCTCGCGATCCTCGACCACCTCGATCAGGAAGCGCTCGGTAGGATCGGCCAGCGCCGTCAGGCGGGCCGAGAGGGCATCCACCCAGGCCTGGACCACCGGCTTGTCGGTAAGTCCTTCCATACTCAAGGGTGCGGAATAGAGCAAGGAGCGGAGCAGGGTGTCCGGATACAGCCGGGAGATGCGGGCAATCGTGCCCACGGTGGCCCGGTACTCGTGGATCAAGTTTTCCAGCGGCAGACCGGAAATCGGCGGGATGCCTTCGCCCGGCACCAGGGCGGTATTTTCCAGGGCGTTGCCGGTGAGGTATTCCTCCATGGCGGCCTCGTCCTTGACGTACTGTTCCTGCTTGCCCTTCTTGACCTTGTACAGCGGCGGCTGGGCAATATAGATATAGCCCTTCTCGATCAGCTCCGGCAGCTGGCGGAAGAAGAAGGTCAGCAGCAGCGTGCGGATGTGGGAACCGTCGACGTCGGCGTCGGTCATGATAATGATCTTGTGGTAGCGCAGCTTGTTGATGTTGTACTCGTCACGCCCGATGCCACAGCCCAGGGCCGTGATCAGGGTGCCAACTTCCTGCGAGGAGATCATCTTGTCAAAGCGCGCCTTTTCCACGTTCAGGATCTTGCCCTTGAGGGGCAGGATGGCCTGCATCTTGCGGTTGCGGCCCTGCTTGGCGGAGCCGCCGGCGGAGTCACCCTCCACCAGGTAAAGCTCGGAAAGGGCAGGGTCCTTTTCCTGGCAGTCCGCCAACTTGCCGGGCAGCCCGGCGATATCCAGGGCACCCTTGCGACGGGTCATTTCACGGGCCTTGCGCGCGGCCTCGCGGGCACGGGCGGCATCCAGGATCTTGCCGACGATGATCTTCCCGACCTGGGGATGCTCCAGCAGGTATTCCTCGAACTTCTCGTTCATGGTGGAGGCCACCACATTGGTGACTTCCGAGGACACCAGCTTGTCCTTGGTCTGGCTGGAGAACTTGGGATCCGGCACCTTCACCGAGACGATGGCGGTCAGGCCTTCGCGCATGTCCTCGCCGGTGGTCTGCACCTTCTCCTTCTTGAGCAGGCCTTCCTTCTCGACGTAGTTGTTCAGGGTGCGGGTCAGGGCGGTGCGGAAGCCCTGCAGGTGGGTGCCGCCGTCACGCTGGGGAATGTTGTTGGTGAAACAGTAGACGCCTTCCTGGTAGGCATCGTTCCACTGCAGCGCCACTTCCACGCCAATGCCGTTGGTGGCCGGGCCCTGGGGCACGTTGAAGTGAAACACGCTGGAGAGCGTGGTCTTGTTGGTGTTCAGGTATTCCACGAAGGCGGCCAGGCCGCCCACGTATTCAAAGACGTCTTCCTGGCCGGAACGCTCGTCCTTGAGGACGATGCGCACGCCGGAGTTCAGGAAGCTGAGCTCGCGCAGGCGCTTGGCCAGGATGTCGTACTTGAACTCGATATTGGTGAAGGTCTCGGCGGAGGGGTGGAAACGCACCTCGGTGCCGCGGCCCTCAGTCTCGCCCACGGGCTTCAGAGGGTACTGCGGCTCGCCGTGCTGGTATTCCTGCTCGTAGACCTTGCCGTTGCGGCGGATGGTCAGCATCAGCTTGCGGGAGAGGGCATTCACCACGGACACGCCCACGCCGTGCAGGCCGCCGGACACCTTGTAGCTGTTGTCGTCGAACTTACCGCCGGCATGCAGCACGGTCATGATGACTTCGGCCGCCGACACGCCTTCCTCAGGATGGATGTCGACCGGGATACCGCGGCCGTTGTCCGTGACGGTAACCGACTCATCCAGGTGAATGATGACATTCACCTCGGTGCAATAGCCGGCCAGGGCTTCGTCGATGGCGTTGTCGACCACCTCGAACACCATATGGTGCAGGCCGGAGCCATCGTCGGTGTCGCCGATATACATGCCGGGGCGCTTGCGGACGGCATCCAGGCCCTTCAGGACCTTGATGCTGCTGGAATCGTATGCCCGTTCCTCTTGCTGCTCACTCATCTCTTACTCTCCAGTCACTCATTCGCTGCGCCATCGCGCGACACGACGAGATAGATGCTCTAGATCCTTCCCTGACCGGGCGGAAACGCCGTCCAGTCAGTGTTCCCTGATGGTTCCATGTTCCACGTGGAACATCTTGAACCCTTGTTCACGCTGCCGGAGGTCTTCCAGCAGGCCTTCGGCCTCAATGGCCGTAATAAACGTTTGCGCCCCCGTCCCGGCCAGATACGCCAGCAGCCGGGCCCGGGCCCCGGCATCCAGCTCCGAGGCCAGATCATCGATCAGGATCAGGCTCTGGATGCCGGCCTCGCGCAGTACCGTGATCTGGGACAGCTTGAGGGCACAGAGCGCCAGCTTGAGCTGGCCCCGGGAGAGCACTTCATCCGCCGGGGCGTTGCCCAGCTTGATGCGCAAATCCGCCCGATGGGGACCGATCTGCGTATGCCCGCGTTCCTGGTCCCGATGCCAGGACTCCGACAGCAAAGTCTCCAGCGACTGCTCCGTATCCCAGCCCGGCACATACTCGAGCTGCAAGGGAAAGTCGGGCAGAAAGCTGGCCGCCACCCGCTGCCATACCGGCTGCCAGCCGGCGAGATGCGAGCGCCGGAAGTCGTTCAGCAGGGCCGCGGTCTCCGCCAACTCCCGATCCCACACGCCGGACTCAAGGGGCTGAATGTTACCCGATCTGAGGAGAGAATTCCTTTGCTTGAGGGCCCGCTGGTAACGCACCCAAGCCGGGTAGAAGCGATGTTCCACGTGGAACACTCCCCAGTCGAGCTGGGAACGGCGGGGCTTGGAGCCCTCCTGCATCTCGGCAAAGGATGCCGGATCCAGCAGGCTCAGGGGCAAGCGATGAGCAATGTCCGCCAGATTGATGTTGGCGCGGCCGTCGAGGCGAAACGCCGACTCGCCATTGCTGGCGCGCTGGATGCCCGCATTGCCGCCCTCGTCAAAAGCGGCAAAGACCGTACAGGCACTGGCCTCGTCATTGATCAGGCGACGGACACGGCCGGAGCGAAAGGAGCGGCCAAGGCCCAGCAGGTGGAGGGCTTCGAGAACGGAGGTCTTGCCGCTGCCATTCTGGCCGACAAAGAGATTCAGCAGGGGATGGGGCAGGAGGGAAACCGACTGGAGATTACGGACATTTGCAATCTCCAGTCGTGAGATCGTCATCAGGGAGTCAGGCCGCAGGCTTACAGGCGCATCGGCATGACAACGTACAAGGCCGCGGCGCTGTCCGCATCCTGGAGGAGGGCGGAGCTGTTGGAATCGCCGAGGGTGATCTTGGCCGTCGAGGTTTCGAGCACGCCCAGCACGTCCATCAGGTACTGCACGTTGAAACCGATTTCCAGGGAGGCGCCGGCGTATTCCACGGTGACATCTTCTTCCGCTTCTTCCTGGTCCGGGTTGTTGGCCTGCAGGCGCAGCAGATCCGGGGTCAGCTGCAGGCGGATGCCGCGGTATTTCTCATTAGACAGAATGGAGGCGCGCTGCAGGGACTGGCGCAGCTCTTCACGATTGGCCAGCACGATCTTGTCGCCGCCCTTGGGCAGGACACGCTCGTAATCGGGGAACTTGCCGTCGATGAGCTTGGAGGTGAAGGAGACATTACCGACCGTGGCGCGGATATGGTTGGTGCCCAGGGTCAGGGTGACCTCGCCATCGTCTTCGGTCAGCAGGCGGGCCAGCTCGTGCACGCCCTTGCGGGGGACGATGACCTGCATGCGATCACTGCTGTCGGTACGGGCCTCGGCGTCGCACATGGCCAGGCGGTGGCCATCGGTCGAGACCGTGCGCAGGCGGTTACCGGTGACTTCGAAGAGCATGCCGTTCAGGTAGTAGCGCACATCCTGCTGGGCCATGGCGAAGGAGGTCTTCTCGATCAGCTTGCGCAGAGCCTTCTGGCTGATGGTGAAGCTGAACGCGCCAATGCCTTCCTCGAGGTTGGGGAACTCGTTGGCCGGCAGGGTGGTCAGGGTAAAGCGGCTCTTGCCCGACTTGAGGACCAGCTTCTGGCCATCCATGCGCAGTTCGATCTCGGCGCTGGCCGGCAGGGACTTGCAGATATCCAGCAGCTTGCGGGCAGGCACGGTGATCTCGCCGTCGCCAAACTCACCGTTGAGCTCGGCCTTGGCCACGAGTTCCACTTCCAGGTCGGTGCCGGTCAGCGACAGCTTGCCGGCGTCAACCACCAGCAGGACGTTGGCAAGCACGGGCAGGGTCTGGCGCTTTTCCACCACACCACAAACCTGCTGCAGCGGCTTGAGAAGTTGATCACGCGAAATGGACAGTTTCATCTTGGCTTCCTTGGATGTTATGCCTGTAGCAAGCGGAGGAGATTGTTGTAGTCCTCAGCCATATTGGGGTCGGAGCGTTTCAGGTCGTCAATTTTTTCACAGGCATGGATCACCGTGGAGTGATCCCGTCCGTCAAAGGCCTGGCCGATTTCCGGGTAACTGTGCGAGGTGAGTTCCCGGGACAGCGCCATCGCCACCTGCCGGGGTCGGGCATAGGAGCGGTTGCGCTTCTTGCCCGTCAGCTCACGCAAGGGGATGCGGTAATACTCCGCCACCACCTTCTGGATATTGTCGATGCTGATCTGCTTGGCGCGCACCGCCAGCACATCCTTCAATGCCTCCTTCACCAGGTCGAGATCCACCGGCTTGCCCTTGAAGCGGGCGGTGGCGATGACCTTGTTGAGGGCCCCCTCCAGCTCGCGGACATTGGCCTGGACATGCTGGGCCACGAAGAAAGCGGACGGCTGCGGCAGGATCACGCCATTCTGCTCGGCTTTCTTCATGAGGATGGCCACTCGCGTCTCCAGCTCCGGCGGCTCGACCTGCAAAGTCAGGCCCCACGCGAAGCGGGACTTCAGTCTTTCATCCAAGTTATTGATTTCTCTTGGAAATTTGTCTGAAGTCAGGATGATCTGGCGAGAGCCCTCGAGGAGGGCATTGAATGTATGGAAGAACTCCTCCTGCGATCCGCCCTTGCCGGCGAAGAACTGGATATCGTCAATCAGCAGTACATCAAGCGAGCGATACAGCCGCTTGAAATCATTCATCAAGTCTCGCTGCAGTGCCGTCACGAAATCACCTACGAACCGCTCGGAGGTAATGTACAGGATACGGGCGTTCGGATTGGCACGCAGTACTGCATTCCCTACAGAATGCATCAGATGTGTTTTACCCAGGCCCGTCGGTCCGTAGATGAAAAGCGGGTTGTGGCCGGTACTGCCCGGTTTTTCGGCGACCTGGTGGCAAGCGGCGAAAGCCAGCTGGTTAGACTTGCCGGAAACGAAGTTCTCAAAGGTAAACAGCGGATTCAGGTTGCTGGACAAGCGCGGCAGAGAGTCCACCGGCGACGGCCCACTGCCCGCCAGGTGCGAATGCGCATGGGATACATGGGCGTGGGACTGCATTGCGCGGGGCGGCGCCACGGGAGCCGCATGGGCTTCGTTGTCACGACGATTACCGACCTCCAGGCTCACCTGGTCGATTTGGCCATGGCTCAAATCGAGGACGAGCTCACGGATCCGGCTGAGATACTTGTCGGCAATATGGCGCACAAAGAAGGGATTCGGGGCCAGCAGCTTGAGCTTCCGGGCACCTTCCTCGGCTTGCAATGGCCGGATCCACATATTGAAGAGGTTCTGCGGAAGTTCGTCCTGCAGGCGCTCCATACAGCCAGGCCAGATCGCCACAACATCATCCTGAACAGCAAAAACACGAGTAAAACCCTGTCCCGGAGGCTCACGAAAGCCTGTGGATGAATGCCCTTGAGAAAGGGGCGAACTCTGGGGACAGAAAGAAGGGTGCAAGTTATCCACAAGACCACCTGACTTTTCAATAGCTCCCGACCCCATTCCGACACAATTTTTGCTTATTTCTAAACACCTGATTTTTATCAATAAAAGAAGCTTATCCACAAGCGGGGCCGGAGCTAATAGAAGAAGCTCTTGTCTATATATAAACCTATTTAAGAGAGAGGGCAGGGCAGGGCGGAATCCGCCTCGCCGCGGTGCGGCTCGGCATGCGACCCCCGGGGGCGGGGTCAGAAACTGCCCATTGCCAATTGGCCCGAGGCTGCCTAGAATGGCCGCCCTCTCCGACCCGGTCGGATTTTGTTCAATTTTCGAGCATAGATCATGAAGCGTACTTTCCAGCCCAGCGTGCTCAAGCGTGCCCGCGTCCATGGCTTCCGCGCCCGTATGGCCACCAAGAACGGCCGCGCCGTTCTCGCACGTCGTCGTGCCAAGGGCCGCAAGCGTCTGACTGTCTGACCCCGGTGCTTGGACACGCCCTGCAGGTTTCCGCGCACCTGCCGCTTGCTGCGGCCCGCGGAATTCCAGGCCGTCTTTGACAGCGCCGGACTCAAGGTTGGCGAGTCCGGATTCCTGTTGCTGGTGCGTCCCAACGGTAGTGACCATGCCCGCCTGGGACTGGTCATCGCCAAGAAAAAGGTGCGGCGGTCCGTGGATCGCAACCGGCTCAAGCGTGTCGTCCGCGACAGCTTCCGCCGGCATCTGGCCACCCTCCCTGCCGCCGATGTGATTTTCATGGCCCGGCAGGACCTGGCCAACCTACCCAGCGCCGACTTGCATGCGGCCCTGGTCCAGGCATGGAAGCGCTTGCGCCGGAAGATGGACAGTTCCCGGCCAGCCGGCAGCGGAACCGAGGCATGAAGATCCTTCTGATCCTCCCGATTCGCTTCTACCAGGTCGCCATCAGCCCGCTGATGGCGCCGCACTGCCGTTTTTATCCCACCTGCTCCGCCTATGCCATTGAAGCCCTCTCCCGTTTCGGCGCGCTGAAAGGGGCGTATCTGGCTACCCATCGCCTGATGCGTTGTCACCCCTGGGCGGAAGGCGGACTCGATCCCGTTCCCCAAGAATTTTCCCTGCGCGCTACCGCGCGCGCTGGCAAAGGCCCCTGATCATGGAATTTCGCCGTACCCTGCTGATTGTTGCGATGGCCGTCGTTGGCTACTTCCTGCTTATCAACTGGCAGAAGGACTATGGGCAGCAAGCCCAGCAAGCCCAGCAAGCCCCGGCCACGCGCGCGGACAGCGCCGGCGCCGCGCCTGCGGGGGAACTGCCGGCCGCCCCGCCCGCTGATGCAGCGAAGTCCAACAGCGATATTCCGGTGGCTCCGGCAAAGGCCGCCGCCGCCGCGGATCTTGCTGCCACCTCCGGCAAGGGCGCGCTCGTGAGCGTGAAGACGGATGTGCTGGATGTGCAGATTGATCTCACCGGTGGTGATCTCGTTCGCGCCGCGCTGCCGGGCTACACCGAGACCAACGACAGCCCGAAGCCTTTTGTCCTGCTCGATAATTCCGCCGCGCTCACGCACGTGGCGCAGAGTGGCCTGATCGGCGAGAACGGCCCCGATGCCAACCCGGCAGGACGTCCGCAATACCGGGTCGCCGCTCCTGCCTATGAGCTGAAGGAAGGCGAGCAGTCCCTGCAGGTGGCGCTCGAGCTGCCGGAAGTGAACGGCGTGACTGTCCGCAAGATCTACGAATTCCAGCGCGGCAATTACCTGGTGAATGTGCGCTACGAGATCGTCAACGCCGGCGCCGCGCCCTGGAAGGGCATGATGTTCGGCCAGCTCAAGCGCGACAACAGTGTCGACCCGAGCGCGGCCAACCAGGGCTTTGGCATGTCGACTTTCCTTGGCGCGGCCTGGTGGTCGCCCGAGAAGTCCTATAACAAGCTCGCACTGAGCGACATGGCGGAAGAGCCGGTCAAGGTCAGCGCCACCGGCGGCTGGATTGCGATGGTGCAGCATTACTTCGTCACCGCCTGGGTGCCGGATGCGAAGGCCTCCAATCATTTCACCACGCGCGTGAACACCCAGACCGGTGAGAACTTCATGGTCTATACCGGCCCTGAAGTCGCGGTGGCGCCGGGGCAGAGCAAGTCGGTCGGCGCCTCGCTCTATGTCGGCCCCAAGATCCAGGACAAGCTCGAGAAGATCTCGGATGGCCTCGAGCTGACCGTGGATTACGGCATCCTCTGGTTTATCGCGCAGTTCCTGTTCTGGCTGCTGGTGAAGATCCACGGCGTGGTGGGCAACTGGGGCTGGGCCATCGTCATCCTCACCATCATGGTGAAGGCGGCTTTCTTCCAGCTGTCCGCGACCAGCTACAAGTCGATGGCGCATCTGCGCCGGGTGACGCCGGAAATCACGCGCCTGCGTGAAGTGCACGGCAATGATCGCGCGAAGATGTCGCAGGCGATGATGGACCTGTACAAGAAAGAGAAGATCAATCCCCTGGGCGGCTGCCTGCCGATCCTGGTGCAGATGCCGGTATTCATCGCCCTGTACTGGACGCTGATGGAGTCGGTCGAGTTGCGTCACGCCGATTGGATCCTGTGGATCAACGATCTGTCGGTGATGGATCCCTACTTCGTGCTGCCGCTGCTGATGGGCGCCTCGATGATGGCGCAGACGGCGCTGAACCCGGCGCCGGCCGATCCGATGCAGGCGCGCATCATGAAGCTGATGCCCATCGTGTTCACCTTCATGTTCCTGTGGTTCCCCGCCGGCCTTGTGCTGTACTGGGTAGTGAACAACGTCCTCTCGATCGCGCAGCAGTGGGTCATCACTCGCCAGATCGAAAAGAGCGCCATCAAGCGGGTGGCATGACCCCGGTCAGAAAAATTGAAAAAGGCTCCTGCGGGGGCCTTTTTCATTAGCCTGCGGGCCAGAGGAAGGGCGTGCGACCTTGCGACCACGGCCTCGCTCTTCATAGTGGCCCCTGACGCTGCGCCGGGTGGCGCGGTGTGACCCGGACTCTGGCACTATTGCGGATTGCCCCTTCACTCCTGATGACTCCCATGAACTCGACCAAGGACACGATTGCCGCGATTGCCACGCCCCCCGGGCGCGGTGGCATCGGCATCGTGCGCGTTTCCGGCCCGCAGGCCGGGGCCATTGGCCTGGCCCTGCTCGTACGCAGCCAGCCGCTGCCGCCGCGCCAGGCGGTGTTTGGCAGCTTCCGGGACGCGACCGGCCTGGCGCTCGACGAAGGCCTGGCGCTGTTCTTTCCGGCGCCGCGCTCCTTCACCGGCGAGGAAGTGGTCGAGCTGCAGGGCCATGGCGGGCCCGTGGTGATGGATCTGCTGTTGCGGCGCGTGCTGGAGCTCGGGGCACGCATGGCGCGGCCGGGAGAATTCTCGGAGCGCGCCTTCCTCAATGATCGTCTGGACCTGGCCCAGGCCGAGGCCATTGCCGACCTTATCGATGCGGGCAGCGAGGAGGCCGCGCGCTCCGCGGTGCGCTCACTGGCCGGCGTCTTCTCGCAGAAGGTGCATGCGCTGGTGGAGAGTCTCATCGGCCTGCGCATGTATGTGGAGGCGGCCATCGACTTCCCGGACGAGGAGGTCGACTTTCTCAGCGACGGCCATGTCGAGAAAGAGCTGCTGGGGCTGCAGGCCGAGCTCGACGGTGTGCTGGCGCAAGCGCGGCAGGGCGCACTGTTGCGTGAAGGCATGCAGGTGGTGATCGCGGGCCGGCCCAATGCCGGCAAGTCCAGCCTGATGAATGCGCTGGCCGGCTTCGAGGCGGCCATTGTCACGCCCGTCGCCGGCACGACGCGCGATGTGCTGCGCGAGCGCATCCAGATCGATGGCATGCCGCTGCATGTGATCGACACCGCGGGCCTGCGCGAGACCAGCGATATCGTGGAGCAGGAAGGGGTGCGCCGCGCCCTGCAGGAAGTGGCAAGGGCGGATTGCATGCTCTTTGTTTACGACCTGGGCGCGGACGCGGATCCGTTGGCGCAGGCGGCCGAGTATTTTTCCCCCCTGCCGGCGCCGGACAAGCTGCTGCTGGTCGCCAACAAATGCGACCTTGTGGCCGGACAGCTCGCCGGACGCCGTGGTTGCACGGCACCGGACGGACAGGAGTACCAGGAGCTGGTGCTGTCGGCACGGCAGGGCGACGGCCTGGCCGAGCTGCGTGAGCTGCTCAAGGTCCGGATGGGTTTCCAGACGGGAGAGGCCGGCGTGTTCAGTGCCCGGCGCCGTCACCTCGAGGCGCTGACGCGCGCCCGCGCCGCGGTGATGGTCGCGCTGCAGCAGCTGCTCGACCGCGGCGCCGGCGAGCTGGTCGCGGAGGACCTGCGCGTGGCGCAGAACGCCCTGGCTGAAATCACCGGCGAATTCACCTCCGACGACTTGCTCGGGCGCATCTTCTCCAGCTTCTGCATCGGCAAATAATCATGACGCATTCTCCTGCCACGCCGCCGGGTTCCCAGGCAGGCACAGTGCCGACGGACGCCACCGTCACGGCCAATGTCGCGACCGACCTCGCTGTTGCCGCAGGCGCCGATTCGCCGCAGGTCCCGGCCAACTCCACGGGTCGCATCCTGATGGCCAGCCTGGTCGGCACCGCCATCGAGTACTACGACTTCTACATCTACGCGACCGCCGCGGCGCTGATACTGGGGCCGCTGTTTTTTCCGGGCGCCTCGGAAGGCGCCCAGCTGCTCAGCGCCTTCGCCAGTTTCAGCATCGCCTTTATTGCGCGCCCGCTGGGCGCGGCGCTGTTCGGTCATTTCGGTGACCGGGTCGGGCGCAAGGCGACGCTGGTCGCGGCCCTGCTCATCATGGGCCTGTCCACCACGCTGATCGGCCTGCTGCCCGTCTATGCCGAGATCGGTTTCTGGGCGCCGCTGCTGTTATGCCTGCTGCGCTTTGGCCAGGGCATCGGCCTGGGCGGGGAGTGGGGCGGGGCGGCGCTGCTCGCCACGGAAAACGCACCGCCCGGCAAGCGCGCCTGGTTCGGCATGTTCCCGCAGCTCGGCGCACCGATCGGCTTCCTGCTGGCCAACGGCCTGTTCCTGGTGCTGGCTCTGCTCCTGTCGGAAAGCGAGTTCCAGGCCTGGGGCTGGCGCCTGCCTTTCCTGCTCTCGGCGGTGCTGCTGGCCGTCGGCCTGTATGTACGCTTTTCGCTGGCCGAGACGCCGGCCTTCCGCAAGACGCTGGAGCGCAACGAGCGCGTGGAGGTGCCGCTGCTGGAGTTGCTGCGCGGCTACTGGAAGCCGGCCGTGCTGGGCACGCTCGGAATGGTGATCTGTTATGCGCTGTTTTATATCGCCACGGTGTTCTCGCTCAGCCACGGCACCCGCGAGCTGGGCTTTGCCCGGCAGGATTTCCTGGCGCTGGAGTGCATCGCGATTGTCTTCATGGCCCTGGCCATCCCGCTGTCGGCGCGTGCCGCCGACACCTGGGGACGACGCCCGGTGATGCTGGCCGGCTGCGTGCTGGCCGCGCTCTCGGGATTTCTCATGGAGCCGTTGTTCCGCGACGGCGGCGCCCTGGGCATCACGATCTTCCTGTCCCTGGAATTGTTCCTGATGGGCATGATCTTCGGCCCCATGGGCGCCTTCCTGCCCGAGCTCTTCCCGACCCGTGTGCGTTATACCGGCGCCTCGCTGTCCTATAACCTGGGCGGCATCGTGGGGGCCTCCTTCGCCCCCTACCTGGCGCAGCGCCTGGTGATGGCGGGCGGCCTACCTTGGGTAGGCGGCTATGTGACCGCGGCGGCCGTCATCAGTTTCGTCGCCATCTGGTGCGTACAGGAAACCCGCGATCGCTCGCTGGATCAGGTGGCCTGAGGAAAGACTGGCCCGGCCACTCGCCCAGGAGACGAGCGTCTCAAGGCGGGATCGAGGGCCAGGCTGTTCAGTATGAGGGAGGCGCCGGGCGGCCTCGCTGGCACGGGGATGGGTTGAGCCGTAGTGATGCCCCCGGCCTTCATTGTCACGCCCCGGCCACAGAAAAGCGGTCGGGCCGTTTGGAACGGAGCAGGTCAGGAACGGCCCGCGCAGGAAGGCTCGGTCTACCAGCGGAACATGGGCAAGGGATTTAGCGGGTTAGTAAGTGCCCGCTTTGTCGACAGCTGTACCAGGCGCCAGTGGAAGCCGGCATCCGGGTACCGCTCCAGCAGCTCGCGATAATGCGCCCGGGGCAGGCCGGCATTGAGCAGGCCCAGGCTGACATCCATCCAGTCGGCGCGACGGAAAATCTCCACCGGGTCGTTGGCCGGTCCGGCCGGGCGAATCTTGTGATGCTGCGCTATCATGGCCGCGACCAGTGGCGCGAGCCCGGCCTGGCCTTGTGACTCCAGCCAGGCGGCGGCGCGAGCGGCAGAGGGCGCCAGGTAGTCGAAGGTGCCATCGCTCCAGATGCCGAGGTCGTGATAGACCGCGGCCACGCGCAGGGCCACGGGATCGAGCTGGACGCCCGCGCGGGCGGCCAGCAGCTCACACAGCGCCAGCAGGCGCTCGACGTGGTGGCGGTAGGCGGGGTAGTCCTTTCCAAGCGCACCCAACCAGGGGGCGAACAGTTCATCCAGCGTCGGCGTCATCAGTATTTCCCGGTGGTTAAAAACTGACCACGGCGCTTCTCTTTGCCGGGTCAGCCCGTATACTACGCTCCCCCTTTTTTTTGGCTAATGGCGGCTCATGCGCTATCCCAGGACCTATGACGTGATCGTGATCGGCGGCGGCCATGCCGGCACCGAAGCCGCGCTTGCGTCCGCACGCATGGGATGCGCCACCTTGCTGCTCTCGCACAACGTGGAAACGCTGGGCCAGATGAGCTGCAACCCGGCCATTGGCGGCATTGGAAAATCGCACCTGGTCAAGGAAATCGATGCGCTGGGCGGCGCCATGGCGCTGGCCACCGACCGCGCCGGCATCCAGTTCCGCATCCTCAATTCCAGCAAGGGTCCGGCCGTGCGCGCCACCCGCGCCCAGGCCGACCGCGTACTGTACAAGGCCGCGATCCGCGCCATGCTGGAAAACCAGCCCAACCTCGACATCTTCCAGCAGGCCGCCGACGACCTCATCGTCGAAGGCGACACCGTGAAGGGCGTGGTGACGCAGACCGGCATCCGCTTCGATGCGAAGACCGTGGTGCTGACCACCGGCACCTTTCTCGGCGGCACCATCCACATCGGCCTGGAAAACCATCGTGGTGGCCGCGCCGGCGACCCGCCCTCGATCGCGCTGGCCAACCGCCTGCGCGAGCTGCCGCTGCGCGTTGGCCGCCTGAAGACCGGCACGCCGCCGCGCATCGATGCCAGGAGTGTGGATTTCTCGCTGATGCAGGAGCAGGCCGGTGACACGCCGCTGCCGGTGATGTCCTTCATGGGCAGCCGCGACCTGCACCCGACCCAGGTGAGCTGCTGGATCACCAGCACCAACGAGCAGACCCACGACATCATCCGCGGCGGCCTCGACCGCTCGCCCATGTATACCGGCGTGATCGAAGGCGTGGGCCCGCGCTACTGCCCGTCCATCGAGGACAAGATCCACCGCTTCGCCGACAAGGCCTCGCACCAGATCTTTATCGAGCCCGAGGGCCTGAATACCCACGAGCTCTACCCCAACGGCATTTCCACGTCCTTGCCGTTTGATGTGCAGCTGGCGCTGGTGCGCTCCATTCGCGGCATGGAGAATGCGCACATCACGCGCCCGGGCTATGCCATCGAATACGACTACTTCAATCCGCAGGATCTCAAGCACACGCTGGAGACCCGCGTGATCCACAATCTCTTCTTCGCCGGTCAGATCAATGGCACCACGGGCTATGAAGAGGCGGGCGCCCAGGGCCTGCTGGCCGGTCTCAACGCCGGGTTGCGCGCCCAGGAAAAAGAGGGCTGGTACCCCACGCGCGACGAAGCCTATCTGGGCGTGCTGGTGGATGACCTCATCACCCTGGGCACCAAAGAGCCCTACCGCATGTTCACCTCGCGCGCCGAATACCGGCTGCTGCTGCGCGAGGACAATGCCGACCAGCGCCTGACCGAAAAGGGCCGCGAGCTCGGACTCGTGGACGACGCGCGCTGGGCCGCCTATGGTGAAAAGATGGAGGCCATCGCCCGCGAGACGCAGCGCCTCAAGAGCACTTTCGTGCATCCGGGCACGGTGCAGGCGGAGCGCTTTGTGGCCGCGACCGGTCAGGAGCTCGCGCGCGAATACTCCCTGATGGACCTGCTCAAGCGGCCGCAGGTGAGTTATGCCCATATCCAGTCCCTGGGCCTTGAAGACGCCCCTGTGCAGGGCGCGGCCACGGGCCAGCCGCTGGTTGGGGGCGAGACCGCGGGCGCTGGTGTCGGCGTCTCCGCCGAGGTCGGCGAGCAGATCGAGATCAACGTCCGCTACGCCGGCTATATCGATCGCCAGGCGGACGAAATCGAGCGCCTCAAGCGCCAGGAGTCGCTGCGCCTGCCGGAAGACTTTGACTACGACGCCGTGAAGGGCCTGTCCAATGAGGTGCGCCTCAAGCTGAAGGCCGCCCGCCCCGAGACACTGGCCCAGGCCGGCCGCATCCCGGGCGTGACCCCGGCGGCGGTGTCGCTGCTGATGATCTGGATAAAGAAAAACGGCCTGCGCCTGGCCGCCGTGGAAAAGATCGCCTGATGAATGATGCGCTGGCCAGGAAACTGCATGAGGGCATTGGCCGCCTTGGCCTCTCCGGGCTGCCGGCGGGGATCGAGCCGCAGCTGCTGGCGTATCTCGCCCTGCTGCTGAAATGGAATGCCGCCTACAACCTGACGGCGGTGCGGGACCCGGAGCAGATGCTGGTGAAGCACCTGCTCGACAGCCTCAGCCTGTTGCCGCAACTGCGGGGCGACTCACTGATCGACGTTGGTACGGGCGCGGGACTGCCCGGCCTGGTGCTGGCGCTGGCGCGGCCGGCGCTCCGCGTCACGCTGCTGGATTCGAATGGCAAGAAGGTACGTTTTTTGCGGCAGGTGATCGCCGAGATGAATATCCCCAACGCCGTGGCGGTGCAGAGTCGCGCCGAGGCCTTCGAGGGCCGTTTTGACGTGGTGACGAGTCGCGCCTTCGCCACGCTTGCCGACATGATCGAGTGGAGCGCGCACCTGCTGGCCGAGGGCGGCGAGTTCCTGGCGATGAAGGGCCAGAGTCCCGGCGCGGAAATCGCGGCGCTGCCGGCGGGTTATCAGGCCAGGGAAGTGGTGCCGCTCCAGGTGCCGTTCCTGGATGAGGAGCGGCATCTGGTGCGCATCGTCCGCGGCTGAGGGTGAAGAATTTTCGTAAGGTTGTCGGGAGCGGCGGGCCGCGTCCGGGAGCAAAGGGTTTTGCAGGGCCGCACGCATTTTGCGTGTGTGCCATAGGGCGGCATTACATCTAGACAGTTTCACTTGCGCCTTCCGGGAAGGGCAGGACGAACGGGGAAGAACATGGACAAGACACTGGCGGTAGCCAACCAGAAAGGCGGCGTCGGAAAGACCACGACCAGCGTCAACCTCGCCGCATCGCTGGCGGCGACCAAGCGCCGCGTGCTGCTGATCGACCTGGATCCGCAGGGCAACGCCACCATGGCCTCGGGCGTGGAAAAGCACGAGCTGCCGCACAGTGCCTACGACGTGCTGACCCGCCGCTGCACCATCGACCAGGCCCTGGTCAAGGACCTGGCTGCGGGTTACCACGTGATCGGCGCCAACAGTGATCTCGTCGCCGCCGAAGTCGAGCTCATGACCGTCATCGGCCGCGAGCTGCGCCTGCGCCAGGCGCTGGATACCGTGCGTGACAACTATGATTTCATCATCATCGACTGCGCGCCCTCGCTCAACATCCTCACGGTGAACGGCCTTGTAGCCGCCGACGGCGTCGTCATTCCCATGCAGTGCGAATATTTCGCGCTGGAGGGCCTGGCCGCGCTCATCGACACCATCGACCAGGTGGCGCAGACGGTGAATCCCAAGCTGCACGTGACCGGCATCCTGCGCACCATGTTTGATCCGCGCAACACGCTGGCCACCGATGTCTCCGCGGAGTTGATCGCGCATTTTCCGGACCGTCTCTTCGAGACCATCATTCCGCGCAATATCCGCCTCGCCGAAGCGCCCGCGCACGGTATGCCGGCGCTGCTCTACGATCGCGCCTCGCGCGGCGCCATGTCCTATCTCGCTCTCGCAGCCGAGCTGCTGCGTCGCCAGGATGGCGCGCGCAGCACTGTGGCGGAAGCCGTCTAACACGTTTTGCCGCACCGGCCCTCGCAACAAGCGAAGGCCGGTGGGCGTATGGAAATAGCGCCGCAACGCGGCGCCTGAGGTTGAACATGACGACGACAACGAAAAAACGCGGACTCGGCGGCGGCCGGGGCCTTGATGCCCTGCTTTCCGGCGTGCGCCAGGTAAAGGAAACCGTGGCCGCGGTCGAGGAAGGCAAGGTGCCGGTGGACGGCGAATTGCGCAACCTGCCGGTGGAATTCCTGCAGCGTGGCCGCTACCAGCCGCGCCGCGACATGGATCCGGCCGCCCTGCAGGAACTGGCGGACTCCATCAAGACCCAGGGCGTGATGCAGCCCATTGTCGTGCGTCCCATTGGCGAGAACCGCTACGAGATCATTGCGGGCGAGCGCCGCTGGCGCGCCACGCAGATCGCCGGCATCGACTCCATTCCGGTCATCATCCGCGAGATCGCCGACGAGACCGCCATCGCCATGGCGCTCATCGAGAACATCCAGCGTGAGAACCTGAACCCGATGGAAGAGGCGATTGCGCTGCAACGCTTCGCCGACGAGTTCCAGTTCACCCACCAGCAGGTGGCCGACGCCGTGGGCAAGTCCCGCGCCACGGTGACCAACCTGCTGCGCCTGACCTCGCTGAACCATGAGGCGCGCTCGCTGCTCGAATGCGGCGACCTCGAGATGGGCCATGCCAAGGCCCTGCTCGGCCTGCCCGACAACATGCAGGGCAAGGCCTCCCGCGCCGTCGTGGCCAAGGGCCTGTCGGTGCGCCAGACCGAGGCTATGGTGCGCGCACTCCTCGCCCAGAAGGACCAGCCGGGGGCGACCGAAAAAACCCTGGATCCCAATGTGCGCAAATTGCAGGACGATATTGCGGAGCGCCTGGGCGCTACCGTACAAATCGAATACAACGCCCGTGGCAAGGGTCGCCTGGTCATCAGTTATAACTCGCTGGATGAACTCGACGGCATCCTTACCCACATCAAATAAGCCGCGGCTTCCGGAGAGCGGTAGATGAAATGGACGCTGCCGCTGCTGGCCTTCCTGCTCGCGCTCGCGCCCGCGACTCGGGCCGACCAATGGACCCTGGCGCGCACGGATGACGTACGGAACATCCGCGTCTATCTCCGCGATACCCCCGGCTCGAACTACAAGCGCTTCTATGCCACCACTCGCGTGCCGGCCTCGCTGTCCACCGTGGTGGCGGCGCTGTCCGATGTGCCAGCGATGCCGCAGTGGATCGCCCGCATGAAGTCGGCGCGCCTGCTGCGCCGCGACGCCAACCGTGAAGTCTGGGTACACAGCGTGTACCGCCTGCCCTATCCCTTCCTTGAGCGCGAGGCGGTGCTGCATTCGGTGTTGCGCCAGGACAAGGCCGGCGTGGTGGAGATCGTGACGCGCGCCGAGCCCGGCCTCGTGCCCGCCAATCCCAAGCGCGTGCGCCTGGGCGACATGCACAGCGTGTGGCGGCTGACGCCGGAGAAAAAGGGCGTGGTGAAGATCGAGCTGTGGGGCGAGGGCGCACCCGGCGGCTATGTGCCGCACCTGCTGTTCAACTACAACTTGCCGGACGAGCCGCAGCAGACACTGCGCAACCTGCGGCAGATGCTGGTGCGCGAGAAGTATCGCGCGACGAAGCTGGACTATATTCGCGAGCCGGGCGAGAAATAAGGCGCTGTATCAGTACACGGCAATTTGCCCTCTGCCTTGCGAGCGCAGGAACGATTCCGGGTGAGTGAGGGCCAGCGACGGCCTTGCCTGCCGCTGTGATGTTCAGCCAAAAAAAGCCCCGCTGATCAGCGGGGCTTTTTCATGGTGCGGATTCCTGGCGCAAGCCCTGCCGGATCGCCGGCTCAGTCCTTGGGGCGCAGACCTGGATGGATGCGCGGCTCCTGCGCATCGGCCAGGCGGAAGTGCGCCTCGGCCGAGAGCGCTTCCCAATCCTGCACGGCGGCTTCGAGGCGCTTTTGCAGCAAGCTGTGCATGGTGCTGCGGCTGTTGCCAAGCTTGCTGTTGAGGTTGGCGAGCACGCTCTCGCCCTGGTCCAGGCGGCGCAGCGTGGCGCCCTGGCCGGCGGTCATGCATTGCAGCTGCCGACGGGCCTCGGCCTGGGCGCTGTCGGCGCTGGCGAAGGCGGGATCCATGAAGGTGCTGCGCGCGAGGCGCCAGAGTTCGGGGGGCAGTTTTTCTGCGGCCACAGTGTCGATGAAGCCGGGCTGCTGGCTGCGCGCGCGCCAGTCGTTGGCCTGCGCCAGGGCCTGGTCGGCCTGTTGGGCGGCCTGCTGCCAGAGCGCGAGCGCCTGTCGCGAATGCGGATGGTTGAGCTCGGCGGCACGCCAGAGGGCGTGTACGGTCGCCGGTTCGTTCGGGTAGAACTCGGCGAGCTGGCGCAGCCAGCGCACCGCGGCCTTTTGCCGACCGTTCTGGACTTCAAGCTCTGCCATCAGCATCAGCGCCTCGGGCGCCTGGGGACTGGTCACCGGCAGGCGCTTGAGGTTGCCCATGGCGGCCACGCTCATGCCGAGCTTGGCCTGGGACTGGGCCAGGGCCAGCGTCAGGCGCTGGCGTACCAGCGTGGCTTCGGTGGCGCGGGAGAGCTCCAGCTTCTTCAGCTCGGCGCTCAGGCCATGGAGGCGCTGCGTAGGATTGGCCTGGGTGAGCGCCTGGTTGATTGCCGGATAGTCAATATCCGAGACAGGGGGGAGCGCACCCGCCGCAGCATTGGCGCAGACGGGGGCGGTAGCGGGCGCGGCGAGGGAGATCGCAGGGGCCAGCAGGAAACAGGCAATAAGGGGTTTCAGGGTCATACGGGCCATTGTGTGCTTCCTTCCATGGGCAAGCAGCGTGATGACGAACAAGTACGCTATTTTGCGCGTGATTACGCCAGAATTCCTGCCATTGGTCGGCAACGATGACCATTTCCCCCTTCCTGGGTAGGGGTTTTGGGGGTGGTAGCGCGAGTCAACACGCCCTGACCCGGATTGTCTCGGGCAAGTCCGGACCGGCGACCCC
>JAJFBF010000028.1 GCA_020697295.1 Moraxellaceae bacterium | reverse complement strand
ACCGATTTCCTCGCCACCATGAGCCACGAGATCCGCACGCCGCTCAATGGCGTCATCGGCTTCAACGGCCTGCTGCTCGACAGCCCGCTCACCGAGGAGCAGCGCCGGCATGCCGAGCTTGCGCGCCAGTCCGGCGAAACCCTGCTGCGCCTGCTCAACGACTTCCTCGACTTTTCCAAGATCGAGGCTGGCCACCTCGAACTCGAGCCGGTGGAGTTCGACCTGCACCTGGAGGCCAGCCACGTGCTCGCGCTGGTGCAGGAGCCTGCGCATGAAAAGGGCCTGGAGCTGCGCGAGAACATCAATGTACCGCACCGCCTGCGCGGCGACGCGGCGCGGCTGCGCCAGATCCTGCTCAACCTGCTCAGCAACGCCGTGAAGTTCACGCCCCGGGGCCACGTCACGCTCTGCTGCGAGGAAGCCACTCGCGAGGGCACGCAGGCACGCATCTGCTTCCAGGTGGTCGACACCGGCATCGGCATCGATCCGGCCACGCGCGACCGCCTGTTCCAGCCCTTTGTGCAGGCCGATGCCAGCACCACGCGACGCTTTGGCGGCACCGGCCTCGGCCTGGCCATCTGCAAGCGCCTGACCACGGCCATGGGCGGCGAGATCGGCGTGAAAAGCACGCCGGGCCAAGGCAGTACGTTCTGGGTGGAGCTGCCCTTCGAAGTATTGGCGGGTGCCGGCCAGCCGCTGCTCGAGGAAGCACCCGCGACACTGCCGCGGCCCGCCACGGGCGAGCATCCGCGTGCGCGCGTGCTGGTGGTGGAGGACAATCCCGTAAGCCAGCTGCTCGCCGCCGAAGTCTTCAAGCGCCTGGGCTGCCAGGTGGACGTGGTCGGCAACGGCCTGGAAGCCGTCGACGTGTTCACGCAACTGCCCTATGACCTCGTGCTCATGGATTGCGACATGCCGGTGATGAACGGCTTTGACGCGACCCGGCGCATCCGCGGACTGGAGGGCGCCGGCCGGCACGTGCCCATCATCGCCATGACCGCCTCGGCGCTGCAGGGCGACGCGGAAAAATGCCTGGCCGCCGGCATGGACGACTTCATGTCAAAACCGCTGCGCTATGCGCAGATCGGCCAGATGGTCGAGCACTGGTTGACGCTGGCGCAGGAGCGCAACAGGGGCAGCGGATCGGCGGCGGCTCCATAGGTGCCGGCGCAGCGCGGAGCTGTGACCGCATGCGCAATAAATTGCCCCGGACACAGCTACAGTAGCCTTCATCCTCCGGCACGAGAATCTGCCCATGTCCCTCTTGCGCATACTTCCGCTGAGCGTCCTGCTCCTGGCCGCCTGCTCCGAACCTGCCGACAACGATGTCGAACTCGGCGATCTCAACCCCGGCCCCGACTGTGAGGAACAATGCGCCGCCGGCTACCGCTGGGCGCTCGAGGAGGCCCTGACCGATCCGGTAAAGTGCCGCGGCGAAAACGACTTTGCCCGCGGCTGCCGCCAGGCGGTGGCTTTCACCAAGCCCCTCTGAAGCAGGCCGCCCGGCGCGGCCTCAGGCGAGTTCCCGAAAACTCTGCAGATAACGGAACACTTCCCCGCTGGTGTTGACCACGCCGGAAAGATCCGCCTTGCGGTCAAAGAAGTTCACATAGCCATCCAGGGAATCGCCGGCATTGACGCGGCGGAAGCCCATCGACCACTCGCCGAAGTTGCGCTCGTCCATTTCGCTTTCATCGAGCACGATCACGCCGCTGTGGCGCCGGTCGCGCGCGATCCGCTCATAAGTGCGCCGCACCGCCTCCTCCGGCCCTTCGAGTACTTGCAGGAAGTCGCCATCGCGATAGAGGAGCACACCGGAGATGCCGTCGCGCGTGTTGTTGGCGCGGCTTTTCTCGAGCAGTGCGTCGAGCTCGGCGGGCGAGAAGGGCTGCGTGGCAGCGCTGACATAAACGATGCTGATCATGATTCTCTCCTGGGGCCGGCAGTAATTAATTGCGCAGGCCAGGCTCGCTCCCCCGCTGCAGATCGGGATTCATCCCGACCGGGGCGGTAATTGTCGGGATAAATCCCGACCTGCAGGAGGCGGAACAAATCACGGCCTGGCTGGCTATTGACTGGTTTATTGACAGGTTTTTTATCGGGCCGGGCGATTGATCTCGACTGGACAAAAGCCCTACATGTCCGCGCTGCAACAGCCGTCATGCAAGCAGGCTCCGCCACAAGCGCCTTTCGCGCACGCTCCCGGCCTCCCCATTAGCGCACTGCCGGCCGGCCATCCCCTAGCCGCCACATCTGTCACGGGCGCCACCCGTCCGTCCCGGCCCGCCACGTCAGCCCTGCGCCCCGCCTGTCCGTCCCTGCGCCACCGGCAGGTCGGGATTCATCCCGACTCACAAGAGCCAAGCCCGCCCCTGCCCGCCACCTCCGCCAGGCGCCCTCCCGTTCCGCCCCCCCATCCCCCACACATCAACCATAAGGCCCTCCCGCCCGTCATGCCGCGGCCACAGCCGCCATGGCGGGCGGCGCACAGCCATCGCTCCCGCCCCGGCGTAAAAAGGTGACGGGGTCGCGACCCGCCCACCGCGCCACCCCGCCTTCATGCCCGCACAGGAAGTGCCCGCCCCTCTCAAGGAGTCCTGCATGATCCGCACCGCCTTACGGCGCCGTTCCCGCGTCGCCCTTGCCCTGCTCCTGCCCCTGCTCTTTGTCGCACCCGCGCCCGCCCGGGCCACCACCCCGCCGCCACCCGATGCCGGCAATGGCAGCGTGCTTGCCGACCACGGCATCTTTGGCAGCGGCAATCCCCGCGCCCTGATCCGCAAGCAGCTCGAGCGCCTGCCGCTGCTGCCGCGGGTGCGCGAGCGCCGCGCCCTCGCCGTCATCACCGATTTCGCCGACACCCGCCTCGAGGACTGGAGCGGCCCCGGCTTCAACAGCGTCCCCGATATCCGGCAACAACTGGCGCAAATGGAAGCGCACTGGGAATGGCTGAGCCACGGCACCGAAGACATGCAGTGGGACATCGTCCGCATCACCCTGCCGCAGCCGCTCTCACCCACCGCCTACGCGGGCTGGCCGGATTTTCGCGAGGCCGTGGGCCGGCTCCTGCGCCAGGAGGTGAGCATCAGTGACTACGACGCCAACGGCGACGGCGTCATCGACAGCGCCTGGGTCGTCGTCGCCAACCAGGACCGCGAGTACGACTACCTGATTGGCGGCGCCAGCAGCAACGGCGGCGTCAACCAGTTCGTCGACGGCCAGTCCAGCCTCAGCGTGCAGGTGGGCGCCACCGGCAACTTCAACCACGAGCTCGGCCATACGCTGGGCCTGCCCGACCTCTACGGCCCCAACGACACCGTGCATTTCCTCACGCTGATGTCCGACAGCTGGCCGGTGCCGCCCCAGGACTTCACCGCCTACGAACGCTCCCTGCTGGGCTGGCTCAAGCCGCGCACGCTTTCGCCCGGGCGTCATCGCGTGAGCCTGCGCAACGCCAGCGAGCGCTTCGAGGCCGTGCGCATTCCCACCGGCCGTCCCAATGAGTTTTTCCTCATCGAATACCGCAACCGTCCCGAGACCGGCTTTGGCTCCAGCGCACCCGACTACAACGGCCTCGCCGTCTACCATGTGCTCGAGAACTCCTCGCAATGGATAGACCCGCCCCTGCTCAAGCTGGAAGCGGCCGATGGCTGGATCGCGCCCGGCCAGGCGCCGGAGTTCAACGACTTCCTGTATCCGGGCAATCCGGACATGCGCGAGCCCCTGGTGCTGCGCTCCCATTTTGCCGGCGTGCCGGTGGCCACCCTCGACAATGTCGAGTGGCACGGCGACGAGATCCGCTTCGAGGTAAAAGTGCTGCCGCCGCTGGCGGGCGTGCTGGGCAACCTGGTGCTGCGCAACCGCCTGCAGAATCCCTCCTTCGAGGAGGGCGGCGAACTGCCCACGACCTGGAGTCCGGAGTCCTTCCTGCCCACCGCGCTGTTCGGGCGCGACGCGGGCGTGGCCAATCGCGGACGCTCCAGCGCCAGCATCACCTCGCCCACCCCCAATGACGCGCGCTGGATCCAGACCGTGAGCGGCCTCACCCCCGGCCAGGCCTACGAGTTCTGCGGCCGCCTGCGCGGGCGCGACATCGAGGTCACGCCCGAGGCGCAGGTGGGCGGCAACGTCTCGGTCATGGGCGGCTTTGTGCGCTCGCGCAGCCTGGCCGGCCGCTTTGACTGGACCCCGGCCTGCGTCGTGCACCAGCCCGAGACCGACACCGACACCTTCGCCTGCCGCCTCGGCTTCTACGGCAGCCTCGTGAGCGGCCGGCTCTGGTGCGACCGCATGACGCTGTTCCCGCTGCGCAGCGCCTTTGGCAGCCCCAACCCCCAGTAATGGCCGCAGGGCGGGCGGGAGCGATTCCCCGCCTGCCCCGGCATGCCGCAACAATCCCTCACCCGCCCCCCGTCCAATAACCCTGTATGTTTTCCGCCCAAGGGGGGATAATCCGCGGTTCTTTCGCAATCCCCGGAATTCCCCCCTTGTCATCAGCTTTTGCAGCCCTCGGACTGGCCCCCGCGCTCGTCCGCGCCCTTGAAGAAAGCGGCTATACCACCCCCACCCCGATCCAGACCGAAGCCATCCCCGCCGTCCTTGCCGGGCGTGACCTGTTGGCCGCGGCCCAGACCGGCACCGGCAAGACCGCCGGCTTCACGTTGCCGCTCCTGCAGCGCCTGTCCTTGGTCGACTTCGCCAAGTCCAACCGCAAGGCCCATATCCGCGTCCTGATCCTGACCCCCACCCGCGAGCTCGCGGCCCAGGTCGAGGAAAGCGTGCGCACCTATGGCAAGCATGTGGACGTGAAGTCGCTGGTGATCTTTGGCGGCGTCAACATCAACCCGCAGCGTGAAAAGCTCAACCGCCGCGTCGACATCCTGGTAGCCACGCCCGGCCGCCTGCTTGACCTCGCCGGCCAGCGCGCCGTCGACCTCAGCCAGGTCGAGACCCTGGTGCTGGACGAAGCCGACCGCATGCTCGACATGGGCTTTATCCGCGACATCCGCCGCATCCTGCCGCTGCTGCCGGCCAAGCGGCAGAACCTGCTGTTCTCGGCCACCTTCTCCGACGAGATCAAGCAGCTGGCCTCGACCATCCTGCACGACCCCGTGCATATCGAAGTGGCGCGCCGCAATGCGCCCGCCGAGCTCGTGACCCAGGTCGTGCACCCGGTCGACCGCGAGCGCAAGCGCGAGCTGCTGGAAAAAATCATCCGCGACGGCAAGTGGTCGCAGGTGCTGGTCTTCACCCGCACCAAGCATGGCGCCAACCGTCTCGCCGAGCAGCTCGACAAGAACGGCATCAGCGCCATGCCCATCCACGGCAACAAGAGCCAGAGCGCGCGCGAGCGCGCCCTTGGCGAATTCAAGGCCGGCAACCTGCGCGTGCTGGTCGCCACCGACATCGCGGCGCGCGGCATCGACATCGACGCCCTGCCGCATGTGGTGAACTACGAACTGCCCAACGTGCCGGAAGATTATGTGCATCGCATCGGCCGTACCGGTCGCGCCGGCTCCGAAGGCGAGGCCATGTCACTGGTGTGCGTCGACGAGCTCAAGCTGCTCGCCGACATCGAAAAGCTGATGAAGCGCAAGCTCAACCAGGTGGTGATCCCCGGCTTCGAGCCCGATCCCAACGCCAAGCCCGAACCCCTGCGCAAGCCGCGCACCGACCTGCCCGCGCGCAACAGCCGCGGCGGCGCCGGTGGCCGTGCTGGCGGGGGCGCGAGCGGCAAGCCGGCCTCGAGTGGCCGTGCCGGGGGCGGCGCGGGCAGCAGCCGCTCCGGCGGCGGTGGCAATGGCCCCTCCAGCCGCACAGGTGGCGGCGGCAGCGGCTCGGGCACTCGCGCTGGTGGCGCCGCCGGCAACAGCACCGGCAATCGTTCCGGCGGTGGCGGCAATACTTCCGGCAACTCGTCCGGCAACCGCAGCAATGGCAACACCTCGGGCAACCGTGCCGGCAGTGGCAATTCCACCGGCGGCAACGGCAACTCCGGCGCGCGCCGGCCGCGGCCGACCACGGCCTGAGCCCGCCCAGCGCCGATTAAAGCCGGCGCTGGGCGCTGACGCCTGCAGGCCGGGATTCATCCCGACTGGCAAGCCGCAGAATGCCCTGCAAGTGTTGGCGCTGACATAAAAAAGGCGGAGCTGAAAAGCTCCGCCTTTTTTATGGGTCCACTTGAAAGGGACGCGCAAGACACAGGCGCTATCTCCGCAATTTCAGCGGTGATGCAGCAGCTTCTCCGGAAACGGCAACAACGCCTCCAGCTTCATCAGCGCCGCCTCCGGCTTACCCCCCAGCAGCAGCTGGTCGATCTCGTCCAGCGTGCGCCGCATCACCCGGATGCGCTCCGCCTTCACCGGTCCGGCGGTGACCGCGGCGGGCAGACTGCGCATGAAGTCAAAGAAGTAAGCCTTGAGGCTTTTCGTCACGAAGGCAAAGCGGTGCCCGACCACGCGCTGCTCGAGCTCGAAGGAGGCAAAGGGATAATCGCTGAGGGCATTCCAGTATTTGGCAAGGCGCACCAGCGGCAGGATCAGCCCCTGGTGGGCGGCATCCTTCTCCTGGAGTTCACGCGCCGCCGCCTCCGGATCGGTGGCCACCCAGGCGGGCAACGTACCCTTGCCGGGAATCTGCAGGCCATTGATGCCCTCCAGCGCCGGCACCAGTTCGACGCGCGCATGCACCAGCTTCAGGTGCAGCGTGCCATTGCCACTGATGATGGATGACGACGGGTAATGCAGCGCGGCAAATTGCCGCAGCTTCTCGATATACACCGCCGGCTTCTGGCCGCGCTCGCGGAACACCACCAGCACATCCACATCGGTCTGAGGATCAATGACTGCCGGCAACATGGTGTCGCGCGTGAACGACCCGAACACCGCCGTGCGCGTGACCACGAAGCGGTCGAACTCGGCGCTGATGCGCGTCATCAGCGTTTTCAGCGAGACATTCATCACGCCCTTGTCGACTGTCGACACGATGGCCTTGCCGGCCACCATGGCCAGATGCTCGGCGACGCCATGTACGGCTTTGCTCATCCTGGAACCCCAACTTCGGAACGGCGGGCGCCATGGCCCGAACTGCGGGCGCATTGGTAGCGAATCCCGGGGCCGGCTGTAAAGGCCGATCATCCGAAGGAGGGGCAAACGCGCTGCCACTCAGGCACTGCGCGATATTTTCACCCCCGGAACAGGGGCGATTTTTTAAAACGACCTTACGCGACAGAAGCGAGCGGTCGCTGCGCGTCTTCCCACTGCACCTGATCCTGGTCCTTCAGCTCGCCGAGCTCCTCCACGAATTGCGCAACCGCCAGCGCCTCCTGCCGCGCGAGGAATTCCGCCAGCGCCTGCCGGATCACATCGCTCTTGCTCATGCGCAGCTGCCCCGCCGCCGCGACCAGGCGCGCCTCCAGCTCCGCCGCCATGCGCACGGAGTTGACCGCCATCGCCTCTGCCTTGCTGTCCGCCACGGGGGCGCTCGTCATCATCATGGTCATGCCGCTACTCCTCGCCGATGCCCGGGGTGCCGCCCGGCCGGGCGGCGCCTCCTTTAAAGGGGGGCCGGCAACGGACCTGCCCGGGGGGCAAGCACCGCCGCCCGGCCAAGACCGATACTGGCCTTATGTACAGTATAGATTGAGCCAGGCCATGCGGGAGCGCAAGAGGGAAGAAGAGGTGTTTTGTCGGGTCAGCAGGCAGGCGAGAACCGCCGCGCCCGAACGATGCCAGGGGCAGGCAGGAACGAAGCAGGGACGGATGGGCCGCCCCCGAACAGCTGCCGGCCCAGGCGGCCACGACCCCGGCCGCCTGTGCTATGCTTTTATATCCCTCAGGGATATACCAGGAGGCCGTCATGGCCGAGGCCAAGCTTTTCATCAGCAACAAGAGCCAGGCGGTGCGCCTGCCCAAGCCGGTCGCCTTCCCGCCGGGCGTGGAGCGCGTCGAGGTGATCGAGCTGGGCCGCAGCCGCCTGCTGACCCCCGCCGGCGCGCGCTGGGACGACTTCTTCGAGAGTCCGGCGGCCAGCCCCGACTTCATGACCGAGCGCGACCAGCCCGCTGCGCAGGAGCGCGAGGGCTTCTGATGCTCCGTTATCTGCTCGACATCAATATCTGCATTTATGTGATCAAGCACCGGCCCCCTGAAGTGCGCGACCGCTTCAACCGGCACGAGCACCACCTGGCGATCTCCGCCGTCACGCTGACCGAGCTCCTCTATGGGGCCGAAAAATCCGCACAGCGCGAGCACAACCTCGCCGTCGTGGAAAACTTCGCGGCGCGCCTGGAGGTGCTGCCCTTCGACTCGCGCGCCGCGGCCCATTCCGGACAAATCCGCGCCGTCTTGCAGCAGGCAGGCACGCCCATTGGTCCCTACGACCAGATGATCGCCGCGCATGCGCGCAGTGAAGGCCTGACCCTGGTCACCCACAACCTGGGCGAGTTCCAGCGCGTGCCGGGCCTTCTTGTCGAAAGCTGGGTCCGCTAGAAACCGCCGCCAGCTCAGTGCAGCGTCGCCGCCACTTCCAGGCGGCCGGCACAGGCCCGGAAATACCGCGTGCGCTCGCCACACCCCAGGTTCACCACGCGCGAGAACACCACCCCCTGCTCCTCCAGCTCGGCCAGGTCCGCGGCAATCGCCGGAGCGGAGCGATCCAGCTCCTGCACCAGGTCGGCGATGCGCTTGGGCTCGGCCGTGAGCGCATGCAGAAGCTTGTGCCGGGCCGGCTCAAAGAGGCTCAGGCCCCAGGCGTTGACCGGGATGAACAGGATGGCGTCATCCAGCCAGGGTTCCAGCAGCTCGGAGTCGTGGAGGTTTTCGATGAGGATGTCCATGTGCGATTTTTCTCACAAACTGGCGGGGCGATGACCTACTTTCCCGCCAGCCAAAGGTGAGCGCAAGCAGGCGAAAGTGTTAGAGCCTACGCCGGCAGGTCGGAGTTCATCCCGACAAGCAGCAGCGACCGCCACCCTCACCCCCACGACGCCTCAATCGCCTGCAACGCCGCCAGCGCGCCCGCCCCAATCCCCACGCCCGCCCCCCGCACCTCCGGCTCGCGCACATTGATGCGGATAAGGGGCACACCCAGGCTCTCGCCCGCGTGCCGCACCGTGGGAATCGCCGTGCCCGCGCCCAGCTCCAGCACCACCGGCCGCTGCAGGGTTTCGCGCCAGCGCCGGAAGCGATGCTCCTGCTGCGCCGTGCGCGCCTCCAGCCATTCGCCGTCGCCAAACATCAGGATATTGGGCCGCGCCAATTCCTCGCAGTTGCGACAGCGCGGCAGCTCGCCCTCCATGCGACAGGCCACCGCGTCCACTGGATTGTCCACGCCCGAGGCCACCCAGATATCGCCGAAGCAGGCATCGAGGCATTGCAGGTAATGGATGGAACCGTGGCATTCCACGATGCGGTCGGGATCAAAGCCCGCCTTCTGGAATTGGCCATCGACATTGCTGGTAAAGACAAAGGCGCCGCGCGCAAACCGAGTCGCCCAGCGATTGAGGATCTCAAATCCCGCATGCGGCTCGGTGCGCCGGTACAGGTGCAGGCGATGCCCGTAGAAGCCCCAGGCCAGGCGCGGGTCATCGCGAAACGTATCGGGACTGGCGACCTCACTGAACGAAAGCCGCGCCTGCGCGAGCGCGGGATAAGCCTTCCAGAAACCTTCATTGCCGCGGAAATCGGGCAGGCCGGAATCAACGCCCATGCCGGCGCCGGCGGTGATCAGCAAGCCGTCGGCATTGCGCAGGAGGGCGAGGGCTTTTGCTATGAGGTCGGGCGTCATGGCGAATCTCCTTCAGTGAAGCCTAAGCCATGCAATCACGCCGCCCAAGGCTCGACGCCGGCCACTGTCCCCGCCAGAATCGCGGCCACCTTCCCCCGGGCTCCCTGCCATGAAGAAAGCCGCCCTGCTCGTCATCTTCGTCCTCGCCCTGCTGGCCGGCGGCTTCGTCGCCTCGCCCTACCTGGCGCTGCAGGGACTGGGCGATGCCCTGAAGGCCGGTGACCCGGTCCAGCTGGAAGCCCGCGTCGACTTTCCCGCCCTGCGCCAGAACCTCAAGGACCAGCTGAATGCCGCCTTTGCCAAAAAGGTGGGCCCGGAGGACAGCGACAACCCCCTTGTCGCCTTCGCGGCAACACTGGCGGACGCCGTCGTCGACAGGATGGTCGAGGCACGGGTAACCCCGGCCGGCATGGCGCAACTGGTCACGGACAACCAGAATGAGCCAGAGAAAAAATATCCGTTCGCCAACGCGGAAACCGCCTTCGAAGGCCTGAGCCTGTTCCGTGTCACGCTGCACCGGGCGGATGGCGACAAGCTCAACCTGTTCCTGCGCCGCGACGGGCTAACCTGGAAGCTCCACCGCATCGACCTGCCGCTGGCCGCGCTCGACCAGGACTGAAAGGAGGCCCTCCGGAGCACGCCGGCAAGCCGCCCCGCAATCACCCCTCCTCCCCCGGCACCCCCAACTCCGTCCCGTAGGGATACGTTCCCTTCAGCCCCGCCATCCGCAACTGGCAATTGCGCAGCCCCCGGCGCAGGCCCTGCAGCGCAACCGAGACCGTCCGCTTGTCCCGCGCCCGCATCGCTTCAAGGGCGGGCTCCAGCAACTCCCGCAGGCGCCCCGTAAAGCGCGGACCGAGCACCGCCTCCTGCCCGGCCAGCCGCCCTACGATCTCGCCCAGCTCTGACCGGGCCTCGCCCGTGGAGTCGAAGAGCAGCTCCTCGATGACATACACGATGTCGTCCTGGATCTTCGCGACCAGCGCCACCGCCGCGGCATCAGTCATGACCTGCCTCCCGGTCCAGCGTGCCAGCCGCCACACTCAAGGCGCCCACGCGATTCCGCAGCCAGGCCATCACCTGGCGGGACTTCTGCACCGCCACAAACCGGCTGCCGCCATAGTTCGCGACGAGGGATGCATGCCCGGCCGGGCCACCGACCAGCAGCGTGAAGGACGTCGTCGCATCGCCCCATTCCCGAGCCAACCGGCCCAGCACGCCAGAGCCAGCATCGCGCGCACCGGGCAGCTCCACCTCTATGAAGTGAGACCAGCCGGACCGCGGCCGCGCCCGTCCATTGTTAATCTTCAGATTCAGCTTCATGGGTGACCTCCCTTTCAGTGGATGCCCGCAGGGGCTCACCGCCATGGTAGGGCGCAAATGGCACCGGCGAACGCGCGTCCATCGGAGGGCAAAAAGATGTGTCGCGTTTTGGAGCAGGCCGCGTGTCCTCGTCATTCACCCACGCCAGCACAATGATCCGGCTCGCCAGGTGATAGCGGAAGAACAGCCGGTATTGCTGAAAGAACCGGGCGCGGAACCAGTGCTTGTAATCCGCGCCCAGGGTGTCGCCCTGCCGGTATTCCGGACGCGCGGGATCCTGCGGGATGACCTCAAAGGCCAGCGTCGTGATGGCGGCCAGCCGCTTGGTTGCATTCTTCCGGACATAGCCGACGGGGTCGCGGGCCTGGAGTTGTTCCACCTGCGCGAGCAGCGCCTCGAACTGATCCAGGAAAAGCGGATGCGCCAGGATGGCCCAGCCATTGATGACCAGCGGCGCCGGCAAGGCCGGGCTCATTCGTCGTCAGCCGGGAGCGCTGCCTCCAGGTCGATGCGTACGCCGCCCACCAGTGCCCGGGCGCGCTGCACCAGGCCGGCATCCACCGACTGCAGTCGCTGCGGATGGCGCGCGATGTCCTGGGCCAGGAAATGGAGGAACTGCCCCAGCAAAGGATCATCGCCCCCGGCAGGCGCGGCTCGCGACAGCACCACCTCTCCATCAGAGCGCAGGGTGTAGTGGATCTTGTCGCGCTTGCCGAGCTTGAGCGCCGTCCGGACAGCTTCCGGGACGGTGGTCTGGTAGCGGTCGGTCAGGGTGGACTCGGCTTCCAGGAGGGGGGCAGGGGTGGGCATGGCGGGCGCCTCCGGCGGGAATCAGACAGCCCTTAAGGTAATGCAGTTGCATTGTCATCGCAAGTCGGGGATCGCCTGTCACGAGCCTGCCCCTGCCCGGAAGAGGGCGTTTGCGCTCGGGCGCTGCCGCCGAAGAAAGGGGGGCACTCGACCCTGTTGCTGGAGGTGGGTCATATATGAGCCCTTAGCCCCCTTAATGGCTCTTTTATGACCCACGAAATGCAAAGACCCAAAAGGGAATCTCCGCCGGGTCACTCCGGCACGTCGCCCCAGGAACTCGCCCAGCTCCGTCCTGGTCTCTCCCGTACAGTCGAACAGCAGCTCCTAAAGCCCACCGTCCGCCCTCAACGCAGCGCCTCCAGGGCGGCCCACGACGTCACCCGTGCCGGCAGTCCCCGAGAGGGGAGCCCAGTTTCCGCCATTGCATAACGCCCGCTACGAACGAGCGTTATGCAATGGCGCCCCCTCCCCCGGCCGCCCCCATTCAAGCGCTTAACTTATTGCATTTAATAAAAAATTTGACTATCAATGTCGTATGTTGGCAAGCCTGCACGAATCACCATGAAGCCCGAAACCCTGGCGGACAAGATCCAGAAGCGCATTGCCCGCAAGCAGGGCGATGTGTTCCTGCGCGCCGATTTCGAAAGCCTGGGAGGCTACGACCAGGTCGGCCGCGTCCTTCGCGACCTGGTCCGCCAGGGCCAGCTTCTCAAACTCGGGTATGGAGTCTATGCCCGCGCCATCAAGAGCCCCCTGAGCGGCAAGCCCATGCCCCCCAAGGGACTGGCCACCGTGGCGGAGGCGGTCGAGCGGCTGGGCATCAAGACGGTCCCCACCCGCCTGGAGCAGGACTACAACGCCGGCCGGACCACCCAGGTGCCCACCGGGCGCGTGGTCGGCATCCAGGGCCGCCTGCGCCGCAAGCTGGGCTACAACGGCATTACCCTGAGCTTCGAGCGTGCTTGACCCGGCGCTGGTGGAGGCCATCGCCAGCGAATCAGACCACTTCGGTCACCTTGCCGTAACTACGTCATTGACGTATATCTCCTGACATGTATACCCTTGTCGAAACCCCTACCTTTGCGGCCGATGCCAAAGACCTCTGGACAGAAGAGGAGCGCGGCGCCTTCTGCGCCTGGCTCGCCGCCCATCCCGAGGCCGGGGATGTCATTCCCGGCAGCGGCGGCTGTCGCAAGGTGCGCTGGAGCAGGGCCGGCACCGGGAAAAGTGGCGGCGTCCGCATCATCTATTTCACCCGTCTGGCCAATGGCGAGCTATGGCTGTTGGTCATTTATGCCAAGAGTGTGCGCGGCAACATTCCCGCGCATCTGCTGAAATCCATCCGGGAGGCCATTGAAAATGAGTAAGCGCAAAGAAATGACCGGCGCGGAGCTGGGGGAAAAACTGCTGCAGTCGGTGCGGGAAATGAAGGCCGGAAAGGTGGCACGCGCCACGCAGGTGGCGCCCAATGAGGTAGCCGCGGCGCGCATGAAAACCGGTCTGTCGCAGTTGCAGTTTGCGGAGGCGCTTCATATCTCGGCGCGTACCCTGCAAGAATGGGAGCAGGGGCGCCGTCAGCCGTCCGGCGCCGCCCAGGCGCTGATCCAGATTGCCTTCAAGCACCCGGAGGTCATCACGGAGTCGTTAAGGCGGGCGGTCTAAGCCCTCCCCCGGCACCCCCAACTCCGTCCCGCAGGGATACGCCCGCGGCAGCCCCGCCAGGCGCAACTGGCAGTTGCGCAGCCCCCCGGCGCAGGCCCAACAGCGCGACAGAGGCCGGCCGCCCCTTTTCAGTACCGGCAGTTGGCGTAGTCCCGTTTTGGGACTACCCTGCATCCCATACGAATCATTGCCGCCGTCGACGCCGAAACCGTTGAAATGGCCTGAACGGCCGCAGAGGACACCATGGACATTCGCCCGATCCATACCGAAGCCGACTACAAGTCCGCCCTGAAGGACATCTCGCGACTGATGGCGTCTGATCCGGCGCTGGGCACGCCGGCCGGCGATCGCCTGGACATCCTGGCGACGCTGGTCCAGGCCTACGAGGCCCGGCATTTCCCCATCGCGCCGCCCGACCCCATCGAGGCGATCAAGTTCCGGATGGAGCAGCGCGGCCTGTCCATCAAGGATCTCGAGCCCCTCATCGGCAAGAGCAACCGGGTCTACGAAGTCCTCAACCGCCGGCGCCCGCTGACCCTGGCCATGATCCGCCGCCTGCACCGCCAACTAGGGATACCGGCGGAGGTGCTGATTGCCGAGAGCGCGGCGGGATAACCACGGCAAGCAAAAGCCTTGCTCAAGAGCCTGGAGAGTTGAGCCATGAAAAAGATCGCGCCGTTTGATGCCGCCGACTATCTCGATAACCAGGACGTCATCGCGGCATACCTCAATGCCGCCCTGGAAGATGAAAATCCCGACGTCTTTCTGGTCGCCGTCAGTGATGCGGCCAAGGCCCGGGGCATGACCCAACTGGCGAAAGAGACGGGCCTGGGCCGTGAAAGCCTTTACAAGGCCCTCACGCCCGGCGCAAAGCCCCGCTATGACACGGTGCTCAAGGTGATGCGCGCGCTCGGCGTGCAATTGCATGCCGCGCCAGCGCATAAGTAGGCCCGTCGGCAAAAGCAAAAGTTCGACTTCGGCAGCTCCCCCTCAAGCCCCCGCCCTCAGCGCAGCGCCTCCAGCCGCCGGACCGCCTCCACCCACGGCAGCCGGCGCTTTCCCTGTTTCATCCGCTCCAGCGCCAACAGCGCTTCATCCACGCTCATCAAAGCGTGCTGCACCATCCCGCATAACAGGCCGACAGTTCCCATGACCGGCACCGCCTCGAGTTCTGCCACGAGCCGCAGGCTCGCATCGCCGGTCAAAAGCGTGCAGTCCTCCTGCTTCGCCAGCGCCAGTGCCAGATAATCGTTATGACCGGGGGGACTGCCGCGCTGCGCGGCCACGACAGCCGCATACCGCGCCGGCATGGCCTGCGCCCAGGCCACGAACTCGCCCTGTACTTCCATCACCTCCAGCCCCAGCGCCTCCAGCCCGGGCGTACCGGGCTCGATCTCTTCGTAGTAGAGCAGGTCGGGAATGCCGAAGCGTTCCGGCAGGCGGAAGAGCAGCGCCAGCAGGCCAGCGCACTCCATGTCGATCAGGATATTGGCGTCACTGATGAGCAGGCGCTCCGGCCCACTCCAGCTGCCGCACCTGGTGGAAGCGCATCAGTGGAATCCCCAGCAACTCGGCCGCGTGTGACTCGGAAAGATAGTCTTCCGCCAGCGCGCGGTAGACGAGCTGCTCGAAGAGTCGCGGCTGCTCCTGCGGCAGCGGCTGCCCGGGCTCGGCGGTGCGCCAGCCCCTTGCCGAGAAGCGACGGATCATCGCGACATACAGCTCCTCCGGAATGACGCCGCATTGCCGCGCCCGCTGCAGCCAGCCGCCCATGGACAGGCCGAATTCCTGCTTCAGGACCTGCAGCTCGGGCCACTCCAGCGCCCGGCGCCGCAGGCCCAACACCTGCCGCACCGCAGACTGCGGCGCCAGGAAAGCGCCGGCGAAACGGTCGCAAGCCTTCTCTTCATCCAGCTCCCCTTCGAGGCGGCCGGCCAGCAGCAGATGGCCGATCTCATGCGCCAGCGTGAAGCGCTGGCGGTCGCCCGGCCAGCGCGTCGACACCGCAATGACCGGCCAGGAGCGGCCATCGGCCGTGCGCGCCGTGGCGGTCAGGCCGGAGAAGCCCGCGTGCGGCTCGTCCACCGCAATCACGAGCAAGCCACGCTCCTCCAGCATGTCGGTCAGGTCGGCAATAGGATCGGCGCCCAGCTGCCACTCCCGGCGCAGGGCATCGGCAAAATCCTCCAGGGCGGCCCACGACGTCACTCGTGCCGGCAGCCCCGGCGGCGGCGCGAACAACGGCAGTGGCGAATCGGGAAAGACACCCAGCAGCTCGGCGCGCTTTTCGACTGCCTCCGCCACGCGCAGGGTCAGCGCCGCCTGGGCGGTCTTGCCGAAGGTGACGCGCTTGCGGAACTCGGGCTGGAGCAGCTCCACCTGGTGGGAGCGGAAAAAGTACTCCGTGCGCACGCCACAGGCCCGGGCCAGTTTCAGGAGTTGCGCCGACGAGGGCGTGAGCAGCCCCTTCTCGTATTTCTGGATAGCCGTATGGGAGACCCCGACCTGCTCCCCCAGCGCGGCCAGGGTCAGGCCAGAGGCCAGGCGGGCCTGGCGGATGCGGTCGGCGATCATGGAAGGACTCCGGGGCGAGGTTTAAAACATTTATTATTATATACAGCTTTTAAACCTGCGGATGCCTGCCCGACCGCCGGGCATTTACTGCGACAGCAGCTGTCGCGACCACCCCGCATGCTGGCGCCAACGCCCCACCCCTCCGCGAGCAAGCCATGACCCTCAGCCTCCGCAACTGCCCCTTCGCCTTCCGCTGCGACCGCAAGTGGACGTCCCTCAAGCCCACCCGCGAGCCCGACATCCGCTTCTGCGGCGACTGCCAGCGCGAGGTCCACCGCTGCCATACCGAAGGCCAACTGGCCGAGGCCGTGGCCCGCAACCGCTGCATCGCCATCCAGGTGGAAGACTTCATCGGCGGACCGGAACGCGTCCTGATGGGCGTTCCCCTGGAGCTGCCCCCGGAAGGCTATTGATCCGTAATCCCCGCAAGGCCCCGCGCTTGGCTTCGCCCCCGCCCTGGGGCATAACTACCACCAACGAACGAGAGCCGCCCCAGCGGCCCCGCCACAGGGATGACCATGAGCACCTGCCCCTTCTGCCAGCTCCCGCCCGAGCGCATCGTCCTGGCGAACGACCTGGCCTTTGTCATCCGCGACGGCTTTCCGATCTCCGAGGGCCACACCCTGGTCATTCCCCGCCGCCATGTCGGCTCTTTCTTCACGATCACCGAAGCGGAGCGGGCGGCGATGCTGGAATTGCTGGAGCAGGCCAAGGCCGGGCTGGACGCGGCGCACGCACCGGATGGCTACAACATCGGGATCAATGACGGGCCGGCGGCGGGGCAGACGGTGCCGCATCTGCATCTGCATCTGATTCCGCGATATCAGGGGGACCGGGAGGATCCGCGCGGCGGCGTGCGCTGGATCATTGCCGAGAAGGCGGACTACTGGAGCGCGAAGAAATGAGCCTTCAGGCATACATCCAGAAATTCCAGAGCATCAAGGTGAACGTCGCTCACGGGCGGGCCAGTCCTCACAAGATATGCATGTTACTGGCACTCCTTGATCTGGCCCGCTCTGGAAGCCTTACCGAGAACAAAATTACTTTTGGGCCACCGCTTCTTGAACGATACGAGAGCTACTTTGCAGCCATTCGGACAGAGCAAGACCATCCGAACCCCTACTTCCCGTTTTTCCATCTACAAGGAAGCCTGCGAGGAAACGAGGAATCCTTCTGGCACCTGATTCCATTACCAGAGCGCGAGCAGGTGCTCCAGTCCATGAGTACCGCCACGTCATACCGTGCAATTACTGAAAATATCGCATGGGCCTCCCTCGACGACGAGCTCTTTGCACTATTGCAGGACGAAGCCAATATTGATGCACTGAGTGAGGCACTATCTCAAGCCTGGTTCAATCGCGGCCTTAATGACCTTCAGGCAACGGCCGCGCACGGCAGACAGATCAGCCACTATGAGCGGGAGATACGAGGCCTTACCCTGAGCACAAGTGGCGTCAAAGAACAGCCTCGCGCAATTCGGGACCCTGCCTTTAGAAGAGTTGTTACAGAAGTATATGACTACCGCTGTGCCGCGACCGGCCTCAGGATCCTGCTGCCCGATGGAAGAGCGATGGTGGAAGCAGCGCACATCCATCCTTTCTCTGTCAGCGCCGATGATGACCCTCGAAATGGTCTGGCACTCACCCCGGACATGCATTGGGCAATGGACAACAACCTAATTGCCCCAGGCCCCGACTTTAAATGGCATGTCTCGAAGTCAAAATTAGACAGCCGAATTCCTGACCACCGACCCCTTACCATGCTCGATGGACAAGACTTGATTCTTCCCAGGGAGCGCCGAATGTACCCAAAGCAAGAAGCGCTTGAGTGGCGGCTGCACACTCTTGTGTAGATTTCAGTTAACCGAAATGAAACCCATCTAACTCCGGAATATTTCCTTTTCGTGATACCGAAGGAACTCTGGATCAGGCTTGAACTTATTTGGCAAAGTAATGGTCTTCCCCTCGAGTGCAAGCAGGTACTCAGCGATTAACGGACTCGGCACACAATCTCTCAATCGCGCCGAAACTCGTATCGTGAAATCTGGCAAAACAGTAAGAAGACCGCGATCATATGCCTTGTCATGTAACGCAGATAGGCAAAGTCCATTTGCAGGATTAAGCCGGTTATGTGCGTCTATTGCCCACGGCACAATATGACTCGCCACAAGCAGATCGGGATGACTTACGCCCGTCATACAGCACTTGCTTTCGTAACTACTAAGCACCGATTTCCGGAAGAAATTCTGCTTTCGGCGAACAACTACATTTGCGACTGAATTCTCAGAAAAATAATTCTGGCTTGATCCCTCATCTCCAGCGCCACTCGACAACTCATCAAGTGTCTCGTCCTTGAAGGCAATCGCATCTACAACAAGCTGACTCTCATAGGCAATCTTGTCAGGATCTTCCTGGAAGTCACCCCAAACCTCTCTATCCAGCGCAGAAGCACCCGACAATCCGACACGACCGCTTTCAATTATTGCAGGATCCAGGCTTGCCAGATTAACCAACTTCATTGCCAATGCACTTGGCGTTCTTTTAATCCTATTTGCCATCTCAATTATTATTGGATTGCCTTTGTGTATTTTCCCGAAAGGCATCTGACAATAAAGATTAAGAGCCACCAATGTTTGCTCGCGCGTCCAGTTGCTCATAGATTCATCCAAGAAATTTTGGCCACTCTAGCCAATCGCGACGTAGCCCTTGCATGAAGGGTATTGCTTACAACCCCATAGCCTCTTGCCTGCATGAGGCCCCGCCTTCACGCTACGAATAACCGTTTCACCACCGCACCTGGGACAGACTGGTTCAACCACCCCACTAGCTGGCATTGATTCATTCAACAATTCTGTCAACCCAACAACAGGAGCGCGATACTCACCTCGCTCACTGGAACTTTCGGGCCCCTCCAACCCCCCCACCGCGCAAGCGACATCTTCCCGCACTTGACGCACCGAATACGCTGCCTTTGCTGAAAATCGCACCAATGGCAAGTTCGCTGCACGGCATGCTTCATTCAAAAAATCATCCCGCTTCTGTCGATCATCCCTTTGATGAGATAAATCATCCAGCTCAATAGCGGCTACAACCCTAATCGTGTCTCGTTCGCACAAAACAAAGTCCGCATGCTTGCCATTTATACGATTCTGAGCGGTGGCACGACTGGATTTATCAAGCCCCGCCTTAACAACCATAAGATCGGCCAATCGCACCTGGGCATAGATTCGGTACTGCTCACCTACTGCTTGTTCCAACACTCCTAGAAACGAGCGCTCCGCCGGAGTAAGCAGTACTTCTTTCCTTTGATAAGGAAAATTGATGGCCTTCTCATTATCCCCCAGCCGCCCTCTCTGCTTGATCACAAGAAGCGCCAGCGCAACCACCGCCAGCAGAAAAACCAGTAGAAATTCCATTTTTTACCCCAGAGCCAAGGCCTTAATGACGAGGTGCCTTCTATTGATATTGCATCTTCACACAACTTCAGAGCTTACGTGAATCTACACAACCCACCCCGCAACTCCCGCGGCACCCTCCCTGTCCACTGCCGAATCGCCCTGCTACATGCCGGCCTGCCCCCCCCCCGGGCATCGCGGAGGCTCCTGCCTTTGAACGAAGGAAGCCATCATGCCCAAGCCCGACACGCGCTCACCTGCGGTCCGGGAGCGCGCCGTCCGCAGAGCCTGCGAGATCAGGGAAGCGCCCACCGCCCCAGATGCCCGCGCCAGGGAACTGTTAAGCGAGATCCGCGACCTGAAGCGAGCTGACAAAATCGCCCCCAAGGCCGGTACAAGACCGAGCAGGTCCACAAGCCGGGAGCGTGGAGACCCGTGGAGGCGCCGGAATGGGAAACCCTGGAATGGCTATCCTGGCTCAACCGGCAGCGTCTGCCAGAGCCAACCAGGAATATTCCACCAGCAGCGTTTGATGCACTATACAAGCAGGGTCAGGCAGCAATACCGAAAGCCGCCGGCATCAAACCAGACGGCCTCCGCGAATCCCGGAGCGAGTCACGGCAACATCTCTTTGTGGTAATTGAGCACCGGAATGGCGATTCCAAAAATAATCCACCAGACATATTCCAGCGGCACTGACTTGCCGGAAGGCCTGCGCCAGAACATTGAATTCCTCCGGCGGCTTAACCCTGGCTGGAAGCATGTCCTTTATGACGACGCCGCCATCATTGCGTTCATCAAGGCCCATTACGACGCCGGCGTCCTGGATCTCTACCTGCGCATCAATCCTGTTTATGGCGCGGCCCGGGCAGATTTTTTCCGTTATCTGCTGATGCTCCGTGTGGGCGGGGTCTACCTCGATATCAAAAGCAATGCGAGCCAGCCGCTGGACCGACTCCTTCATGCGTCAGACCGGTATGTCCTGGCCTGGTGGCCCAACCAGCCGGGAGAGGGCTTTGAAGGCTGGGGTGTGCATCCGGAGCTGGCCGGCTACCCGAGGGGTGAGTTTCAGACCTGGCACATTTGCGCCGAACCGGGGCATCCGTTCTTGCGCGCCGTGCTGGCCCACGTGACGTCCAACATCCGCAATTACGCGGTGGAGTCCCATGGCGTGGGGCAGCTGGGGGTATTGCGGACGACGGGCCCGATTGCTTATACGCAGGCCATTGGACCGCTTCTCTCGTCGGAAGCGCACCGTCTGGCAGGGACACATGTGGATCTCGATCTGCGCTACAGCATTTATCCCGGCGTGACGCACCGCGAGGTCATCAAGCAGCATTACGGGCTGCAGCAGGAACCGGTCGTACTCGGTTGATCCCTGGTTTTTTTGCTCCGCCCCTGGTCCGGGCTCATCCAACATTGATCGTCAGTTGCTTTCCCAGCGCACGGGCAGCCTCTTCAATGGTTTCCAGCCGGGTGGAATGACGGACATTCAGCAGCCGGTCGACCTGGGGCATGTGCATGTGCAGACGCCGCGCCAGCTCCGATTTGCGCACGCCCTGGGCAATCATTTCGTTATGCAGCAGGACTTTCGCCACCACCTGCGCGGGCAGCCGGAGCGCCTCTTCACCGCGCTTGAGGCGTCGCGGCGCGGGCACCGGTACCGCGCGGCGGTCATTGATGTAGAACTCGAGGGCCGTCTCCATCGCATCCACCGCGTTCAGCAGCAGCTCGGCCTCATCGTCACCCACGGTGGCGAACTCGGGCACCTCCCGGCAGGTTGCCAGGAGGCTTCCGTTCGTGTCGCGCGCCACCTGCAGTACGTATTCCATGGTGTTTCTCCCACACTGGCGGTCCGCCTGGTGCCGCGACAGCGAACGTTTCGGCGCCGCCACCGACTTTTCCGGTCGCCCGGCACGCCGGGTTAATCAAGGCCCAGGTCTTTCAGGATCTTGCGTCGCAATCCTTCGCCGATTTCCTTGCTGCCATGAAAAGGGAACACGGTTTGCCGGCCATTCAGCGAGGCCTTCATGTGGCTTCCCTTGCCCGGCTCAAGCTGAACACCCTGCTGGAGCAGCCAGCGCCTGAACTCCGAATATTTCATCGGCCCCTCCTGCAGGCTGAAGGCGCAATGGCGCATGGGTCCGCAAACGCCTGCCCTTGCCGAGACTGGAGGAATCAAGAGTGCAACACCTTTGTTGTGCCCGCAAGGCAAAAGAACAACATTTTTGTTGTATTAGGGAAGCCCCCGCCACTCCCGCGGCGCCTTCCCCGTCCACTGCCGGAACGCCCGCGTGAAGTTGGCCGGATCCGAATACCCCAGCAACTCCGCCACCCGCCGCACCTCCATCTCCGGCCGCTCCAGCAACGCGCAGGCATCGCGTCGCCGCGCCTCCTCCAGCAACTGCTGGTAGCGCATCCCCGTTTCCTGCAGCCGTCGCCGGTAGGTGCGCGGCGTCAGGTGCAGCGCCTCGGCGATCGCCTCCGGTCCCGGATAGCCCGCCGCGCCCAGTTGCAGCAGCGCCCGCGTCCGCGCCAGCACCGGATCGATCACCTCGCCCAGCAGCGCGCTCTCGCGCTCGCAGGTGGCCAGGGCCTGCACCAGGCCCTCTGGATTGGCGGTGGGCAGCGGCGCGTCCAGATGGGTCTTGTCACCCACCAGGCGGATGCCGGCGGCGGGCATGCCAAAGCGCAGCGTCGGCAGGCGATCGCGGTAGCGGTCCGCGCCCGCGGGCTCGGAGCCGGGCAGCCAGATCTCGGCCTGGGCGGGAATATTGGGGATCACGAAGCGCACGCCCTGCCACATGCTGGTGAGGATGGAGGGCAGCAAAAAGTCGCGCAGGCGTGCAGGCAGCGCCAGCTCGGGCAGCAGTTCCAGGAAGAGCAGGTCGCCGCTGTCTTCCGGCCGGCCGCCATGCACCTGCAAGGTCATACCGCGCCCGCGCAGGTGCCAGTAACGCTGCAGGATCACCAGCGCCTCGCGCGGGCTGGGCGCGCACATCAGGGCATAGCCCAGGCTCCCGTGGGCGGTCAGGGGCAGGCGGACGCCGCTTTCAAAACCCAGGGCGCCGTCGTTGGCCAGTTCCTGCACGGCCGCCAGCACCTTGAGGATCTCGGCGAAGCTGACGCGCCCGGCCGGGTCGTCCAGCAGATCAGGCGGCAGGCCGGCATGGGCCAGCACGACGTCCCGGGGCAGGCCGTGGGCGGCCGCGGCCTCGGTGAAGGCGCGGGAATAGGTGGAGGGCTGGTCGCGCGCGGCCGTCCAGGCGGGGAGCTCGGCCAGCCAGTCTTCTTTTGGCTGCTGTTCTTGTGCGTGGGCCGGGGCTGTTGCCGGCGCTTCGTTTGACACCCTGGCCACCAATGACAAGCAAACGGGTAGCCGGAGGATGGCATGGGGCGGGGTGGGAGGCCAGTCCTTCGGGGAAGTGGCTTCAGCGGTCTTCCCGAGTGTGCCACAGGCGCAGGATCCAGACCCTCTCCCCTGCGATCTCGTAGCGCAGCTCATAGTCGCCGATGAGCAGGTAGCGCACCTCTCGCGGCAGGAAGTCCGTCAGCGGGGTACCGAGCCGAGGCTGGGTCGCCAACACCTCCGGTCCGGCTACCAGCCTTGCCACCACGGTGGCGGCAACGCGGGGATTGGCCGCCGCAAGGAATTCGTGCAAGCGCCCCAGGTCAGCGAGCGCCGAACGGGTCCAGCTTATTTCCATGTCGGCAGGGGCTGGGGACTTCCCGAGGTCAGGCTGGCCGCCCAGTCCTTCACTTCCTGATGGGCCACGCCCCGGCCAGCATCCACATCCGCCATGCCTTCCAGGGTCAGCCGGCGGCGATGCTCCTCCTGCTCCACAAACGCCGCCAGCGCCTGACGGACCACCCACCCCCGCGAACGGTCGAGACGGGAGGCGAGCTCATAATCTGATTTAATTATAGCTAATCAGTTGTAATCAACTTTAATCACTTTGGGCACGATAATGATAGCCATCAATCTGGCCACCAATGACAAGTAGATTGTCCGCGGGGAATCTCACGGGGTGGGGAGTTGCGGCCGTACTGTAGGGCCATACAGAAACACGGCCCCGCCCTCAGGCAGGTGCCAGAAGAACAAACGGCCCTGTCCGCCCAAGGAGACTCCCATGACCGCCGCCCATCCCGTTGCCACGCTGAAGAAGGCCCGCACCTCCGCCACCGCCGCCCTCAAGAAGGCCGGCAAGGCCGCCGTCGCCGCCACCCCGGCCGGCATGATGATCCCCAAGGTCCGTCGCCCGGAATTCGGGTTCGCCACCGCGGACATGCCCAAGTGGTGGTGGGACAATGATCCCGTGCGCACGCTGCTGCTGGCCGCGCTCTCCTCCAGCTTTCCGGCCGGCGAACGCTTCTTTATCGATTCGGTGCGCCACTACCAGAACCAGATCACCGATCCCGAGCTGCAGAAGGCCGTCCGCGGCTTTATCGGCCAGGAAGCGCATCACTCGCGCGAGCACGAGGCCCTCAACGGCTTTTTGCAGGAGCGCGGCATCGATCTCGCCCGCCTGGATCGGGAAATCGCCGGCTTCATGAATGTGCTGCGCAAGAACCTCTCGCCCGAGCGCCAGCTCGCGCACACGGTGGCCGTCGAGCACTTCACCGCGCTCATGGCCGAGGAATTCCTGCTCAAGTACGACGCGCTCGACGAAATGGATCCGCGCATGGCGCCGATCTGGGCCTGGCACGCCATCGAGGAATCGGAGCACAAGGCGGTGGCCTTTGATGTGTACAAGGCCATCGGCGGTTCGGAGTTTGTGCGCGTGACGGAGATGATGGCGGTGAGCGTGCTGTTCCCGCTTTTCTCCACCATCCACCTGGTGCAGCTGATGAAGGAGGCTGGCGAGCTCGGCAACCTCAAGTCCTGGGCCGGCGCCGCCAACTATATGTTCGGCAAGCCGGGCGTGTTCCGGAAGTTGCTGCCGTCTTACTTCAAGTATTACTCGCCGTCGTTCCATCCCTGGAATCACGATGCGCGCGATCTGGTGGAGAAGGCGAAGAAGAAGTGGCTGGGCGATTGGGCCTGAGGTTTGCCTGAGGTTTGGGGCTGTCCCCAAGAGGGGACTCCCTTCGGTCGTAGGTCGGGGCTGTAGGTCGGGCTTCAGCCCGACAGCCCCCGCCCCGTCGGGCTCAAGCCCGACCTACCGCCCCCGCAACCACTTCTTCACCGCCCGCCCGAGTTCTCCCATGCGCACCGGCTTGGGCAGGTAATCGTCCATGCCGGCGGCCAGGCAGAGCTCACGGTCGCCCGGCAGCGCCGAGGCGGTCAGCGCGACAATCGGCAGGCGTCGCCCGCCGCCCTCGCGCTCGCGGATGCGGCGCGCCGCCTCGTAGCCGCTCATTACCGGCATGTCGCAATCCATGAGCACGAGGTCAAAGTCGAGCTGTCGCACCGCGTCCACCGCCTCCTGTCCGTTGCCGACCACTTCCACGCGATATCCCATCCGCTTCAGCATTTCCGAGGCGGTGAGCTGATTCACCGGATTGTCTTCCACCAGCAGCACGCGACCGGACTTTTCCGGGGCCACCAGCTCCATCGAGTCCTCCGGGCCCGGCTCGAACTCGGCCGGCCAGGCCTCGGGCGGGACCAGCTCGAAAGGCAGCTCCACCCAGAACAGGCTGCCCTGCCCGGGCACGCTGAATACGCCGATGCGCCCGCCCATGGCCTCGGCCAGCGCGCGGCAGATGGCAAGGCCGAGGCCGGTGCCGCCATAGCGCCGTGTCGTGCTGGAGTCGGCCTGAACAAAGGGCTCAAACAACTTCTTCTGCACTTCTTCGACAATGCCGATACCACTGTCCTCCACCTCGAGGCGCAACCAGACCTTTTCGGCGGAGCGGCTCAACTCCATGCAGCGCAACACCACTTCGCCTTGGCGCGTGAACTTGATGGCATTGCCGAGCAGGTTGATCAGTATCTGCCGCACGCGCGCGCCATCGCCACGCACGACCGGCGGCGAACTGCATTCATACCGAAGCTCCAGGCCTTTCTGGCGCGCTCCCTCGCGCAGCAGCTCGACCTTGTCGCGCACCATCTGGCAGGGATCGAACACCGTGGGGTCCAGGGGCAGGCGACCCGCCTCCAGCCGCGAATAATCCAGGAAATCATTGACCAGACTGAGCAGCACCTCGCCCGACTGCCGCGCCAGCGCCACGTACTTTCGCTGCTGCTCGGTGAGCGGCGTGTCCTGCAGCAAGGCGTTCATGCCGAGCACGCCATTGAGCGGCGTGCGGATCTCGTGGCTCATGAAGGCCAGCATGCGCGCCTTGGTCACGCTGGCCGCCTCGGCGGTCTGGCGCGCCTGCTCCGCCACTTGCTGCAGGTGTTCGGCCCGGCGCTTGGCCTCGCTCTCCATGCACAGGCTGTGCGCCAGCTCGTAGGTTCGGTGATCGCTGGTCTGGCGTACGCGAATACTCACCACCGCCACCAGGATAATCAGCACGAGCCGGGTGAAGGAGCGCAGCTCCGGCGTGGTGTACATGCTCTCGGGCAAGACCACCCAGTACTCGCTGATCCCGACGGCCAGCGCCCCCGCCACGGTGATGGCCGCCCACAGCCCGGCCGTGGGCGGCGTGTTCACAAAGGCGGCCATCACCGGAATGAACACGAGAAACCAGAGCACGAAGGATTGGCTCTGCCCGGTCAACATCCCGATCAGCAAGAGGCCGGCGGCATAGGCCAGCAGCACCGAATGCTTCATCCAGCGCAGCAGGCGGGGGTGCCTCCAGCGCAGGCCCAAATGACGGATGCCGATTTGCGCCAGCCCGAGGCTGGCGGCAACCAGGCCGGGCTGCAGGCCCTTCATCACAAAAAGCGCGACGGCCACCGCGAAGGTGCCGAGGGCGCCGGCCAGCAGGAAGCGGGCGAAGCGGTCACGCTCTTCCTCTTCCGCCAGTTTTTGCGCGAGGCGATGGGGGGTGACCGGTTCCGACTCGAGATGACCCGGCCCGTTTGCTAGCGGATCCATGACGACAGCCCATGGTTGCTTCGAGGGGCAGTGGCGTAAGGAAAGACCCGCCCCGCCTTGCTCCGGGACCGGCAACTGCCCGGCCAGATGGCGGGCGTCGGAAAAAGCGGGCGGGTACGGGGTCGCGATGCGCCTTTTTCAAACTAGCTCATGGCACTCGTTACGCCGTTGCGGGAATGTTGCATGTGGAGGTTTGGGAACGGCTGCCGGGCTACCCCCCCCGCTACGCCCATGAGAAGTGAGGATTTGCCTGCGGATCATTGCGGGAAGTTGCGGCTGGGATCGGGATCAAGGGTTGGGATCGAGGGTTGGAGCTGGAATCGGCAGTTGGCAGTTGTGGCCCAGCACGCGCCACCAAAACGTGATCGCCATCACACTCCCTCTCGCAGAAGCTCTCTGGCCTACGCGCGCTATGGGCGATTTCCTACAGCGGCCAATTGGGGACGGCGGCATTATGCTTTCCATCACCCCGGCACAGGGAAGGCAGACAGGATGTCAGCCAGGAAAGTACCGGAGCAAGGAAGCAGGTCTACACGGATCGTTGAACATGGATGTTGGCCAATACGGACATTGGCAACGGTGATACAAAAAAGCCCGCCTCGCGCGGGCTTTATTTTGTCCGGGATTTGGCCTGCGGCCAGGCACTGCCCGGACCCTGGCTACCGGCTTTGTTCCCCCAAGCGACAGCCGCCGCTTCGCGCCCCCCCGCAGGTACAATCCGCGGATGACATCGCTCTCCGCCCTCTACGCCGACCTCTCCGGCTACTACGACCGCTTCTGCCTCGACGTGGACTACGCCGCGCAGTGCGACTTCGCCAACCGCGTCGCCCGCACCTTCGGGCATAGCGCCGGCCACGCCTACCTCGACCTTGCCTGCGGCACCGGCCAGCACCTCGCGCACATGGCCGCGCGCGGCTACGCCGGCACCGGGCTCGACAACAGCCAGGCCATGCTCGACCAGGCCGCCCTCCGCTGCCCCGACGCCACCTGGCTCTGCTGCGACCTCGCCGGCTTCGACACCCCCGGCCGCTTCGACCTCATCACCTGCTTCCTCTACTCCATCCACTACAGCCATCCCCGGGCCGCCCTGCAGGAAACCCTGCGCCGCGCCTTTGCCGCGCTGCGCCCGGGCGGCGTGCTGCTCTTCGACCTCGTCGACAAGGCCGGCATCGGTACGCGCGACGCGGTCAGCCACCTTACGGAGGGCGATGCCCGCTTCACCTTCCGCTCCGGATGGCGCTATGCCGGCAGCGGCGACACCCTGGACCTGCACGTGACCATCGAGCGCAGCGACAGCGCCGGCCTGCAGCGCTGGGAAGACCGGCACGCCATGACCGCCATCGGCATCGAGGAGGCACGCGCAGCGCTGCAGACCGAAGGCTTTGAGGTGACGGTGCTGGAGCGCGACTTTGCCGGCCTGCGCGAATGGGAAGGCGAAAGCTTCAACGTGATGATGGTGGCCGTAAAGCCGGCCTGAGGACAGGCTGACCGGAGTGTGGGATATAGCGGGGCCGCCGGCGCAATCCGTGGCGTGAATGGCCAATATCGCGGCCGGCCCGGCAGGTACCATGGCCGGGGACTCCAGGCATTGCCCGGCGCCCCGACCCTCCGCCACGCGCCCCCAGGCAAAAAAACCAACCCCACTTTGAACGGCCCGCCATGAACGCCTTGCTGCCCACGTCCTTCGCCGACCTGCTCGCCCTCTACCAGGACCCGATGTTCTGGCTGTTCCCGATGGGCACGCTCGCCGTCAGCACCGTCATGTTCCTGCTCTTCGCCCTGCCCTTTACCTGGCTCGCCTGGCGCGACCCGGTGTCACTGCGGCGCTACAAGGTGCAGGACACGCCTTTTGATGTTGCGCGCTGGTTCTGGCCGTCGCTGGGCCGCCTGACGCTGAACGTCAGCCTGATCGTCGTCGCGCTGCTGCTGGCCTGGCCGCTGCTGCGCCACGCGCCCATCCACCTGGGCGAGATGCCCGCCTGGTATGTGGCGGTCGCGCAGATCCTGTTCTTTGTTTTTCTCGACGATTTTCTCTACTACTGGATGCATCGCACGATGCACAAGGGCTTCCTGCTCCGGCATGTGCACAGCGTGCATCACCGCATCCGCCACACCACCGCCATCAATGGAAACTACATGCACTGGTTTGAATACCTGTGCACCGCCAGCCTGGCGCTGCTGGGGCCGATGCTGGTGGGCGCGCACCTCTACGTGCTGTGGATCTGGATTGCATTGCGCCAGTTCGAGGCGGCCGATGGCCATTGCGGCTATGTGCTGCCCTGGAACCCGGGCCACCTGCTGCCGCTTTACGAAGGCGCCGGCTACCACGACTTCCACCACTCGCAATACCAGGGCAATTACGCGGGCTTCTTGCCTTACCTGGACCGCTTCTTCGGCAGCTACGCGCGCGGCTACCTGGCCTGGCGCGCAAAGTTCCGCGGCGAGCCCGGCACACCGGAATGAGCAACGACTCCCAGCCTGGCAGAACTGTCACTCGGGGAAAGGCCGTAACCGGCGTGATCCGGCCATGCCGGGAACAGGGTCGCGGCCAACGCCCTGCCATCCGGATGCACAGGCAGAACTGACCGGAAGAAGTAGCGCCCGCTCAGTGAGCCCCGGTCACGCTGCTATAAGGCGGCAGCGGCTGGTTGTGCCAGATCAGCAGCAGCGTCCAGACTTCACTGAACTGGGCGGGATTGAGCTGCGTCGCCACACGCTGGCGCTGCGTGCGCGCCATCTCGCTGCCGGTGGCGCTGGCAATGCCGTAGAGCGTGCAGGCGATGACCAGGTCGCGCGGCACGCCCTGGCCCTGCTCGTAGCGCTCGGCCAGGGCCAGGAGCGCGCTGTGCTCGCCTTGCGCGGCAGCGCGGCGCAGCCAGTACACTCCCTGCACGAGATTCTGCGGAACGCCCTGGCCAGCCAGGTAGGCCTGTGCCATCTGCACCTGCGCGAGCGGCACGCCTTGCCGGGCGGACTTCCGGAACCACTTCAAGGACTCGGCGAGATCCCGGGGCGCGCCCTCGCCGAAGGCATGCATGATGCCCAGGTTCACCTGACTCACCGCATTGCCCTGCTCAGCGGCCAGGCCAAACCAGTGAAAGGCCTCGGCGGCGTCTTGCGGCACGCCAACGCCGCCCCGATACATCAAGCCAAGGTTGAGCTGAGCCAGTACCGACCCCTGCTCGGCCGCATTGAAATACCAGTACGCCGCGCGCAGGGGATCGCGCTCGATCCCTTGGCCTTTCTCATAGGCGGCGCCCAGGTTCAGCTGGCCAATGGCGTTGCCCTGCTCGGCCGAGCGCCGAAACCATTCCACGGCCTGCACAGGATCCTGCGCCACGCCCTGCCCGAGATTGTAAAGAATGCCGACATTGGCCTCCGCCAGGGCCTGGCCCTGGTCTGCCGCCTGGCGATACCAGTGCAGGGACTGTGCGAAATCGACCGGAGTGCCGCGGCCGCTTCCGTACATAAAGCCCAGATTGGTCTGCGCGAAGACATTGCCCTGCCGGGCGGCGCTCAAATACCAGCGCCGGGCTTCGGCGAAGTCCTGGCTGACGCCCTCGCCGCTTTCGTACAGCAAGCCCAGGCTGAACTGTGCATGCGAATCGCCCTGGTCGGCGGCACGGCGAAACCATTTCGACGCGAGCGCCTGATCCTGTCCGAGGTACTGCCCTGTGGAATAGAGCGACCCCAGCCGGCTCTGGGCCGCGACATTTCCCGCCTCGGCCAGGGCCTCGAGGTCGGCGAGGGTGCGCACGGCCAAGGCCGGGGCGGACTGCGCCGCCGGAGTCTCCGCCTCCGCCAGGGGCAGCGACTCCGCCTGCGCCGTCATCGAGGCCGCCACCAGCATGGCGCCCAGCAGGAATTTCTTGGAATGCACTCCGCCCCCTGTGGCCGGGCCGCCTACCCACAGGCACGGCGCCGGCAAAACACCGATTGTAGGCTTGGCACGGTCAAAAAGTCAGAGGCAGGCGCCGGTTTCGCGGGGACCGTCAAGAAAGCGCCGGGAACCGGAAGGCGCCTTCTCGCCCAGCCTGACAATTCCGCCACAGGGCAATAACACCCGCTAACCAGATGCCCCCCCGCTGTCGGCGCCGGGGCACATACTCCGGCAACACCGGCAGGAAACGCCGGCGCGTATTCATCACCGGACAGCCGTCATGAATTCCTGCCCCTACACAGCCCATCACCTGAAGTATTTTTACGGCGACTCTCTCTCGCCCGAGGAACGTCCCTTCCGGCCGCAGCTCGATGACGGTCTCTTCCATCACGATGACATCAACGCCACCCTCGACGTGATCAACGAAGTGGCCAACCAGCTCGGGCTAAGCTCGCTCTACTGGTGCCATTTCATGGAGGACGCCCTGCGCCACGAACTGCAGCTCGTGCATGCGCGCGAGGACATCCTCTGCGGCCTGCACCGCCTCGTCGCCCAGCGCCAGGCCCAGGCACGTCCCGCCGTGGGCGGCGTCGCCTGGCGCGAGGCGCGCAAATAAAAGCCTGCCCCTGCAGGTCGTGATCCATCCCGATTTGAACGCGGCAGCCCCTCTAGGTCGGGATTCATCCCGACTGGCCAGGACCGGACAACCCTGCTGAATCAGGCGCCTGGCGGCCCTGGCCAGGGGACGGCGGCCGGGCGCGGCTGGAACCACGCCTCGACCATGTGCCGCAGATCCTGCAGGCGCACCGGCTTGGGCAGGAAGTCATCCATGCCGGCGGCCAGGCATTTCTCGCGATCGCCCTTGAGCGCCGAGGCGGTCATGGCGACCACCGGCACGCGCACGCCGTCGCACTCGCGCTCATGCGCGCGCAAGGCACGGGTCGCGTCAAAGCCGTTCATCACCGGCATCTCGCAATCCATGAGCACCACGTCATAGGGCCGCGCCTGCAAGGCCTCGACCGCCTCCTTGCCGTTGCCGGCCACATCCACCGTGCAGCCCATGCGCTTCAGCATCTCGGCGGTCATCAACTGGCTGACCGGGTTGTCCTCGACCACCAGCACGCGCGCCGGCAGGGGGCCGCCGCTGGGGACGCGCGCGCGGACGCTGCCGGCCTGCGCCGCCGCGACGGCTTCCGGCACCTCCTCGAAGGGCAGCTCGACGCGGAAGACCGAACCGGCGCCCGGCGTGCTCTGCAGGGAAATGCTGCCGCCCATGGCGTCGGTGAGGCGTTTGCAGATGGCAAGGCCGAGGCCGGTGCCGCCAAAGCGGCGGGTGGTGCTGGCGTCGGCCTGGGTAAAAGGCTGGAACAGGCGCTGCTGCACCTCGGGGGCAATCCCGATCCCGGTGTCGGAGACTTCGAAGCGCAGCCAGATGCGGCCGTTGCCGCGCCGGATTTCCTCGCAACTCAGGCGCACCTGGCCCTGGGCGGTGAACTTGACGGCATTGGACAGCAGGTTGAGCAGGATCTGGCGCAGGCGCCCGGCATCGCCGCGCACCAGCGCTGGCGCGGCAATGGCGGTGCGCAGGGTGAGATGCTTCTGCTCGGCGACCGCCTGCACCAGGGCCAGCGCATGGTCGGCCGCCTGGCGCGGGTCAAAATCGCTGGGCTCGAGCTCCAGCCGGCCGGCTTCGATCTTGGAAAAATCGAGGAAGTCATTGAGCAGGTGCAGCAGCGCCTCGCCGGACTGGCGCGCAAGCTCGGCGTAATGGCGCTTGTCCTCGCCCAGCGGCCCGTCGAGCAGCAGGCCGTTGAAACCGATGACGCCGTTGAGCGGGGTGCGGATCTCGTGGCTCATGGTGGCCAGGAAATCGCTCTTGGCGCGACTGGCATCCTCGGCGGCCTGCTTGGCCTTCTCGAGCTCGGCCTTTGCGCTCTGCAGCTCGGCGGTGCGCGCCTGTACCCGCGCCTCGAGGCGTTGCTGCGCCTCCCGGACTTCGCGCTCCAGGTGCATGCGCGCGGAGATGTCGCGCTCGACCATTACCGCCAGGATCTGCCGCCCCTCCGCGTCCAGCACCGGCCCGCCACTGAAGCTGAAGAACCAGGACTGGCCGGTATCGCTACGTCGCCCCAGCAACTCATAGTCATGGAAGGATTCGCCGCGCAGCGCGCGCGCCGCCGGCCAGTCCGCCGGCCCCACCGGGCGCCCGCCGGCATCGGACAGCTCGTAGGTGCCCTCGAAGTCCTTGAGGTTCCGCTTCATGTCCTCCGCGTTGGCAAAGCCGTTGATCTGGGCCAGGGCCGCGTTCAGCATGACGAGATTGCCGTCCATGTCGAACACGGCGATGCCTTCGTCAATCGACTGGAACACCGCTTCCAGCTGGCCGCGATCGCGGTCGGCACGACGCATGGCATCCTGCAGGTCGGCGAGCAGGCGCTTGTGCCCGGCCTCTGACTGCTTCTGCGCCGTGATATCCGAGAACATCACCGTGAAATGCCCGGGCGCCGGACTGTAGGCATAGACCAGGAACCACTGCGCGGTGGGCGTGAAGTCGATTTCGAAGTTGGCCTCGGCCCCTTCCAGCGCCACGCGCCCGAACTCGCGGATGAAATCGAGGCGCACCTGCTCAAGGCCCTTGAACAGTTCGCTGGCGCGCCGGCCCTCCAGTTCCTCTCGCGGACGCTGCAGGATGTTCGCCGCCGCTTCGTTCACCTGGTCGTGCCAGTAATCGATGGCGCGGCCCTGGGCATCGGTAATGATGCGGCAGTGCACCATGGCGTGGGTGCGGTTGTTGAACAGCGCGGAATAACGGCGCTCGCTCTCGAGCAGCGCCGCCTCGGTCTTTTTCTGCGCAGTGATGTCCGTGAAGATGGTGATGAATTCCGGCGGGCAGGTGCCATAGGCATAGATCGACAGCCACTTGTCCAGCGGCGGAAAGAAGAGCTCGAACTTGCCTTCGCCCCCCTGCAGGGCGATGCGCCCGAACTCGCCCACAAAATCGAAGTCGAGATCGCGGATATCGGGGAAGGACTCGGTGACGCGGCGCCCCTCGATGGTCGAAGGCTTGATGCCGGTGATGGCCTCGTAGGCGGCGTTCACTTCCTCCACGACATAGTCCACCGGCTGGCCGCTGGCATCTACCAGGATGCGGCAGTGCGCGATGGCATAGGTGCGATTCCGGAACAGGGCGCTGTAGCGACGCTCGCTCTCGCTCAGCGCTTGCTGCATGCGGGCATAGTCGGCGCGCGAGGGCTTTTCAGTCAGGTCTTTCATGTCTGCATCACTGTAGGCAGCGCGGCACCGGCAGACCAGTCCAATTCACCCGGAGGTGATATCGCTGGCGTCCATTGCCGGCCTCAAAAATTCACACATCAACAACGTATCACCAGATCTTCGCAGCAGCCAGTTCAGCAAGCGCCACTAGACTATGGGAACCATAACTTCTTATTAGTGACTAATAGGAGAGCATCATGGCTACCAATCGGGATTCCGGCTCCAGCGGTCGCGACAGCGGCTCCAGTGGCAGCTCCAGCGGTCGCGACACCCGCGGCTTTGCCTCGATGGACAAGGACAAGCAGCGCGAGATCGCCAGCAAGGGCGGACAGGCCGCTCATGAAAAAGGCACGGCGCACGAGTTCACCAGCGAGGAAGCGCGCGAGGCCGGCCGCAAGGGCGGACAGGCTGCCCATGAAAAAGGCACGGCGCACGAGTTCACCAGCGATGAGGCACGCGAGGCCGGCCGCAAGGGCGGACAGGCTGCCCATGCCAAGGGCACTGCGCATGAATTCACCAGCGACGAAGCCCGCGAAGCCGGCCGCAAGGGCGGCGAAGCCTCGCATGGTGGTGGCAAGAGTGGCGGCAGCAGCAGCGGGGGCAGCGGCAAGCGCAGCTGAGCGGGCCACTGCGGGTGTCCGGCCTGCGCGCGTGCAGCAGGCCGGAGGCTTCTGTGAACTGTAGGACGCCTGGCGGGACTCCGCGCCTCACTATCGAGGTAGGGCCCATCCCCCTTTCGCGGGACCGGCCCTCCGCGCCTCTTGCGGTGACCCTGGCTCCTTGTTGCCGGGGAGATCGCCATGGCTTACCGCAGTGACTCCATTTTCAGACGCTTGCAGTAGATGCAGGTGAGTGGAGGCTTACTTCTTTGCTGCCTGGTTTGTTTCTCCGGCCCGTAACCCACATGCGGCCGGGATGATTTCCTACAGTCAGGCCACGCCGGCCCACGCACAATGGCTCCGTCACCGCGACACAGGGAGCACGGCAGGATGCCCGCGAATGTGTCGACCGCAAGGATGCGATCAACACGGAAGTTGAACGTGACACCAAAGCCCGCCTCGCGCGGGCTTTGCTATTTTGGGGCCTGACTCCTCTGCCTGCGCCCACCCTGCCCGCCTGCTGCACCGTGCTCCAGCGCTGCCGGGCCCTCGACGAAGCCCCCGCCTGAGACCGCGCTCCTGCCGCACCTTCATCCGGATGTCATCTTCATTTGTCACCCTGCTCCTCCGACGGATGCACGACGCGCAGGAAGCGCATCCCCGAATCCCTCCAGGAGCAGCCATGCCCGCCGCAACGGCTATCAGTGCTCTCGCGCTTCCGGTCCCGGCCTTCCGGCCCACCGACACCGTGGACCATATCGCGGAGCATATTCTCGGCGACCAGTACCTGCAGGTGCTGTCCGCCCCCATTGTCGACGCCGAACGCCCGGTCGGCGTGATCAGCCGCTACCAGCTCAATGCCATCCTGATGAAGAAGTTCGGCCGCGAACTCTATGGCAAGCGCCCGATCGCGGACTTCATGAACCCGGACTTCCTCAGCATCGACGTGAACACTCCGCTGGCCGAGGCCGCGCAATACCTGACCACCCATATGCGCCAGCCCATCAGCGAGGACTTCGTGGTGACGAGCGCGGGGCTCTACCAGGGCGTGGGCGCCGTGCTGCCGCTGCTGGGCGCCATGGAACGCCAGGCCCTGCACCACTCGCGCGAACTGGCCCGCGCCTATGACGCGCTCAAGTCTTCGCAGGCCGCGCTGATCCAGTCCGAAAAAATGGCCTCGCTCGGCCAGATGGTCGCGGGCGTGGCGCACGAGATCAACACACCGCTGGGCTATGTGCGCAACAACGTCGAAATGCTGGGGGAATTCAGCGGCCAGTTCGGGGAGTTGCTGCAGGGCTACCGGGAGCTCTCCCGCACCCTGCAGGCCCCGGACAGCACGCCGGTGGCAGTGGCGGCGGCCCTGGGCGCTGTCGCCGACCGGGAAGCCCTGCTCGACCCCGGCGCCCTCCTCGAGGACCAGGGCATCATGGTCACCGATACGCTTTACGGGATCGGCCAGATCAGCGAGCTTGTCGCCGGCCTCAAGAACTTCAGCCGGCTTGACCAGGCGCCCACTGACAACGTCTCGCTCAACGACTGTGTCGAGGCCGCCCTGCTCATCGCCAAGAACACCCTGAAGAGCCGGATCACCGTCATTCGCCAGCTCGGCGAACTGCCGCGGGTGTCCTGCGCACCCTCGCAGATCAACCAGGTCCTGCTCAACCTGCTCACCAATGCCGCCCAGGCCATCCCCGGCGAAGGCCGCATCCTCATCAGGACCTGGGCGGAGGCGAACGTAGTCTGCGTGTCCCTGCAGGACACGGGCAAGGGCATGCCGCCGGAGGTGCTGCAGAAGATCTTCGACCCCTTCTTCACCACCAAACCCGTGGGCGAAGGCACCGGCCTCGGTCTCTCCATCTCCTACACGATCATCCAGCAGCATGGCGGCCGCATCCGCGTCGCCTCGCAAGTCGGTCGCGGCACCCGCTTCGTGATCGAGCTGCCGCGCGCCGCCCTGCCGTCCGCAGCCACGGCCGGCACGCCTTCCCCAGCCACTGAAGCCCGCCTCACCGAGGCCTGAGTCCACCGCCGGAGCCCGACATGAATCCTCTCCCTGATACCAAGCCCCGGATTCTCCTGGTCGACGACGAGGAGCGCATCCTGCGTTCGCTCGGCATGCTGCTGCGCATGCATTACCAGGTGTTTGCCACCAGTGACGGCCACGAGGCGCTCGCCATCCTGCGCCGCGAAAAGATCCACGTGCTGATCTCGGACCAGCGCATGCCCGTCATGAGCGGCACGGAACTGTTGCGGCAGGCGCGCGAAATCGCTCCCGACACCATCCGCATCCTCCTCACTGGCTACGCCGATGCCGACTCGGCGATGGAAGCGGTCAACGAGGGCGAGATCTTCCGCTACATCAACAAGCCCTGGGGCCCCAAGGAACTGCGCGACACCATTGCCCAGGCCGTTCAGATCGCGCTCAACCTGGAGGCGCCGGCGACACTGCCGCCCGCCGATGAGTCACGCCTCACCTGCCTGGTCCTGGACCGGGACATCGCCACCTACCAGGCCGTCAAGGAAGTGCTGGAGCCGGCGCACGGGGTGATCTGGCGCCGCACCGTGGACGGCGCGCTGGATGTGCTCACGAGCACGCAGGTCGCCATCCTCGTGACCGAGCTCAGCCTGGGCGATGAAGACCTGAGCGCCATGCTCAAGACGCTCAAGCAGGCGCATCCGGAATTGCTCACCATCATCCTGACCTGCTTCAAGGACACGTCGCGTCTTGTGGACCTCATCAACCAGGCGCAGATCTACCGCTACCTGCCCAAGCCGCTGCGCAAGGGCCTGCTCGGACGCAATATCGAGTCCACGATTGCGCGCTACCGCAGCCTGCGCGCATCGCCGGCGCAGCTGATGACACAGGTGGTGGAGCCGCCGGCGCTGCCGGACCAGCAGGAGCGGGCCGCCAAAATGGCGCAATACCTCACCTGGCTGCGCTCGCGTCCCAAGGCCCCGGCCTGATCGTTGGCCCAACAGGGGCGCAATAAAAAAGGGCCGCTTGCGCGGCCCTTTTTACTGAAGCAGCAACCGGGTCAGAGACCGATAGCCGCGCCATCGATCCGGGTGATCACCACCGTCGCCGAGCGCGGGCGGCTGTCGGGATTGCGGTCCGGCCAGGTGCTGAAGGCGGTGGGATTGCTGCTGAGGTAGGCATCCAGCGACAGTCCGCCCGTGGGCGTGGGCGCATTCGGATGGCCACTGGCTTCGCCCGGATGCTGGACGTTGATAAACATCGTCTTGCCATCCGGCGTCCAGTCGATGCCCGTGATTTCGCAACCGGCAGGGCCGACCAGGAAGCGGTCGATCTTGCCGGTCGTCACATCCGCCACCAGCATCTGGTTATTGCCCTGCCCCAGGTAATTGCCGGTATTGGAATAATTGCCATCGGTCTGGATCCAGAGGCGGCCGTCCTTGTCGAAGGCCAGGCCATCGGGGCTGTTGAAGGTATTGGCGGTGGAAATGTTGGCGGAGCCGGCGCGGGCATCGCTGAACGCATTGGGATTGCCGGCGATCACGAACAGGTCCCACTCGAAAGCCGCCACGGAGGCGGGATCATTGCCGGCCTCCTGCCAGCGCACGATCTGGCCCCAGCGGTTGCTGGCGCGCGGATTGGCATCATCGGTGACGGCGCGACCGGAGTTGTTGGTGAGCGTGCAATAGACTTCCTGCGTGCGCGGATGCACCGCCACCCATTCCGGCCGATCCATCGGCGTCGCGCCGACAGCGCTCGCCGCGAGACGGGCCTTGATCAGCACCTCGGCCTGGTCAGCAAACGTGGCGTCCGCTGCCAGCGTGGCGTTGGCGGTCTTGTCGAGCAGGATCCACTCGCCCACGCCCATGGCGTCGCCGCTCACGGCGCCGTTGCTGAACTTCGCCACGTACAGCTTGCCCTCATCGAGCAGGTCACGATTGCTGGCGGCATTGTTCGCATCGTACTTGTTGGCGGACACAAACTTGTAGATGAACTCGTTGGCCTGGTCATCCCCCAGGTACACGACCGCATAGCCTTCCTTCGAGAGCGTCAGCGCGGCGTTCTCGTGCTTGAAGCGGCCGAGCGCGGTGCGCTTTTTCGGCAGCGACGCCGGATCGTAGGGATCGATTTCGACGATCCAGCCAAAGCGGTGGGATTCGTTCGGTTCGGCCAGGTAGTCAAAGCGGCTGTCATGCTCTTCCCAGCGATAGCCCGATCGGGAACTGTCGCTGACGCTGCTGTAGCTGAGGCCGTAGCGGCGTTGCAGCGCGTCGCGGCGATCGCCGGTGGTGTCGTCATTGATGCCGAAGTAGCCGTTGAAGTTTTCCTCGCAGGTGAGGTAGGTGCCCCAGGGCGTGCGGCCGGCGCCGCAGTTGTTGAGCGTGCCCAGCACACGCGTGCCGGTGACGTCGGCCGTGGTCTGCAGCAGGGCATGGCCGGCGGCGGGCCCGGTCACGACCATGGGCGAACGCCCGGTGAGGCGGCGGTTGTAGTAGGAGCCGGTCAGGACTTCCCACTTGCCGGCGCTGTTGCGGCGGATATGCAGGACGGAATTGCCGTGCGCATGCTGGGCCTTGCGAACCTTGTCCAGCGTCCACGGCTCGAGCGGCTCGGCGGCATCGGGGCCGGGCGCGAAGAAATATTCGTAGTTGCAGTACTCGTGGTTCATCACGAGCAGGCCTTCCTCGCTCGAGTCAGTGCCCGGGATCGCAAAGAAATGCATGCCGTCGTGATTGTCGCCGACCTGTCGTGCCTGGTCATCGCCGGTCTCGGCGGCGTCTCCCCTCCAGGCCGGGCTGTCGCTGAAAAGGGCCGAGCCCCAGGGCGCCAGCACCTGGGCCATATAGCCTTCCGGCACCACGATGCTGTCGCCCGAGTTCACGCCCACCGGGGTGAATGCAATGCGGCTGTCGGCCGCCGGCGTGCTGGCGGCGGGGGTGTCGCTATCGCTGTCGCAGCCCGTGAGGGAGCCGCCCAGGAACATGGCGGCGCCCAGGCCGAGACCGGTCTTCAACGCCTTGCGTCGCGACATGACGATGCTGTCGACCACATCCTGGAAGTGGTCATTGCCGACAATATTGGTGGGAAGGTGATCGGGATCGTGCTGGCTCATCTGGAGGACTCCGTTACGCAGAATGCTGGTAGCGCGCATTCTCGAAGCGGACTCTTACAGGGCCGTTTCTGAAATATGACGGCAGTGTCGCCAGCACCCTTCCGTCATTCCGTCACATGCCGGTCATCAAATTGCAGTTTGATACGGAATCACGCCGACGGAGAGTCCTGATGCCTACCCCGGCCTTCAGCGAACTGGAGAGCCTCGAGCAACTGATCGAGCAAAATCGCCACGCTCTGCGCGCCGAGGTCGTCCTCACCGTGCAGGCGGACGGCCGCGAGTTGCCGGTTTGGTGCCTCGAAACCGGCAGCACCGACCTGCGCGCCCCCGCCATCGGATTTTTCGGGGGCGTTCACGGCATGGAGCGCATCGGCACCCAGGTCCTGATCGCCTGGCTGCAGACCGTGCTCGCGCGCCAGCAATGGGACAGCCATTTCGCCGAACTGCTCGGCAAGGTTCGCCTCGTGTTCATGCCCATGGTGAACCCCGGCGGCCTCGTGCTCGGAACGCGCGCCAATCCCGCCGGCATCGACCTCATGCGCTCAGCCCCGGTGGAGGCGAAGGGCCGCGTGCCCCTCCTGCTCGGCGGCCACCGCCTCAGCCCGGCGCTGCCCTGGTTCCGCGGCCAGGTCGAGGATCCGTTGCCGGCGGAAGCCGCCGCCCTGTTCGAGGTCGTGCGCGCGCGCCTGCACCCGCATCCGTTCTCGCTGGCCATGGATTGCCATTCCGGCTTCGGTTTTCGCGACCGTATCTGGTTTCCCTATGCGCGCTCGCGCGCACCAGTGCCGCACCTGCCGGAAGCCTTCGCGCTCCGCGCGCTGTTCAACCAGACTTATCCCAATCACAGCTTCTATCTCATGGAGCCGCAGTCGCTGAGCTACACCACGCACGGTGACCTTTGGGACTTTCTTTACGACGAGCATCTGGCGCGCTATCCGGGCCTGTTCCTGCCCTTCACGCTGGAGATGGGCTCCTGGCTCTGGGTCAAGAAAAACCCGCGGCAGCTTTTTTCGTGGTTCGGCCATTTCAACCCGATCCTGCCGCATCGCCTCGAGCGCGTGCTGCGCCGCCATCTCCTGCTCTTCGATTTCCTGCTGCATGCGACGGCGAGCTACCGGCAGTGGCTGCCCCGGGGCGAGCAGCGCGCGCAGTATCGCGAGGCCGCGCTGGCGCGCTGGTTCGGGACAGCCGCAGGGGATTGAGAGTCGATTTCAGCAGGACGTTTGCCGCTTGCCAGTCGGCAGGAATCCCGACTGGCCGGAACAAGCTGCAAAAGCCAGCTTCAGCAGGACATTTTATGTCTTGCCCGTCGGGATGAATCCCGACCTGCAGGGATGGACTTCAGGCGGGGGTATCGCCGCGCGCCACGCAGCGTTCGAGCACGGCGCGCATGTCCGCCAGGCGCACCGGCTTTGACAGGTAATCATCCATGCCGGCGGCCAGGCATTTCTCGCGGTCGCCCGCTACCGCGGCCGCGGTGATGGCAATGATCGGAATGCGGGCGCCGGCCGCTTCCTCGCGACGAATCGCGCGACTGGCGTCAAAGCCATCCATCACCGGCATGTCGCAGTCCATGAAGATCACGTCATAGGGCAGGCGCCGCAAGGCCTCGATGGCCTCACGGCCATTGCCCACCACATCCACCTGGCAGCCCAGCCGCTTCAGCATTTCCCGCGCCATGATCTGGTTCACGGCATTGTCCTCGGCGAGCAGAACACGGCAACTGCGCACCATCCCCATCACCGGCGTCCACTCGCCGGTGGTGTACCGCTCCGGCCACTCCGGCTCGGGGACAGTCGCGAAGGGCAGCTCGACCCGGAACACCGAGCCCTGCCCCGGCGTGCTGCTCATGCCGATGCTGCCGCCCATGAGGGTGGCCAGCTCACGACAGATGGCGAGGCCGAGGCCGGTGCCGCCAAAACGGCGCGTGGTGCTGGCATCGGCCTGGGTGAAGGGCCGGAACAGGTTGGGCTGCACCTCGGGCGCGATGCCGATGCCGCTGTCTTCCACCTCGAAGCACAGCCAGGCGGTGTCGGCCTCGCCGCGCGCCTGGGGGCGGCAGCGCAGGATGATGCGTCCGCTGTCGGTAAACTTGACGGCATTGGCCAGCAAGTTGACCAGGATCTGGCGCAGGCGCGACGGATCACCGCGCAGACCATGCGGCGCCTCCACGTCACTGACCAGCTCGAGACCCTTGGCGCGCGCCTGCTGCTCGAGCAGGGCGAAGGCGCCCTTGACCACGAGATGCGGATCGAACACCAGTGGCTCGAGCACCAGATGACCGGACTCGATCTTGGAAAAATCCAGGATGTCGTTGATGAGCTGCAGCAGGGCCTCGCCGGACTGGTGCGCCAGCTCCACGAGCTGGCGCTCCTTCGCCCCCAGGTCCATGTCGAGCAGGAGGTTGTTGAAGCCGATCACCGCATTGAGCGGCGTGCGCATCTCGTGGCTCATGGTGGCCAGGAAGCCGGTCTTGGTCAGGCTGGCGGCCTCGGCCGCGCGGCGGGCCTGCTCCTCCAGCTGGCGCGCGGTTACCGCGAGACGCTTGGCGTGCTGCTCTGCGGCGAGCTTTTCGCCCAGCACCTCGATATGACGCTCATTGGCGTGACGCGCCGCCTCGGCAAAGGTGGTGGACAGGAAAATCAGCACGACATGCGCGCACAGCAGCATGGCGGGCGGCAGGGGCTGACCGCCGCCCTCGCGCAGACCCAGATGCTCCACCGCCCATACGCCGGAAGCGGTCAGGACGCTGATGCCGGCCCAGCTCCAGGCGGCGTGCCGGCCGCCCAGGAAGGCGCTGAGCAGGGGCAGCATGGCCAGGAACCACAGGGCGTAGGAGTTGTTGCCGCCGGAGAGGCTGGCGTTCCAGACAATCGCCAGCAGGCCCCAGGCCAGGGTGAGATGGGTGCCCACCCCGATGCGGCGACGGCCAGGCGCCGCCAGGCCCCAGTACAGCAGCCCGAAGAAGCCCAGGGAGAAGCCGAGGTTGGCCAGCGCCAGCGTCTCCATTCCCCCCAGGGAAAAGCCGGTGGCCAGCATGAAGACGGCAATCGCCGCGCTGCGCACGAAATAGCGGTAACTGCGACGTTCATCGGCATCGGGCAAGGCGCTGACCCCGGATGCCGAAGGAATGCTTTCCATCGCCAGCCTCATTGGTCGCGCTCATCCCTGGGCAATTGATCCATGGCGAGCCTGTCCTGGCGGTCAAAATGATGGCTCCATGACACCACGGCCCGCATTTCGCTGCCAACGCAACCTATCCGCGATTAGCTCCTCTAATCAGGGGAGTCAGGCGTCCTTCCCGCTGCGGTGGGGCGATACCCCGGCCCCTGGCAGCGCCGCGGCCAGCGCCTGGCGAATGACCTGCCGCGCCGCACGGGCCTCGGGCAGGCGCAGCAGCGTCCACTCGTGCACCATGCCCGGGTATTCAAAGTAGTCGAGGTCGGCGCCGGCGGCCGTGGCGAGGTCGCGGAAGCGGCGCACGTCAGGCAGCAGCACATCATGCGTGCCGATGAGCAGGGTGAGCGGGGGCAGTCCCGCCAGGGCTCCGTAGATCGGGCTCACCAGCGGATCGGTGACGCCGCGCTCGCCGGCATACAGTCGCCCGGCATCGCGCAGGCCGTCCAGGTCGAGCATGGGATCACGCCGGTCGGCAGCCACCAGCGCCGGATTGCTCATGCTCACATCCAGCCAGGGCGACACCAGGATGAGCCGCGCCGGCTCCGGTATCCCGTGCGCGCGCAATTGCTGCGCCAGCGCCAGCGCAATGCCGCCGCCCGAGGAAGCGCCCATGACCACCAGGCCGTGGCCGTGGCAGGCGGCGCCGAGTTCGCGATACAGCGTAAGCACGAGAGAGTGGACCTCGTCGGCATGATGCCGGGGCGCCAGGGGGTACTCGGGCACGACGAAGGTGCAGTGCAATTCATCGACGAGACCGGCCAGGAAGCGCCAGTATTTCCCGATCAGGCCGTTTACATAGGCACCGCCGTGCAGGAACAGCACATGCAGCGGCGCGGGGTGGTCTGCCGGCCCCAAGGTCCAGACCGTGGAGCCGAACACCTCGCGCTTCTCGATCCGGTGGCGCAGGTATAGGTGCAGCGGCGGCCTCGCATGGTCCGGCTGGCGGCCGTGGGCAATGCGCTGGCGCAGCAGGTGATCCTGGTGCTTGCGTCCGCTGGCACGCAGATACAGCTCCAGCAAACGGCTGCGAAGGCTGGGGCCTCGTCCGGCCACCTGTATGCGCGTGCTCATCCTGTCTCCGCGTGACCCCGTGAATGAACTCTAGTCATTCACGGGAGCGGGACAGGCCTGCCCTGTAGAGGGATTGTTTCGCGGTCCCGGGGCAGTCCCTGCCCTGAATGAACTTGCTGATGGCGGCAAAAGGCCAAGGCGCGGCACCGGTCTTGCCGGACACCGCCGCTGGCGCGGCCGGGCTTTTGGGCAGGGGCCGCCGCCATCCGTTGCGGCCCTGCCTTACGCCGCGGTCACTCCCGTTTTTCCGGCAGGCCGGGTGCTTCCCCGCGCATGCCGGGCTCCGGATAGCGCAACGGCAGGACAGGCAGCGGTTGCCGTCCGAACAGTACGCTCACCAGCAGGCTGTAGGTGTCGCGATCAAAGACCGCTTGCGGTGGCGCCGCCAGGATGGCCTGCAACTCGTCCTCGCCATGCGCGCTGCCGAGCCAGCACCAGTTGTCCACGACCTGGATTTCGCGGTGACCGTTTTCCGCACACTCTTCCACCACGCCCACCGGCCCCTGCCAGGGCCAGACCCGCAGCGCCAGCGCCTGTAGCGCTTCGGAAAAGCGCGCGTTGTGCTCGGCGGTGCTTTCGATGCCGGCACAATGCCCGGCGCAGCGCTGGAGCTGACGCGCGGAACAGGGGCGCCTGCTGCGCTTCTCGAGGCCGGTCGCGTACAGGCAAAGGCGGTGCTCGGCGGCGATCTCGCGCAATTTCTGCTTGATGGCCGCCGGCGAGGCAAAGAGGCCGAACAGGCGCGGCGGCACGCCCTTCATGCCGGCGGCAAACACCACCTCGGGACGCAGCAGTCCCTCGCCATCCTCCGCCAGCCGCAACGAGCACAGCCGGGATTCACGTCGCAGCCGCCGGTTGAACAGCGGCTGTCGTTCCTTGACCAGGCGCGCCTCGCGCAGCAGTGCGGAAAGTTCACCCGCGGTCTCCTCCCACTCGACGCGACGCACTTGCTGCGCGAGACGCAGGGCGCGGGTGCTGGTGTCGCTGCCGGCAAAATGCACGGGCACGCGCGCCTGCAGGTTCTTGCTCTTGCCCACATAAAGCAGGGCGTCGGCTTCGCCATAGAAGAAATAGACGCCCGGCGTTTCCGGCAAGGCGTCGAAGTTGTCCTCGAGATAGGGCGGCAGGGAGGGTCGCTTGCGCAGTTCCGCCAGCACCGCCGCCAGGCGCTCGCCCCCGCACTCCGCCTCTGCGCAGCCGAGGAAGGCCGCTACGGCGCGGGCATCGCCCAGGGCGCGGTGGCGCTGCCCGATGACCAGGCCGTGGCGCTCGATGATGGCATCGAGACTGTGTCCGGGCGCATCCGGATAGAGCATGCGCGACAGGCGCACGGTGTCGAGCGGACGCGTGGAAAAGCGCAGGCCGCAGCGGCCGAACTCGTTGCGCAGGAAGCCGTAATCAAAACGGGCGTTGTGGGCGATGAACAGCCGTCCGGCCAGGCGCGCATGCAGCGCCGCGGCCAGCTCCTCGAAGCGCGGCGCACTCGCCACCATCTCGTTCGTGATGCCGGTCAGCGTCTGGATGGTGGCGGGAATGCCGACGCCGGGATTGACCAGGGAGGACCATTCGCGCACGGCGCCGTCGGCATCGATCTCGATCAGGCCGATTTCGGTGATGCGGTCCCAGGCGGCGCGGCCGCCGGTGGTTTCGAGGTCGACGATGACGGCGGGCAGGGGCAGGAAATTCAGCATGCGGGAAGCCTACGCCAATCCAGCGCCGGACCGCTCGATCAATTACAAACCCCAGACGATTCAACCCGCTCCTGCGGTTGCGGCTTGGGCTTGGGCTTGGGTAAGGCAAAACCGACGCCCTCACCCCCGGCCGCCTGAGGCGAAGCCGACAGCCACCCCCCAACGCTTCAGCCCGGGCACTGCGGCAAATGGCGGGTGGCTGGAGGGGTTGCTCCTGCGGGAGGCAGGGGCAGCCCCTTCAGACGCCCAACTGGCAGAGGAGCCCATTGCTGCCAGAAAGAAACCAGGAAAAGGCCCGCCGCCCTCCCTCCGCACCGCCATGCAAAAGGCCACCCGGAGGTGGCCTTTTGCATGGGGCAGGCCCCCGCGATGCGGATCGCGCGTTACAGGAAGCGCGTCCCGATCGCCCACGCCAGCGCGGCCATGAGGGCGCTCGCCGGAATGGTCAGGACCCAGGCCCAGACAATGCCGCCGGCAATGCCCCAGCGCACGGCCGAGACGCGGCGCGTGGCGCCCACGCCGACGATGGCGCCGGTGATGGTGTGGGTGGTCGACACCGGCACGCCCATCGCCGTGGCCAGGAAGAGCGTCATGGCGCCGCCGGTTTCGGCGCAGAAGCCACCGACCGGCTTGAGCTTGGTGATCTTCTGGCCCATGGTCTTCACGATGCGCCAGCCGCCAAACATGGTGCCAAGACTGATGGTGACGTAGCAGGCGATCACGATCCAGCTCGGCAGGTGGTCCGGGTGCGCCTCCATCCAGTGCGGCAGCATGCCCGGGCTGGAGAGCGTGGCGGCCATCAGCAGCATCCAGATGATGCCGGCGGTCTTCTGTGCGTCATTGCCGCCGTGGCCCAGGCTGTAGAGCGCCGCCGAGACCAGCTGCGCGCGCCGGAAGTACTTGTCCACCCGGCGCTGGCTGAAGCGGAAGAATATCCAGCCCACCACCAGCATCAGTATCGACCCGAGCAGGAAACCCATCATCGGCGAGATCAGGATGAAGGCCAGGGTCTTGCCCAGGCCCGACCACAGCAGCGAGCCGGAGCCGGCCTTGGCCACCGCGGCGCCCACGAGGCCGCCGATCAGCGCGTGCGAGGAGCTCGACGGCAGGCCGTAGTACCAGGTGATGATGTTCCAGCTGATCGCGCCCACCAGCGCCCCGAAGATCACGTAATGGTCGATGATGGACGGGTCGATGGTGCCCTTGCCGATCATCGCCGCCACCTTGAGCGGGAAGACGAAGAAGGCCACGAAGTTGAAAAAGGCGGCAAAGGCCACGGCATGCTGCGGCTTCAGCACGCCCGTGGAGACCACGGTGGCGATGGAGTTCGCGGCGTCGTGGAAGCCGTTCATGAAGTCAAAGGCCAGGGCCAGGAACACCAGGAACAGCACGACCCCGAAGGTCATGGTGACTGTATCCATGCGTCAGTCCCCCGGATCAGGAGTTCTCGAGGACAATGGCCTCGAGAAGGTTGCCGACATCGTCGCAATGGTCGGTGACGGTTTCCAGCAGCTCGTAGATGGCCTTCATCTTGATCAGCTCGCGCACATCGCTCTCCTCGCGGAAGAGGCGGGACATGGCTTCGCGCAGCACCACGTCGGCCTCGTCTTCAAGGCGGTCAAGGTCGCGGGCGGCGGCCAGGATGGCGGGACCGTTGTCCATGTCGGAGAGCAGGCCGACGGCAGTGGACACCTTCTCGGCGCAGGCGCGGATGATCTCCGCCAGGCGGATCGCCTCCGGGGTCGCGCGGCGGATGTCGTACATGGACACGGTCTGGGCCGCGTCCTGGATGGTGTCGAGCACGTCGTCCATGGTGGAGATCAGGCGGTGGATCTCGTCCCGGTCGAGCGGGGTGATAAAGGTGGAGTGCAGCAGGGAAACGGTTTCGTGCGTGATCTTGTCGGCGCGCGACTCGATGGCATCGATGGTGTCGGCGATGGCGACCGCCTCTTCCACACGGCGGTTGAGCGCCGCCATCAGGGCCACGAGGGCATCGGCACCACGGACGATTTCCTTGGCATGGGCATTGAAGAGGTCGAAGAACTTGACTTCCTTGGGCATGAAACGGCCAAGCATTGCAGTCATCCTATGGGGGTTTCCGGGGGCGGGAAGTCTAGCACTGTAGGATGACTGTAACGACATTGACACAATCGCGCGAAGCTGACCTATCCCCCTTGACCCGGGCGATTGCCTGCCCTCGCCGATGACCGGCAATCGCCCGGGCCTCACCACTGCACGGCCAGCCGGGCGCCGCCGGCGGCCTCAGGCCCCGGGCTTGCCGAAGCCGCTGCCGGCCGCCTTGCGCAGGGCGTCGGCGTCGTAGCGCTTGAGGATCTCGCGGAACTTGGAGCCCAGGAAGGCATTGGCGTGCTTGCGGATGCCACGCGCCATCTCGGCGTTGGTGACGCTCTCGGCCAGGGGCCGCAGGCGCTGGATGATCTCGGCCAGGCGGGCGATTTCCTCGGGCCGGGGCAGGTGCTCGGCGGTGATGGGCTCGACCAGGTGGTTGACCACGAGCTGGACGAAGCTGCGCGTAAGGCGGTCCACGTCGACGCGCACGACTTCCATCTCGCGCAGGAGTGCGCCCAGGGGGATGCCGGCGTTGTAGAGCTCGAGGCCGGCATTAAGCATGCGCGGGCTGGGAATCTTGATGCGGTCGCCATCGACCTCGAACAGGCCGACCTCGAGGGCGGTACGCAGCACGTCCTCGTTGATGTCACGGCTGAACATGGCGGCCAGCTCGTCCGGGTCCATATAGACCGGGATTTCCTCGGTCCAGGTGCCGGCCAGCACGGAATCGAGGCCCAGCACGTGGTCGAGATCCTGTCCGGACTCCCAGGCCTCCAGCAGTTCCTTGATGTTGGCAATGGTGAAGCCGCGCTCGAGGAGCTGGTTGATCACGTTGAGCCGCGACAGGTGGCCCTGCCGATAGATGCCGGCCCGGCCGCGGCGCTCGGGCGGCGGCAACAGGCCGCGGTCCTGGTAGGCGCGTACGTTGCGCACGGTGGTTCCCGCCACGCGCGCCAGCTCGTCGATGGAGTATTCCTGGTCACCTTCGCCTGCCGGCGAGCCGGTCAGGCCCTCGGGCAGGAGGTCACGTCCCTGTTTCAGTATCTGCCGGAGCAGCGTCTGCGGTGTCTTCATGGCTGCCGATGATACCGGCGCCCCCGGTGATTACCAAGCCAAAGCCCGCCCGCCATTGGTCGTTTCCGCGTCGCCGGGTCGTAAAAGCGGAGCTCCCGGCCACGCCCCGGCCCGACTCACTCCACGCGCTCGCGGTGCAGGCTCAGGTCAAGGCCGAGACGCTCGTCGTCCTCCGGCACGCGCAGGCCGAAGGCCAGGTCAATGGCGATCAGGATGATGAAGGTGACCGTGGCGGAATAGACGACGGTGGCGCCCACCCCCGTCAGCTGGGTCATGACCTGGGCCAGGCCCGGCTCGACGCCGGCGATTTCCTTGCTCACGAAAAAGCCCGTCAGCACCGCACCCACGATACCGCCGACACCATGCACGCCAAAGGCGTCCAGGGAATCGTCCGCGCCCAGCAGACGCTTGAGGCCGGTAGCCCCCCAATAGCAGAGGACGCCGGCAATGAGTCCGATGACAAGGGCGCCCTTGGGATCGACAAAGCCCGCGGCAGGCGTGATCGCCACGAGTCCCGAGACCGCCCCGGTGGTCAGGCCGAGCACGGAGGGCGAGCCCTTGCGAATCCATTCGGCGAGCATCCAGGCCAGTGCCGCGGCGCCGGTGGCGATCTGCGTGGCGGCCATGGCCATGCCGGCGCGGCCGTCGGCGGCCAGGGCGGAGCCGGCGTTGAAGCCGAACCAGCCCACCCACAGCAAGGAGGCGCCGGTCAGCGTGAGCGCGAGATTGTGCGGCGGCATGGCCTCGCGCCCGAAGCCGACGCGTTTGCCGAGCACAAAGGCGCAAACCAGGCCGGCGATGCCGGCATTGACGTGCACCACGGTCCCGCCCGCGTAATCGAGGATGGCGGGCGAGGAATTGAAGAGCCAGCCATCGGCCGCCCACACCCAGTGCGTGACCGGGGCATAGACCAGCAGGCTCCACAGCGCCATGAAGATCATCATCGCCGAGAATTTCATGCGCTCGGCGAAGGCCCCCGCGATCAGCGCGGGCGTGATGATGGCGAAGGTCAGCTGGAACATCATGAACACGGTTTCCGGAATCGTGCCGGTCATCGACGTCACGCCCACGCCTTCCAGGAACATCTTGTCGAGACTGCCGACCCAGGGCGAGCCTTCCGAGAACGCCAGCGAGTAGCCCGCCACCATCCACAATACCGTCACCAGCGCGGCGATGGCGAAGGACTGCATCATGGTGGCGAGCACGTTTTTCTTGCGCACCATGCCGCCATAAAAAAGCGCGACTCCCGGAATCGTCATCATCAATACGAGCGCGGTGGCCGCCAGCATCCAGGCGGTGTTGCCGGAGTCGAGCGCGGGCTTTTCAGGCGCTGTGGCCGCCGCGGGTGCGTTCGTTGTCGTGGTCGTGGTGGTGACCGTGGTCACGGTCACCGTCTGCCCGGCGGCCGCCACAGCGGCAGTGGCCTCCACCTCTGGCGCCGTAGCCACAACCTCCGCTGGCGCGGGCAGGGCGTCGGTAAAAAGGTCCTCGGCCTGGGCCGCCGGAAGGGCAAGCAGCATCCCCAATGCCGCAACAGCAATGATGGTTCTCACATTTTTCTCCGCAATGGCTTCGGACAAGGATTAAAAAGCGACTCTAGATGGCGGCATCGCCATGCTCGCCGGTGCGCACACGCACGGCCTCGAGCATCGGGGAGACAAGGATCTTGCCGTCACCGATCTTGCCGGTGCGCGCCGCCGCGACAAGGGCCGTCAGGATGTTGTCGAGATCGGCAGTGGCGCAAACGATCTCGAGCTTCACCTTGGGGAGGAAGTCGATGGCGTACTCGGCGCCGCGATACAGCTCGGTATGGCCTTTCTGGCGGCCGAAGCCGCGCACTTCGGTGGCGGTCAGGCCCTGGACACCCAGCGCCGAGAGCGCCTGGCGAATGTCGTCGACCTTGAACGGCCGGACGATGGCGGTGATGAGTTTCATGGCGGCCCCTTGCTGCGGTTGGCGCGACGCGGTGAACTCCTGTACTGCCTCTCTCCGGCGACCGGAAAGTGAGCGGGCATCCAACCCTGACTGAAGCTCTGCAGGAGCCATGCCAGAAGCCACTCGCCTGCTGCCCGCAGGGGCAGGAAGGGCGAAGTTGCAGAAGCCAAAGCGCATTGCGGCAGGAATTCAGCGGCACGATCGCGCCCCTTCCATTGGATCGGGCACGAATGCGCGCCGCGCCGGAGTGCAGCAAGAGGCGAGGACGCGTCCCGGTGCCAGAAATTGGAGCGGTGAAAATCAATCCGGGAGCCCGGCGGAAACAGGCAAGGGCCGTCTTTGCCCGAAGCGGTGCCTCCCCCCGCAAGCAGGCTGGCAAACGCAGTCTGAGCCTGATGAACGGGATCCGTTCATCAGGCTCAGGAGCGCCGCCGGCGTTCGCCTTGCCTGCATGAGATGTGCGTGTCGTCGGCAGACTAAGTCCCGCAGGTAACGCGCCCGGGCCAGATAAAGAAAAAGGGGCCCGAGGGCCCCTTTTTGTTCAGCACGCACTCACGCTCAGTCGTTGTACGCCTGCTCGCCATGCTCGGCGATGTCGAGGCCTTCGCGCTCGGCTTCTTCGCTGACACGCAGGCCGATCACCTTGTCGATGATGAACAGGGTCACGGCGGAGACCACGGCGCTCCACACCACCGCGATCAGCACCGCCTTCACCTGGATCAGGATCTGCGCGCTGTCGTAGCCGAAGGTCGGGCCGACCCAGCCGTCGGTGACGTAACCGGCGCCACCGAGGGCGGGGTTGACGAACACGCCGGTCAGGATGGCGCCGATGATGCCGCCAACCGCATGCACACCGAAGGCATCCAGCGCATCGTCATAGCCCAGCATCTTCTTCAGCACGGCCACCGAGAAGAAGCAGGCCACGCCGCAGATCAGGCCGATGACGAGGGCACCCATGGGGCCGACGAAACCGCAGGCCGGAGTGATGCCGACGAGGCCGGCGATCGCACCGGACACCGCGCCCAGCAGGCTCGGCTTGCCCTTGTGCAGCCACTCGGCGAACAGCCAGGCGAGAGCGGAGACGGCGGTGGCGAAGATCGTGTTGGCAAAGGCCAGCACGGCGTAGCCATTGGCTTCGAGGTTGGAGCCGGCGTTGAAGCCGAACCAGCCGACCCAGAGCATGCAGCCACCGATCATGGTCATGACCAGGCTGTGCGGGGGCATGGCGACCTTGCCGTAGCCGAGACGCTTGCCCAGCATGATGGCGGCAACGAGGCCCGCGACACCGGCGTTGATGTGCACCACGGTGCCACCGGCGAAATCGAGGGCGCCCATCTGCCAGAGCTTGCCGGCGGTGGCGTTCAGGCCATCCACCACTTCCGGACCGGTGTAGGCGTCCGGGCCCGGCCACCACCAGACCATGTGGGCCATGGGCAGGTAGGACAGCACGAACCAGGTCACGGTGAAGATCAGCATGGCGGAGAACTTCATGCGCTCGGCATAGGCACCGGCGATCAGGGCGCAGGTGATGCAGGCGAAGGTCAGCTGGAACATCGCGAACATGAGTTCGGGGATGACCACGCCCTTGCTGAAGGTGGCCGTCGGCGTGAAGTTGCCCTTGGCGTCGTAGATCACGCCTTCCAGGAACAATTTGTCGAGGCCGCCAAAGTAGGCGTTGCCGTTGGAGAAGGCGACCGAGTAGCCGAACACCACCCAGAGCACGGCGATCACGCAGAAGATGGTGAAGGTCTGCATGAGCACGGACAGCATGTTCTTCTTGCGCACCATGCCGCCGTAGAACAGGGCGAGGCCGGGCAGGCACATGAAGATCACGAGCACGGTGGCCGTCATCATCCAGGAGACGTTCCCCATGTCGTACTTGGGCGCAACATAATCATCGGCCGGCGCGGCTTCCGCCGCTTCGACCACCGCTACGGCAGGCGCCGGGGCGGCAGCATCAGGAGCGGGCGCTGCTTCGGGAGCGGCAACGGCTTCGGCGGCAACGGGCGCAGCCGCTGCAGCCTCTTCCGCAAATACCGGGCTGCTCGCCACCAGGGCGCCGCCCAACATCAGGGCATAGACAAAGTTTTTCACGGGGAACTCCTCCGCGTTGGTTCGCGTTTTTTTGGCAGCGAGTAAAAAATCAGATGGCGTCGACGCCGGATTCACCGGTGCGGATGCGGATGGCCTGCTCGAGGTCGGTGACGAAGATCTTGCCGTCGCCGATCTTGCCGGTGCTGGCGGCCTTGGTGATGGCCTCGATCACCGAGTCCAGCAGATCATCGCTGGTGGCAATCTCGATCTTCACCTTGGGCAGGAAATCGACCACGTACTCGGCGCCGCGATACAGCTCGGTATGGCCTTTCTGTCGACCGAAACCCTTCACCTCGGTCACGGTAATGCCCTGCACACCGATGTCCGAGAGCGCCTCACGCACATCGTCGAGCTTGAAAGGTTTGATGATGGCGGTGACCAGTTTCATGTTTCGCACTCCTCTTTAAAAACCGCGCGCGGTGGTCCGCGCGCGGTACCGGGTTATCAGAACGCCTTGCTGACGGTGGCGACGAAGGTGCCTTCGCCATCAGGAACCAGGGTGTCATCCAGGTCGCTACCCATATAGGCCAGTTCCAGGGTCACGCCCTGCACGGCCTTGTTCACGCCGACCTTGTAGTCGATGTAGCTATCCTCACCGAGGGCCAGCGGGGCAGCGCCGTAGTACTGGTCGTCCAGGAGATTCATGCCGACGTGGGCCACGAGACCGAAGCCGGCCACTTCCGTGCCGTAGTCGACGAAGGCGTAGATGGACTCGCCGGTTTCAGCGTAGAAATCAGGGGCATAGGCAAGACCCAGCTTGGCGCCGGCAAAGCTGACCGAAGCGTAGTACTCGAGGAAGTCGAGTTCGGGGCCAGGGGCCGTGAGGGCACTGGAGTTCGGATAGCCGTACTGCAGCACACCGACGTCGTAGCCGACTTCGCCCACCTTGCCGGCAAAGCCGATGGCGGGATCGAACTCAAGACCGCTGGCGAAATTGATGCTGGAGGCCCAGACGGTGGCGTAGACGCCGGATTCGTGGCTCAGCGTGAGGGCGCCCTGCAGGGCGGGAGCGCCGGAGGTCTGCGAGATGCCGCGGTAGAGATAGTCGGTGGTCATCGCGACGCTACCGGAGGTAGTGAAGGCGCTCTTGGCTTCCTCGGCGGAAGCGGACATGCCCGCCATCAGCAGGCTGCCAGCCAGGATCGCCGTGGTCAGTTTGGTCATTTTCATCGCTGTAACTCCTATCAACCCTGTGGTGTCTTTTAAGTGGATACAAAACAGCTCTGCTTCAGAACACGACCAGCAGCGGAAGGACCTGCCTGTCGCGTCAGAACCTGTGCGATTCATTGCAGAAGCCATGCCAGCCCTTTTGCAGAAGCCGTGCCAATCCAAAAAATGCTCAGGATTTCAGTAGCCTGAAGCGGCGGGCCAAAATTGCCGTGCTTGCAGATCAGTCTTTCGGGGGGGAATGTGCCCACAGTCGTGCACGAAAAGGGTGCGATCCCCTTTTTGGTGCGCCCGCACGCTCAGCTATTGCCCCGAGAGAGGAATACCGGCTCGCCAGTGCTAGAATCCGGGGCTTTCCGCCCCTCAGGAGCCTTGCGCCATGGCACTCGAACAGATCGTCAACCGCGTCAGCGAACAGCTGTCCCAGGTCCTGCCCCCCGGCGTGCGCCAGCTCCGCGGCGACCTTGAGGAAAACATCAAGGCGGTGCTGCGCGAGGCACTGGCGCGCATGGAACTCGTGACTCGCGAGGAGTTCGACATCCAGACCACGCTGCTGGCCCGCGCCCGCAGCCGCCTGGAGGCGGTGGAGGCGGAACTGCGTGCACTGGAACAGCGCGTCATCAGCCTCGAGAGCCGCGACAAGCCATAAGCCTGGTTCCGCAGGACCTCCGCCGCACTACCCCCGGGACCGCCATGGATGGCGGTCCGTAGCACAGACTGAAGGAGACAAGGATGTCGCTGGCCATCGTGCGCACCCGTGCGCTGCTGGGGCTGGACGCCCCACCCGTCACCGTCGAGGTGCACCTGGGCCCGGGCCTGCCCGGCCTGGCCATCGTCGGCCTGCCCGAAGCCGCCGTGCGCGAGAGCAAGGACCGCGTGCGCTCCGCCTTGCTCAACTCCGGCTTCGACTTCCCGCAGCGCCACATCACCATCAATCTCGCGCCCGCCGACCTGCCCAAGGAGGGCGGCCGCTTCGACCTGCCCATCGCCCTCGGCATCCTCGCCGCCAACGGCCAGATTCCGCTGTCGGCCCTGCGCGAGCGCGAGTTCATCGGGGAGCTGGCCCTGTCCGGGGAGTTGCGGCCGGTCACCGGCGTCCTGTCCGCGAGCCTGGCCGCCACCGCCGCCGGCCACGCCCTGTTCGTGCCCGCGGCCAATGCCGCCGAGGCGGCACGCCCGGCCGCGGCGCATGTCCACGCCGGCGACCATCTGCTGGCAATCTATGCCCACCTCGCCGACCAGCAGGCACTGCCGCGGGCACGGGTTCCCGAGCTCGTGGCGGGCACGCTGCCCGCCGGTCCCGACCTGGCCGACGTCCGCGGCCAGTACCAGGCGCGGCGGGCCCTGGAAATCGCCGCCGCCGGCGGCCATTCGCTCCTGCTGCTTGGCCCGCCCGGCACCGGCAAGACCCTGTTGGCCGCGCGCCTGCCCGGCCTGCTGCCACCGCTGGGCGATCGCGAGGCGCTGGAGGTGGCGGCCATCCGCTCGCTGCTCGGCCAGCGCGACGACCCTTCGTTGCAGCCTCCTTTCCGGGCGCCGCACCACACGGCCTCGGCAGTGGCGCTGGTCGGCGGCGGCAATCCGCCACGGCCCGGCGAGATCACCCTCGCCCACCATGGCGTGCTCTTTCTTGATGAGCTGCCGGAGTTCGAGCGGCGCGTGCTGGAAGTGCTGCGCGAGCCGCTGGAGTCGGGCCATGTGCAGATCTCGCGCGCCACCCGGCAGATCCGCTTTCCCGCGCGCTTCCAGCTGGTCGCCGCGATGAATCCCTGCCCTTGCGGCTATCGGGGCGACGGCACGGCGCGCTGCCATTGCTCGCCGGACCAGGTCGCACGCTATCGCGGGCGCCTGTCCGGTCCGTTGCTCGACCGCATCGACCTGCATGTGGAAGTGCCGGCGCTGCCGGCGGAGATGCTGCATCGCGGGACCCCGGGCGAATCCACGGCCACTGTACGGGCCCGCGTGCTCGCCGCGCGCGAGCGCCAGCACGCCCGCCAGGACTGCCTCAACCAGGACCTGAGCCCCGGGCAGGTGGGCGATTTTGCCGCCCTGTCCACCGCCGATGCCGACCTGCTGGAACAGGCCATGCGCCGCCTGCGCCTGTCGGCGCGCGCCTATCACCGGGTATTGCGCATGGCGCGCACGATCGCCGACCTGGCAGAAAGTGAGACGGTCGCGGCGGCGCACTTGCAGGAAGCCCTGGCCTATCGCGTGCTGGACCGGCTGCCGGGCTGAGGCCGCGGCGGACCGGGACCCCGACACGGTGGCAGGGCGCTCGTACTCCTGGTGCGTCCAGGCGATCCGCGCCGAAGCCGGCGCTTACCGGACGGTCAGCAGAGCGTTACAAAAGTTTGCGCCAGATCATTGTTTCAGTGCTTCCGTACCAGAGCACCCGCCCAGCTTGACTCAGGTCAATCCGAAAAAAATCGGTAATTCCCATGATTGCGTCATGGACATCGGCATGGCGCCGACAACCGACCGATTTTTTTTAGTTGCCTGAGGAAACACCCATGAAAGTTCTGCACAAGACCCTGCTGCTGTCCCTCGCCGTTGCGGCTGCCTCCCCGGCCCTCGCTTATGAAAAGGGCGATGTGATTGTCCGCGCCGGCGCCGTCATGGTGACCCCGGAAACCACGGACAATACACTCCTGGCCACCCTCGACGCGGAAGACAATACCCAGCTCGGCCTGACTCTTTCCTACATGCTCTCGCCCAAGGTGGGCATACAGCTGCTGGGTGCCACTCCCTTCGAACACGACATCACCCTGTCCGGCACCACCATCGGCTCCGTCGAGCACCTTCCGCCCACTGTCACCCTGGAGTATTTCCCGCTGGATGCCGGCAGTTCTGTGCAGCCCTATATCGGCGCCGGCGTGAACTACACGAAGTTCTGGGGCGAGAGCAACAATCTCGGCCTCGTGCTGAGCGTGGAAGACTCCTTCGGCCTGGCCGTGGAAGCCGGCGTGGACGTCAAGATCACCGACAACATCGTGCTGAATGCCGCCGTGTGGAAGGTCGACATCAACACCAACGTCAACATCAACGGCGTCCCCGTGGGCGAGCTCGAAATCGATCCGCTCGTGGCCATGCTTGCCATCGGCATAAAGTTCTGAAGAAACCCGTTTGCCTGGCGGCGCGCATGTGTCGGCTGCCAGGTCTTTTTCTTCCTGGAAGACCGCGCGCAAGCGCGGTTTTTTTAGGCCTGCGCTCCGCGGGAGACCCGGCGTTCGCCATAGCTGGGCTGATACCCCATACCCAGCGGCTCCTGCCTCCTGCCTCCTGCTAACTGCTAACTGGCAACTGGCAACTGGCAACTGGCAACTGGCAACTGGCGAGGAAAGCAATACGCCTAGCGGGCGGCAAGCTGCCGCACCAGCCGCGGCAAGTCCGTGAAGTGACGAAGCTCGGCATCGGCCGGAGGCAGGGCTGGCCACTCGAGCCCGCCAAAATTCACCCAGATGGTGCGCATGCCCACGGCGGCGGCCGCCGCGACATCCTGCTCGGGATGATCCCCGATATGAATCACTTCATGAGGCGACACGCCGGCGGCGGCGATCGCCGCGTGGAACATGCGCGGATCTGGCTTTGGGGCGCCCACGCTGATCGCGGAAAAGTGCTGCGAGAAAATATGTCCGAGCCCGATACGGCCGACATCCGCGTTGCCATTGCTGAGCGCATAGATTGAAAAATCCTCGCGAAGGTCGCGCAGGGCCTCCAGCGCGCCGGGAAAATATTCCACCACGTTGCGCTCGCGAAAATATTCCTCGAAGGCGCCCTGCGCCGCCGCCTCGACATCGACCGGTGCGTAGCCGACGCCAGCAAAGGCGCGGCGCAGCACTTCCAGGCGCAGCGAGGTAAAGTCATGCGCAATATCGGCCCGGTCGCGCAGCACGGCGTCACGCAATGCAATGAACTGGCGGAAATCGAAGGCCTGAACGAATTCAGGATGATGCTGCCGGATCCAGGCGCGCATCACCTTCTCCGCGCGCGTGACAATCGACTCCACGTCCCAGAGCGTGTTGTCGAGGTCAAAGGTCAGCAGCTTGATCGCCATTACAGCCTCTTCCGAAAAAGGACGTTGATGTCGGCATAAATCCCGACCTTCGGGCTCCGGCAAATGCCACCCCCTTCATTTGGGCTTGCGCGAACGCGGGTGCGCCTGGTCATAGACCTCGGCCAGGTGCTGGTAATCCAGATGCGTGTAGATCTGCGTGGTGCTGATGTCGGCGTGACCGAGCAATTCCTGCACCGCGCGCAAGTCGTGCGAGGACTCGAGCAGGTGCGAGGCAAAGGAATGCCGCAGCATGTGCGGATGCAGATGTTGCGGCAGCCCGGCCCGACGCGCCTGGTGCGCAAGCCGCAACTGGATCGCGCGCTCGGAAAAGCGCTGGCCCTTGGGGCCGAGAAAAAGCCAGTCGCCGCCGGGCACTGCCCAGCGCGCGCGCAGCGCGAGCCAGTCCGCCAGTGCCTCGCGCGCCTTGCGCCCGACCGGCAGGCGTCGCG
>JAJFBF010000096.1 GCA_020697295.1 Moraxellaceae bacterium | reverse complement strand
TCAGGTACTTAGCTTTACAGTCGCCGGATGGTTGCACGCTGCCAGTTACCCAATCGCGCCCTTTGTCGAGCCCCTCCATGAGTCAGCCGCCGTCTTCTCCTGAGAAACCCCGTATCGACGCCTCAGACCGTGAACACATCCTGACGGAAGCCGCACGCCTGTTCCGTGAAAACGGCTATGAGCGCACGACTGTGCGGCAGATCGCCGACGCTTGCGGCCTGCTGCCAGGGAGCCTGCATTACCGCTACCCTGCCAAGGAGGCCATACTGCTGGACATGATGAGGGTCGCGATCGGGCAAACCATCCGCGCCATCATCGACGCGACAGCCCCTGTCACTGATCCCCTTCAGAAATTGCGTGCTGCCATGCAAGCCCATATCCAGGCGCTGCTGTCCGGAAACGACATGTTTTACGTGCTGCTGTTCGAGTGGCGCTCACTGAGCGGAGAGGCCCGTGACGCAATGATTGCCGAGCGTGACCGCTATGAGCGTTACTGGGCAATCATGCTGGATACACTTAAGGTGCAGGGCTATATCCGGCCGGAAGTAGATTTGCACATGCTGCGGCTGATAGGGCTGGGAGCGCTGAACTGGGTAGCCACCTGGTACCAGGAGGATGGACGCTACACCGCCGAGCAGATTGGAGACATGGTGTGGACAGTCCTCACTCGGGGCGCGCTGGTAGGCGCCCAGCACGATCAGGCGGGGCGCATCTGACGGTCTTGCCCGCGCCGCCGGAAAAATCTTTTCAGAGATTCCAAATGTAACTGTCACGTTGTGGCTGATCTCAGGCGGAGTCGGCTTCGCGCTCATCATAGGCATGGCGGACACCACCGCATCCAGATGGCGGGATAAGCCCAGCAGGACCTCAATATTCTGGTACACGTCTACCAGGCGCAGTTCCCTCTCCCCCGACTTGGTGAGCCAGACGGGATGACGGAGGTTCATGCCTGCTAATCCCCTGGGATTAGCAGGGCCCTGCAAAAGCAGTCGGATTTCATACTTCTGAGATTTGTCAGGGTTGCGATCGAAGACTCTCCGTCGAAGCCCAGGCAATTCGTCTACCATCAGGCAGGCACCGCTCTGCAGTTCCAAGCCCTCCGCATCCTCATGGCTCATCTCGTCGAAACCATGGCCTACGTCGGCGCCACCCCGTGGAACGGCCTGGGCAATCAGCTGGGCACCTGCCAGCCGCTCGAGGTCTGGGCAAGGCAGGCCGGCATGGACTGGGACGTTCGAAAAACCCCGGTCCGCTTCATCACGGAGAGCGCCGGCACTCTGGGCGCGATCCAGTCCTTCCCGAACCAGAAGATCCTCTTCTGCTCGGATACGCAGGTGCCACTCTCGGTAGTCAGCCAGCGCTTCCAGGTCGGTTCAGAAACATAAAAAGTTCATCCGATATATCTCGATTCAAAATCGTTTCAGATACATACCACCCAAGTGAGAGGGTAATTTCTCACTGGTTCATGAGCTAATCCTCGCCTCCCCGTTTCGCTCAAAGCCCGCACTGGCCATCCAGTCGCGGGCTTTTTTATGCCCTGAAAAAGGAGCCTTCATGAAAAACCCAACGCACTGCCCGTTCTGTAAATCAAACCATGTCGTCACGCACCACCACGGCCAGAAGGTCGGCGCGACGCTGGGCACTATCGCAGGCGCCGCTGGGGGCGCAGCGCGGGCCCTCGCCGGGGCTGAGCTGGGAGCCTCCCTTGGCGTTGTTGCCGGGCCAGCAGGGTCCTTTGCCGGTGCCGTCATGGGCGCGCTGCTCGGTGCGGCCGCCGGCTGCACAACCGGCGTCGCCGTTGGCGAAATGCTGGATGACCACATCTTTTTAAAGCACGAATGCCTGGAGTGCGGCAAAACATTCTCAGCGTAACTCTCACTTGCTTTTCAACACCCCATCCATCTTTTCACCTTTTCCATTGAGGGATTCATCATGGCTCATCTCGTCGAAACCATGGCCTACGTCGGCGCCACCCCGTGGCACGGCCTGGGCAATCAACTCACCACCCATCAACCGCTTCAGGTATGGGCCAAGCAGGCCGGCATGGACTGGGACATCCGCGAGACCCCGGTCCGCTACGTCACCGAGTCGGCCGGCTCTCTGGGCGCCATCATGTCGTTTGAGGACAGCAAAGTGCTGTTCCGCTCGGATACCCATGCCCCACTCTCCGTGGTCAGCGCCCGTTACAAGGTCGTTCAGCCACGCGAGATTCTGGAGTTCTACCGCGACCTGACCGAAGTCTCCGGCTTCGAGCTGGAGACGGCGGGCGTACTCAAGGGCGGCCGCAAGTTCTGGGCGCTGGCTTGCACGGGGCAGACCGGCTCGCTCAAGGGCAAGGACATCAGCCACGGCTATGTGCTGCTGGCGACAGGCTGTGACGGTACGCTCGCCACCACGGCGCAGTTCACCAACATCCGGGTGGTCTGCAACAACACCCTGGCCATCGCCCTGAACGGACAGGCCAATGCCGTGAAGGTGCCGCACAGCACGAGCTTTGATGCGCAGGCCGTGAAGCGCCAGCTCGGCATCACGGTCTCGGCCTGGGATGACTTCATGTACCGCATGAAGGCGCTCAGCGAGCGAAAGATGAAGCATGCCGAAGTGCAGAGCTACTTCCTGAAAGTCTTTACCGACTTCACGCCCAAGGGACCTGGCGTCACCAACGAGCGGGCCATGGCCAAGGCCGTCTCGCTGTACGAAGGCGCGGGCAGGGGCGCGGATTTGGCCTCGGCCAAGGGCACGGCCTATGGCTTGCTGAATGCCGTGACCGAGTTCGTGGACCACGAGCGACGTGCCCGCAGTACGGACCATCGTCTGGACTCGGCCTGGTTTGGTCAGGGCGCGGCCCTCAAGCAAAAGGCGCTGGATCAGGCCTTGCTGCTGGCCTGAGGAGGTCGCATGCCGCTGACCAGCGATGATCCAGAAGTCACCCTGCTACGGCGCAACCTGTCCGCGCTGCTGCAAGCGCTGCGCACCCTGCCCGTCTCCCTGGTGCAGGTGCGCTATGAGGGCGCTCGTGGGCGATGCCGCCTTTGCGAGGTATCGCTTCTGCCCTGCCACTCCGGTCGCCTGCTGGAGATTCGGGTGGCCTTGCAGCGGCTCGCTGCCGATGCAGGCGTTGGCCAGGCCTCGTCTTTCGAAGAGCAGGTCAACCTGGGGGAAGGCCTGAAGCGATTCACCCTGCACTGGGCCAGCCTGCAGCACAGTCACTGGCAACGCGGCGATGGTGGTCATGGCGTCATGCGCCTGCAGGTCGCCAGTGGCATGGCCACGCTGGACCACGACGCCATCCACATCGAGCAGTTCCACGCCACGCTGAGGGAGTGATTCCGCTCCAACAGCGACTCCATCCCAGATGTTCCAGCCGCATATAGCCCGCCTCATGGCGGGCTTTGCATTTTTAAGGAGAACACCATGCTGTCTGCCGCACCGAAAGCGCCGCCCGGTATTCCGCTGCCAAGAGAAGTGGCAGCTATCTGGGGGGCGTTCCTGTATGAGGGTCTGCTGGCCCATGTCCCCGACCACCAGCGCATCCGGGCCATCCTGGATGCCTGGGGCCAGGGCTGCATCGAGCTGGTGATTGCCACCACCCTGCATCTACCCGAAGTCTGGGAACAGATCTCGCGCAAGTGGGAGGCCGAGGACACCGACTTCCCCGGGGTGTTCGAGTACGAGGTGATCTCGCCCTTGGGCGAATACTTCGCAGAGTACCTGCTGACGCATGACGGCCGGCTGCCCTCCAAGGAAGCCGTCGCCGCCGAGATCACCCGGCTGATCGACGTCTTCTTTGCGGAGAAGCCGTTGGTCGTCATTCCCATGAGCAAGGCGAGCTGATCGGCCGTTCTTTCACATCACCACAACCACGGCATAAGCGCCCGGCAGGTCTTCCTGCCGGGCGCTTTGCATTTTGATCTCAGGAGAAATCCCCATGGGTGCATCCCCCGCCCCTTCTCGCCAGGCCCTCCGGCTCGTGTCCACCAAGGGCATGGGCCGCGAGGACTGGCTGCGCGTGCGCAAGAACGGCATTGGCAGCAGCGATGCTGCCGCCGCAGTCGGCCTCAATCCCTACCAGTCCATGCTGGAGCTCTGGCTCATCAAAACCGGCCGGGATGCGGAGCTGCCGCAGATCGACCCGAGCGACGACAGCCATCCCACCTATTGGGGCACGCTGCTGGAGCCCTTCGTGGCCGAGTACTACACGCGCCACACCGGTCGCCGGGTCCGTCGCGTCAACGCCGTGCTGCAGCACCCGGAGCATGCCTGGATGCTGGCTAATATCGACCGCGAAGTGGTCGGCGCTCCGGATGTGCAGATATTGGAATGCAAGACCTCAGGTGGCTTCGGGGTGCGGCTCTGGAAGGACGGCGTGCCGGAGTACGTTCAGGTACAGGTCCAGCATCAGTTGGCCGTCACCGGCCGGCAGGCAGCAGATGTGTGCGTGGTGCTCGGGGGGCAGGAAGCCCGCATCCATCGCATCGAGCGCGACGACGAGCTGATTGCCCACCTGATCGAGCTGGAACGCCGCTTCTGGCAGTACGTCGAGACCGACACCCCGCCCCCGGCGGATGGCTCGGACTCAGCAGCGCAGGCGCTGCAAGCGCTCTATCCCCGGGACCACGGCCTCTCGATTGATCTCAGCGTGGAACCGGCCATGACCGAGGCCTTTACCCGCCTGGTCGCCTTGCGGGCCGAACTCGCCGACAAGGAGAAGCAGGAAGCCCTGCTGAAGCAGACCCTGCAGCAACGCATGGGCGAGGCCAGCCGTGCCTGCTTTCCGGAAGGCGAGATCACCTGGAAGCGGACCAAGGATGTGCAGAGCGTGGATGTCGCGCGCCTGGCGCGGGAACGTCCCGAGTTGATCGAGGCCTATCCCCTGATCCGTCCCGGCTCGCGCCGATTCGTCATTTCCACCTGACCCACCTTAGCCGGCGGCACGCCTGTGTCGCTAGCCATCCACCCACTCATAGGAGCACCGCATGCAACCACTTCTGCGCTTTGTGCAGTGGGAGGAGGACCTCTACTCCTTCCTGGAAGCCGACCTTGAGATCTGCCGCAGTGATGCCCAGGCCATGGCCGACGCCAAGCCGCACCTGATCCGAGACGCCTGGAACGCCGGCCTCACCGCTCGTGAAGCCGCGACCCAGATCATTCATGCCGCCACCCCGGAGGATCGCCCTCATGATTAAGGGACTCGCCATTACCCCGCCCGTACTGGGGCGGATTTCGATTGGTCGTGTAATCGAGAAGAACGGCAAGCGCCTGCCGGAGAAAGACGACCAGTTCACCGTCACCACCCAAGTCCAGGCCAAAGACGGGTGGCTTGCCCATCCGCTTGACGAGCAACTGCGCAAGGATGCCCCCAACGGCAAGTTGCGCAGCATTCCGGTACGGATGCTGTTCAACGATCCCGACCTGAACCTGCGCGCCGCCTATACCCTGTTTGATCGCACGAAGGGCCGCCCGCTCTGTGTGGGCGATGGGGAGACCTGTCGTCGCCTCCAGAATGGCGGCGTGGACACCCTGCCCTGTCCCTCGCCGGATGCCTGCGAAGTCGGACGCGGGGCCTGCAAGCCCTTCGGCCGTCTCAACGTCAGGCTGCCGGGGGATGACGACCTGGGCTCGTTTATCTTCCGCACCACTGGCTTCAACAGCATCCGTGCGCTGGCGGCCCGCCTGAGCTACTTCAGCGCAGTCTCCGGCAATCGACTGGCGTACCTGCCGATGGAGCTTCGTCTGCGGGGTAAAAGCACCACCATGAGCCACAGGGCGCCGATCTACTACGTCGACCTGACCCTCCGGGAAGGCATGACGCTGGCAGACGCGGTGGCCCAGGCGAAGCAACTGGAGGCGCAGCAACAGCAGGCCGGCATCTGCCAGGACGCGCTGGATGCGGCAGCTCGGGTCGGCTTCGGCAATGGCTTCAGTGAGGAATCGGTGGAGGACACCCCTGCCCTGGTGGAGGAGTTCTTTGCCGAGGACACGGATACCCCTGTCGAGGAGGCCAGCACGCCGACGCCAACTGGCGGCCTCAAGGGAAAGCTGGGTCAGAAGGCCAATGGGCAGGCCGCGCCTGTCATGGGGGCCGCATGAGCCGGAAGAAGGTCGCCCCCAAATCGCCTGAGGCCACGGGATTCCTGATCGCCGATGGGAATGGCGGACTCAAGCCGGTCACGGCGGATCAGCTACTGGAGGCCGCGCGGGAGTTGGCCGCCAAACGGCTGGCCAAGGGTACGCCCTTGAACTCGCCCAGCGAAGTCAGGGAGTGCCTGCCGGCCCTGCTGGGAAGCTACACCCACGAGCGCTTTGGTGTGTTGTTCCTGGACAGCCAGAACCGGCTGATTGCTTACGAGGAGATGTTCCGGGGAACCCTCACCTCTACCGTGGTGTATCCACGGGAGATTGTGAAGGCAGCCCTTGGCCACAATGCCACGTCGGTGATTCTGGCCCACAACCATCCCTCGGGGACGCTGGAGCCCAGTCAGGCGGACATTCAGATCACACAACGGGTGAAGGAGGCCCTGGCTCTACTAGAGATCCGGGTAACGGATCACCTCATCGCCACCGGCACCGCTACGGTGTCGATGGCGGAAAAGGGGCTCATTTGAGCCTCTTTTTTTGCTAATAATCCGGCACTAAATCTCCTCACGAGGCCAAGGAGCCCACACATCAGCAATCGATGGCAAAATCAGAAGCGTTAAAAGTGAGTCGTAATGCTCGCTGTATAACTTCATCTCGCGAAGCACCATGGCGCGGTCAGTGAACCGCCCCGGGTGTGAACCGCCCCGGGTATCGCGGAGGCTTGTTGGTTTGAGTCAGGCGGCTTGTGGCATCGCCGCCTGACCCTGCTCGTATAGTGCCTCAAACTCTGCCGGTGGAATATTCCCGATCGGCTCCAGCAGTCGCTGCTGGTTGAACCAGGTGACCCAATTCAGGGTCTCCCATTCCAGCGTCTCGATGCTTTTCCACGGCCCCGACCGGTGCACCAGTTCGGCCTTGTAGAGGCCATTGATGGTCTCAGCCAAGGCATTGTCGTAGCTGTCGCCAACGCTCCCGACAGAGGATTCGATGCCCGCCTCCCCGAGCCGCTCGCTGTAGCGGATCGACAGATATTGCGAGCCGCGGTCGCTGTGGTGAATGAGCCGGTGCGGATCTGGCCGTCGCGCATGCAAGGCCTGCTCGAGGGCATCCAGGACAAACTCCGTGCGCATGTGCCGGCTGACGCGCCAGCCGACGATGAAGCGCGAATAGACATCCACGATGAAGGCGACATAGGCAAAGCCCTGCCAGGTCGAGACGAAGGTGAAGTCGGCGACCCACAACTGGTTGGGCCGGTCGGCCGTGAACTGGCGCTTGACCAGGTCGCGGGGCCGGGGAGCGGTCAGGTCCGGCCAGGTCGTGCGGAGGCGCTTGCCTCGGACCACGCCCTGCAGGCCTTGGGCGCGCATCAGTCGCTCCACGGTGCAGCGGGCCACGGCTACTTCCTCACGGTGCATCTGGCGCCAGACCTTGTCGGCGCCATAGACCTCGCGGTTGGCGTGCCAGACGCGGTGGATGTCGGTTGCGAGGGACGCATCCCGCTTGGCGCGGTCCGAGCGCAGGTCAGGGTTGCGCAGGCGGGCGGCATGACGACGGTAGGCGGACGGGGCGACCCGCAGCGCGCGGCACAGGGGCTCGACCCCGAACCGTTCCCGGTGTTCGTCGATGAACGCCCAAGTCACTTTAAACGGCGGTCGAGCTCCGCCTGGGCGAAAAAAGCGCTGGCCACCTTCAGGATCTCGTTGGCCCGCTTCAGCTCGCGGACCTCACGCTCCAGTTCCTTGACGCGGGCATCGGTGGCCGGCGCATTAGGGGCGGCCGGGGCGACGGCCTTGCGGATCCAGTTGCTCAGGGTCTGGGGGGTACAGCCGATCTTGCCGGCAACGGCCTCGATGGCGGCCCACTGGGAGGCGTGGGCTTCCCGGACCTCGTAGACCATGCGGACGGCGCGTTCCCGGATCTCGGGGGAAAACTGCTGGGGCTTACTCTTGGGGGTACTCATAATGGCTCCATTCTCTCAAAGGTTGGAGCCTCCGCGATACCCGGGGCGGTTCGACTCACCTCACCGGTGTCGGGATCAGTGATCGGCATGGTCCGTCCACAAAAATCTACCAGCATGATGTCGCCAGCCCGGTAAATGTGGCGCATACACAGCCGTTGAGTCTTCTGCCACTCCCGGTACAGCCGGGTCATCTGGGGATAGGACACGCCCTCTGGCTGGCTTTCCCGAAACTCCTGCCACAGTAGCTCCAGGGTCACGTCCCGCTTGCGCAGTTCTGTGTCGATATAGAGCCAGTCAGGTGTGCCTTTACGTTTTGAGACCGAGGCTGGCACGGTACCCAGAGCTTGCCGGAATGCCTCATCGTCCAGTGCTCCCAATGTCTCCCACTGTAATCCGGCCTTTACGAGCCGCTCCCTGATGGCCCGGACGGTGTTGGGACTGACTTTGAAAGTGCGGCCAATCTTCCGATTACTCATGTCTGACCCGCAAAGCGTGCGGGCAATATGGCGCTGCAGGTGTACGGGTATTTTCATAAACCCTCCTTTTTAAGGCGAGCGATACCCTGCAAGGTGGTCGCTCGCTCGTCGGTTCAGCAAGACAAAAGGGGGCCCTGGCTTGACGCCAGTTAAGGAGGCAAAGACAATGAAACAGTCAGGTGTCTCACTCCAGACTGTTTTACTTGCAAAAGGCCCGGGTCATCACCCCGGGCCTTTTTGCGTCCATGGCCGTGATTTCAGTGCAGCAGTATCACTAAGTCATGGTGGGCCTCCTGTTCGTATCATCATCCGCTACCCCAGACTCTTCGGGTGCAGGCAGGCCCACCACTCCATCAGTACTGGCTTTCAGCCGGGCCAGCCACAGCGCCACTTCACGAGTCAACGCAAACCTCCCCCGGCGACGGGGAATCGAAAACACCTGAACGGGTAAGGCCTCTCGGCTTGCGGCCTGCCGGAACGCGGCCGCAGATGGCAGACCTAGCGCCCGGTACAAAGCAGTACCGCCCAGCAAAGGGCCATACTGGCGCTCCATGTCGGCGACGAGCTGGGATGTAGATAGGGATGTATGTGACATAGCCGTGTACTCACGGGAGGTTTGCGCTTGTCACGGATTGTTGTGTGTCCGGGACTTGATCAGCAAGACGGCGTAATATTCGGGAATTTCACGCCTCTACACTTTTTCATGCCAACAACACCCCAGTCGCCCACCAAACGAGGGCGCCCGAAGAAGTCTCCCGTCGATTCACTACGTGTGCGCGTCTGGTTCGAGGCAGTTCGCCTGGTTTCCGGATTGCCCAGCGCCTATGCAATTGAGAAAACACTGCACCCGGAGTCTTTTCACCGGGAAGCGGGCTGGGTATCGCGCCCACAGCGCTGGGATCGGTACGAAACGGGCAATATGGTGCCCAAGTCGGAACTGGTTGCTTACGCGGAGTCGGTTTACCCCGGCACGGCTGACTGGCTCTACCACCCGCTCTGGAAAGCGCTGCTCCCGCATGCCCGGACGCAGGATGGACTCAATGCAGAACTGCGAACGCTGGGAGAGGAGGTCTGTGCCTTGCTTTTTCGGTCACCACTGCAGCCTGGGCGGCCCGACAGGCTTCCCTTTACTGAAGAGACTGCGGGCATGCTGTCGCACCTTGGGTCACTAGAGGCATTGGCGGCGGCGATTTTGTTAGTGCATGAGTCGGCTGCCATCGCATCTGAACCATTACGGGTTCTTGCACTGCACGCCTACAGAACCATGCAGCCCGCGATTGCAGACTATCCACCGCTACGTCGGATGTACCCCGATCTCTTTTCCTACATTGATGTGCAATATCCCGAGTGGGTGTTCCCGTCAGCTAACCATCGGCTTCGGACAGTCGTATTCTGGGAAGGCTATCGGGATAGCTGCTGGCCGGAGGACGAAGCTCGGAAATCACGGGAGCTTTGCGAGGCACAAGATGCCAAAAAGAAGCCCTCAGCAGAACAGCAGGCCTGGCAAGAACACTTTGAGAAGCTGCGGAGTCGCTCTGCTGAAGATTCATGAATCCAGGCCTCACTAGACTTCTAGATGTCCGTCAGGCGGAGGAAAAACATAATCCGCAGGTCAAGGGCCACCCTGATTAAACTGGCGGCTCTGCCTAATTGAGCAAGCTCAAGACGTTATGGGCATTAACGACAGGAAACTGGATCTCGTACAGGCCCGTGTCCTAGCTCTCCGCTGCCTGCCAGCCCATGACAATGACAGCCATCCCCACCAAGGTAATGACTGCACCCAGAATATCCGTACGTGTCAGCGGCACCCCATCGACCACACGCAGCCAGACCAGCGCTGTCGCCACGTAAACGCCGCCATAGGCAGCATAGATGCGGCCGCTGGCCGCGGGATGCAGCGTCAGCAGCCAGGCGAACAGCATCAGACTGACAGCCGCGGGCAACAGCACCCAGCCAGGAGCCCCTTTCTTTAACCACAACCACGGCAGGTAACAGCCAATGATCTCGGCCAGCGCGGTGACCACAAACAACGCCAGCGTTTTCGCGACCAGCATGAGCTTCTCCCTGAACTAGTGTGTCTTCAGCAGTTCGCGTAGATCCGCCGGTATGGGCATGGGCCTGAGCGGGGCTACATTGCTGCCGCCGGTGTTTCCCTCCGGCACCCAGATCCGGGAGAACAGGAGAGCGGCCACCATACGCAGCACCTGGCCTCGCACTTCACGCCAATCTCTGCGGTGCAAACCCACCCGGAGCATCCACCAGTGGCTCCAGGTATGCCGGAGGGTATCGCGCTGCCCCAGGATATGGGCCCGTTCCAGATGGGCAAATGCACTGTCTATCTCGCCGGCCCGGAAGTAGCGCTTGGCCTGTTGCATTTCAGTGGCGAAGGCGGCCTTCAGTTGCGGGCTCATGCGCTGACTCCCCGGGACAACTCCCGGGTATCAGGGCGCATCGCCGGCATCCTGATGCTTCATGCCATTCCCCGAACGCAGCAACCTCAGACCATTGAACACGACGATCAGGCTCGCTCCCACATCGGCAAACACCGCCATCCAGAGCGTGGCCATGCCGGCCAGGGCCAATCCGAAGAACACCGCCTTGATGCCGAGCGCCACAGTGATGTTCTGCCAGAGCACGCGAGATGCCTGGCGGCTGAGCGAAATGAACGCCGGCAGCTTGCGCAGGTCATCTTTCATCAACGCCACATCGGCCGTCTCCAGCGCGGTATCGGTGCCTGCCGCCCCCATGGCAAAGCCGATGAACGATTTGGCCAGGGCCGGCGCATCATTGACGCCATCCCCCACCATGCCCACGACCTCACCAGCGGCCTGCAGTTCAGACACGACTTTCAGCTTGTCCTCGGGGAGCAGGTTGCCGCGGGCGTCCGTAATGCCGACCTGTGCCGCAATCGTGCTGGCGGTCTGCTGGTTGTCTCCGCTCAGCATCAAGGTCCTGATGCCCATGGCATTCAGCTCCCGGATCGCCTGCACACTGGATTCCCGAATGGCATCTGCCACGGCCAGCACCGCCAGCGGCTCGGTCGTGGTCGCCAGCACGACCGCCGTCTTGCCTTCAGCCTCCAGGCGGAACAGCCGCTCCTCGACCGCCGGACTGCAGACCACGAGTTCCTCGATCAGGCGGTGATTGCCGAGGTAATAGCGCTGGCCGTCAATGACGCCGGTGACGCCCCGTCCCGTCAGGGACTCGAACTCCGTTACCACCAAGGGCGATACGCCCTGCCCTGTCGCGTGGGTGACAATCGCGGCCGCCACCGGATGTGTCGAATGCGCATCGAGGCTCATCGCCAGTTGCAGGAACTCGGGCACGGAGCGGTGATTCAAGGGCAGCACATCCGTGACGACGGGCCGGCCCTCGGTCAGGGTGCCGGTCTTGTCGAGCGCCACCAGCGTCAGCTTGTGCCCTCCCTCCAGGTACACCCCGCCCTTGACGAGAATGCCGTGACGCGCCGCCGCCGCGAGGGCGCTGACCACGGTCACCGGCGTGGAGATCACCAGGGCGCAGGGACAGGCAATCACCAGCAACACCAGACCGCGATACAGCCAGGTCTCAAAGGGAAGCCCCATGAACACCGTCGGCACGAGCACAACGAACAACGCCATGAGCACTACGGCAGGGGTGTAGTAACGGGCGAACTCGTCCACAAAGCGCTGGGTGGGCGCCCGCTGTGCCTGTGCCTCCTGCACCGTCTCGATGATCTTCGCCAGCGTGGTATGCGAGTAGTCCGCGCTGACCTTCACCTCAATGACGCCATGCTCGTTGATCGTGCCGGCAAACACGGCATCCCCGACCTGCTTTTCCACCGGCAGGCTTTCACCCGTAATGGGTGCCTGGTTCACCGTGCTGCGCCCGGCCACCACCTCGCCATCCAGCGGCACGCGCTCGCCCGGCAGCACCTGCACGATCTGGCCGGGCGACACGGTGCGCGCCTCCACTGCCTGCCACTGACCCTCCGCCGTGCGCAGGCGGGCCGTCTCCGGCGCCATGGCCATCAGCTTCTGGATGGCCCCTCGTGCGCGCTCCAGCGAGTAGGACTCGATCAGCTCGGCGATGGCAAAGAGCACCGTCACCATCGCGGCTTCCGGCCACTGGCCGATCAGCATGGCCCCGGCCACGGCAATGGACATCAGGAAGTTGATGTTGAGCGTGAAGGTCTTGAGCGCGATCCAGCCCTTGCGCAGTGTATCGACGCCGCCCAGCGCAATGGCCAGCAAGGCCAGTGTCACCACGGGCCAGGAGGTCTCCGCCATGCCGGCGAACACCAGTCCTTCGGCCAGCACGGCCATGCCCCCCGCGCCACCGACTCGCCACCAGAGCGCCCGGGAGCTCTCCGGCGACTGCGCATCCACATTCACCAGCCCGCCCTCGGTGGTAACCGGCACCGCCTGCATGCCGATTTCCCCTAATGCCGCCTGCAGGGCCGACACCGACAGCGTGGTCGTCACCGTGAGCCTGCGCTCCATGAGGTTGAACTGCAGCGCGTCTATGCCGCGCATTCCCTCCAGCTGCTTGCGGATCAGCTTTTCTTCCGTGGGGCAGTCCATGTTGCTGATGGTAAATGCCAAGCGGGTTCCGTTCTGGGCGGGGGACGGCGTCGCCCCAGGCGCTTGCCGCTCGCGGCAAGCGCCGCAGTTCTGCTCATCGGCCATCGCGACGATCTCCTTGCAGTTTGTCAGGGGATTCTTCCGGGGCCGCAAAGCGGCGGTACAACGCCGGCAGCACCAGCAGCGTCAGGAACGTACTGGTAATGATCCCGCCAATGACCACGGTGGCCAGCGGCTTCTGCACTTCCGCTCCCGCGCCCATTGCCAGCGCCATGGGCACGAAGCCCAGTGCCGCCACCAGCGCGGTCATCAGTACCGGTCGCAGGCGCGACAGTGATCCCTCGGTAATGGCCTGCTCCAGGGGCAGGCCGTTATCGCGCAGCTGGTTGATGCGGCTCACCATCACCAGGCCGTTCAGCACCGCCACGCCCGAGAGCGCGATAAAGCCCACGGCCGCCGTGATGGAGAACGGCATGCCGCGCAGCCACAGGGCGATGATGCCGCCGGTAAGGCCGAGCGGCACCGCACTGAACACGATCCACGCCTGCCGGGCCGAGCCCAGCGCCGAGAAGAGCAGCAGGAAGATCAGCGCGAAGCAGGCCGGCACCACCAGCAGCAGCCGCTGCTTGGCCTGTTGCAGGTTTTCGTATTGCCCTCCCCAGGTCAGCCAGTAGCCGGCCGGCAGCTTCACCTGGGTGGTGATCTGTTGCTGCGCCTCTTCCACAAACGAGCCCAGGTCACGACCCCGCACATTGGCCTGCACGACCACGCGCCGCTTGCCGTCTTCACGGCTGATCTGGTTCAGACCTTCCTTGATGTCGAGTTGGGCCACGGCCCCGAGCGTGACAAAGCCCTTTTCGCCCGGCAGCAGGATGGGCAGCGCGCGCAGGCTGTCCAGATCCGTGCGCAACTCTTCCGGCAGCCGCACCACGACGCTGAAGCGACGATCCCCTTCGAAGATCTCGCCGGCTTCCTGACCACCGATCGCGGCGGCAACCGTCTCCTGGGCCGTGGCCATGGGAATACCGTAGCGAGACAGGGCCTCGCGGTCGATTACCACATCCAGCAGCGCCTGGCCCTCCACCTGCTCGACCTTCACCTCGCTGGCGCCATCGATGCCGCGCAATGCCGACGCGATCTGGTTGGCCGTCGTCTGCAGCGTACCGAAGTCATCACCAAAGAGCTTGATGGCCACATCGCCGCGCACGCCCGAGAGCAGCTCGTTAAAGCGCATCTGGATGGGCTGGGTGAACTCGTAGTTGTTGCCGGGCACCAGGGAAGCCTGCGTCTGTATCTTCTCGATCAGTGCCGACTTTGGCAGATCAGGGTCGGGCCATTCCTCACGCGGCTTGAAGATGATGAAGGTATCCGACACGTTTGGCGGCATCGGGTCCGCCGCCATTTCCGCCGTACCGGTCTTGCCAAACACGAAGGACACCTCCGGCAATTGGCTCACGGCCTGCTCGACCCGTTTCTGCATTTCCGTGGACTGCTTGATGCCGGTGCTGGGAATACGCATGGCATGCATGGCGATGTCCTTTTCATCCAGCGTGGGAATGAACTCCTGCCCGAGGCGGGTGAAAATCAACAGGCTTAGCAGGAAAAATCCCACGGCACCGCCGATAACCGCCCCCTGTCTGGTCAGCGCCTTGCGCAACAGCGGCGCGTAGATCTCGCGGCTTTTGCGGATGATCCTGCTTTCATGCTCGACGACCGAACCCTTGAAGAAGATGCCCACCAACGCCGGCACCAGCGTGAGCGACAGCACAAAGGCCGCCACCAGCGCCATGATCACGGTGGCTGCCATGGGGTGGAACATTTTTCCCTCCACGCCTTCCAGCGCGAGGAGGGGCAGATACACAGTAATGATGATGGCCTGGCCAAAGACC
>JAJFBF010000095.1 GCA_020697295.1 Moraxellaceae bacterium | reverse complement strand
GCCGACCTTCGAGCTTTTCCTCAAGAATGACGCCCTGGGCGATCCCATGGTCAACGAGTCCCATGTGCAGTCCTTCGGCTGGGCCACCCAGGACCAGATCGGCCGCATGAAGGAGCTGTCCTTCCAGGTCAACGACGTGCTGAAGCAGCTCTTTGACGCCGGCAGCATGCTGCTCGTGGACTTCAAGCTGGAATTCGGCGTGTTCCATGGCGAGATTGTGCTTGGCGACGAGTTTTCCCCGGATGGCTGCCGTCTCTGGGACAAGGAAACCCGCAAGAAGCTCGACAAGGACCGCTTCCGCCAGGGCCTCGGGGGCGTGGTCGAGGCTTATGAGGAAGTGGGCCATCGTCTCGGGATCCAGTTCGACTAAGGGTGCCTGCGGCCCCTCGGGCGGCATTGCCCGGCGCCTTGCTGCCTGTCACACTGATCTGACGGCAGGCCAGGCGGAACCCCGGCCAATTTTTTGATGGAGTCCCGAAAGATGAACAAGACCCTTGTGCGTATGGTAGCGGTGGCGGCCCTGGCCGGTTCCCTGAGTGGCTGTTTCCTGACCAAGATCGTGACGGTGCCGATGCGTGTCGTGGGTGCTGTGGTATCCATCGTTCCGGTGGCGGGCAATACCGCGAATGATGTCATCCAGGGCGCCGCCAACACGGTCGACGATATTCCTCTCTAAGGTATTGGCAAGGGGCGGCTGAGTCGGTATCTTTGCGCCCCTCGGAGAGGTGGCGGAGCGGCCGAACGCGTCGGACTCGAAATCCGAAGTAGGGGTCTCCCCTACCGTGGGTTCAAATCCCACCCTCTCCGCCATATCAAGAAACCCCGCCATGCGGGGTTTTTTATTGGCCGGCATTTGCCGCCGGTTTCCGCCTCCTGCGGCCGCGTCTGTATAATGCGGCCCGACTCCTCCTCCCGGATGCGCCATGACCACTGTTCGTACCCGTATCGCCCCGTCCCCGACCGGCGACCCCCATGTCGGGACCGCCTATATCGCCCTCTTCAATCTCTGCTTTGCGCGCCAGCACCAGGGCCAGTTCATCCTGCGCATCGAGGACACTGACCAGGTGCGCTCCACCCGGGAGTCCGAAGAGCAGATCCTGAGCGCCCTGAAGTGGGTGGGGCTGCAGTGGGACGAAGGCCCTGACGTGGGCGGCCCGCACGCGCCCTACCGGCAGAGTGAACGCAGCGACATCTACAAGCGGCATGCGCAGGAGCTGGTGGAGAAGGGCCATGCCTTCCATTGCTTCTGCACGGCCGAGCGCCTCGATGCCCTCCGCGCCGAGCAGAGCGCGGCCAAGCAGAATCCGGGCTATGACGGACACTGCATGCAGCTGACCGCCGATGCGGTGCAGCAGCGCCTGGCTACTGGTGAGCCTTCCGTGATCCGCATGAAGGTGCCGCGCGAGGGCATCTGCGAGCTGCCGGACATGCTGCGCGGCGCCATCGAGATCCCCTGGGAACAGGTCGACATGCAGGTGCTGATGAAGGCCGACGGCTTGCCCACCTATCATCTCGCCAATGTGGTCGACGATCACCTCATGGAAATCACCCATGTGATCCGCGGCGAGGAATGGATCAGTTCCGCGCCCAAGCATGTCCTGCTCTACCGGTATTTTGGCTGGCAGGCCCCGGTGTTCTGCCACATGCCGCTGCTGCGCAATCCGGACAAGTCCAAGCTCAGCAAGCGCAAAAACCCGACCAGCATCAATTTCTACGAGCGCATGGGCTACCTGCCGGAGGCGCTGCTCAATTACCTGGGGCGCATGGGCTGGTCCATGCCCGACGAGCGCGAAAAGTTCACGCTGGCGGAAATGATCGAGCACTTTGACCTCACCCGCGTCTCGCTCGGCGGCCCCACTTTTGACGTGGAAAAGCTGTCCTGGCTGAACAGCGTCTGGCTGCGTGACCTGTCCGTGGGGCAACTGATGGACGCCTTCCAGCGCTGGGCCGGTCGTGACTACCTGCAGAAAGTGGCGGCGCAGATCCAGCCGCGTATCCACACCCTGTCGGAAGCAGCCGGCTGGGCCGCGTTTTTCTTCTCGGGCACTGTCGCGACTACGCCCGAGAGCTTCCAGCACAAGAAGCTGGCCGCGGACGATGTCCGGCGCATCCTGCAGGTCGGCCTGTGGGAGCTCGAGGCCTTGCGCCGCTGGAATCATGACGAGATCGCGGCAATGCTGGCCCGGACCAGCGAAGCGCTGGGATTCAAGCTGCGCGACTTCATGTTTCCCTTTTTCGTGGCGATCTCCGGTTCGGCCTCCAGCACCCCGGTGATGGAGTCGATGAATATCCTCGGGCCTGACATCACGCGCACCCGCCTGCGCCAGGCCCTGGCGGTGCTGGGGGGAGTGTCGAAGCAGGAGGCCAAGGACTGGGAAAAGGCGTGGCGCGAGCAGGGCCAGGGGACTGTCGTTGACACCCCCGAGGGTGCTGCATAGAATGCGCGCCGCACCTGTCACCTTGTGGCAGGTGTCCGCAGGCTGGGGCTATAGCTCAGCTGGGAGAGCGCTACAATGGCATTGTAGAGGTCAGCGGTTCGATCCCGCTTAGCTCCACCAGTCCTGCATTCTTTTTTCGTCCCCATCGTCTAGAGGCCTAGGACATCGCCCTTTCACGGCGGTAACCGGGGTTCGAATCCCCGTGGGGACGCCAGTTTCATAAACGACTACGCCCGCTTTTGCGGGCGTAGTCGTTTATGGGCCTGGCGTCTCTCGTCCTTTGCCACTCCCCTTATAACCACTACTCTTGCGGCTCTCCCTCTTCGCCAGGAGTTACCGCCATGATCCAGTCCATCGGCTATGCCGCCCTGAGCCCGCAGTCGCCGCTGGCTCCACTCCGCTTCGAACGCCGGGAACTGCAGCCCAATGATGTCGTGCTGGAGATCCTCTTCTGCGGGGTTTGCCATTCCGACTTGCATGTGGCGCGCAGCGAGTGGGGGCCGAGCCGGTACCCTTGCGTGCCGGGCCACGAGATAGTCGGGCGGGTCACCGGGGTCGGGAGCGCGGTGACGAAGTTCCGGGCAGGCGAGATGGCGGCGGTTGGCTGCATGGTGGATTCCTGCCGCAGCTGTCCCAGCTGCCGCGAAGGCGAGGAGCAATTCTGCGACCAGGGGGCGGTGATGACCTATGGCGGGCCGGAAAAGCATACCGGCGGCATCACCTATGGCGGCTACTCGAACAATATTGTCGTGGACGAGGCCTACACGCTGAAGGTGCCGGCCGGGATGGATCCGGCCGCCACGGCACCCCTGCTCTGCGCGGGCATCACTACGTACTCGCCGCTGCGGCACTGGAAGGTCGGGCCCGGGCAGGTGGTGGGCGTATTCGGGCTGGGTGGCCTGGGTCACATGGCGCTCAAGCTGGCGCATGCGATGGGCGCACACGTGGTGCTCTTCACCACATCGCCCGACAAGGAGGCGGATGCGCGCCGTCTGGGTGCCGATGACGTGGTGCTGTCGCGCGACAAGGCGGCCATGAAGGCCTGGCGTAACCGCCTGGACTTCATTATCGACACGGTATCCGCGCCGCATGACATCAATGCCGCACTCAACCTGCTCAAGCGCGATGGCACGCTCTGCCAGGTGGGTTTGCCGCCGGCGCCCCTCCCGGTGAATGTGTTTGCGCTGACCGGCCGGCGCCGCCGGCTCGCCGGCTCCTTTATCGGGGGAATAGCGGAAACCCAGGAAATGCTGGAGTTCTGCGCGCAGCACGGCATTGTTTCGGATATCGAGCTGATTCCGATTCAGGAAATCAATGCCGCCTACGAGCGCCTGGCGAAGGGGGAGGTAAAGTACCGCTTCGTGATTGACATGGCCTCACTGGCGACGAATGCCGATGCCTGAGTTTCCGGCGGATAGCATGGCATTTCACCTGTTCTTTAATGAGGCTGCCGGGCCCGGGAATTGTGAGTCATGATGATGCAGTGTGACGCGCTGTTGCCTGTTGTTGGCCGTTGTCGTCGCTGGCGTGAGCAGGGACACACAGCTTCCACCGGGGCATGGCTCACTTAACTCATCGCGTACACCCTTTCCGATTCTTCCTGCGTAGAGTGCTGTTTCCGCAAGGACTGATCACTTGCGCTTTACTCGAGAGGAAATCGACATGGTACGCAAGACTCTGATGTCGCTGTTGTTCGCCAGCAGCGTGGCAGTGGTTCCCGTGGCCTTTGCCGAGGGCGGTAGCTCGGGAAGCGGCACCGGCTCGAGCAGCACCTATGGCAGTGGCAGCGACTCCAGCTCGGGCAGCGGCATGGGCGGCAGCAGTTCTTCCGGTATGGGGACCGACAGCTCCTCGGGCACGAGCGGCAGCGGCTCGACTTCGGGCGACTATGAGCGCGAATGCATCACGGCTGCCCAGAAGCGCACCCAGCGCTGCATGGACCTGCAGAGGATGCAGGAAAGTGGCTCCTCCGGTTCCGGCCCGAGCAGCTCGGGCAGCAGCGACGGTACCAGCTCCGGCATGGGCAGTGGTTCCTCGACCACGTCCCCCACCGTGCCCTGAGGGCGGGGAACTCCGGGTACGGGGAAGGAGTCCGCTTCACCCCGTGCCCGCCAGGCCGCCCTTCGGGGCGGCTTTTTATTTTCCGGTCGCGGCTGGAAATGCCCGGCAAAGCTTGGGATGCTTTCGCGCCTTCCGTCGTAGCCAGCCAGGGCCGCCCTTGTCATCGCCACTCTCCCGCCAGGATATTGCCGTCACCTGCCTCAGTCGTGACCAGGGTCGCCTGTTACGCCTGCAGCGCGAGTGCGGCAGTGCGCGCCAGCCAGAAGCCCGGGCACAGGCACAGGAGCGTCTGGATCGCCTGATGGCGGCCTCGCAGGCCGCGATGGCCGCGCGGGCGGAGCGCGTTCCTGCGCTCAGCTATCCCGACCTGCCGGTATCGGCCCGCGCGGACGACATCATCCGTGCCATCCGGGAGCACCAGGTGGTCGTGGTGGCGGGCGAGACCGGGTCTGGCAAGACGACGCAGTTGCCCAAGCTGGCCCTGGCCGCCGGTCGTGGCGTGCGCGGCTATATCGGCCACACCCAGCCGCGCCGGATCGCGGCACGCTCGGTCGCCGCGCGCATTGCCGAGGAGCTGCAGTCGCCGCCCGGCGAGCTGGTTGGCTACAAGGTGCGTTTCACCGACGAGTTCTCGCCGGACGGCTTCGTCAAGCTCATGACGGACGGCGTGTTGCTGGCCGAACTGTCCAATGACCGCTTCCTGTCCGCTTATGACACCCTGATCATCGATGAGGCGCACGAGCGCTCGCTCAATATCGATTTCCTTCTTGGCGTGCTCCGGCAGTTGCTGCCCAAGCGCCCCGACCTCAAGGTCATCATCACCTCCGCGACCATTGACGTGGAGCGCTTCAGTCGTCATTTCGCCGATGCCGCCGGCACGCCGGCGCCGGTCATCCTAGTCGAGGGGCGGGCCTATCCCGTGGAGGTGCGCTACCGTCCGCTTTCTGACGAGCCCGTGGGCTCTGATGAGGACGAGGGCTTTGACGATATCGAGGATGCGATTCCGCGCGCGGTGCTGGCGGCGGTGGAGGAGTGCCTGCGGCACGAGCGCGAGACCGGGCGCCGCGGCCAGGGCGATATTCTTGTTTTCTCCAGCAACGAGCGCGAGATCCGCGAGATTGCGGACACGCTGCGCAAGTATGGGCCGCCGCACACCGAGATCCTGCCGCTGTATGCGCGGCTGTCGGTGGCCGAGCAGCAGAAAGTATTCCAGTCGGGGCGTGGCCGGCGCATTGTCATCGCCACCAATGTCGCGGAAACCTCGCTGACGGTGCCCAATATCCACTACGTGATCGATCCGGGCTTTGCCCGCATCAGCCGCTACTCCTATCGCAGCAAGGTGCAGCGCCTGCCTGTCGAGGCCATTGCCCAGGCCAGCGCCAACCAGCGCAAGGGCCGCTGCGGGCGTATTGCCCCCGGCGTCTGCATCCGGCTGTATTCCGAAACGGACTTCCTCTCCCGCCCCGAATTCACGGTGCCGGAAATCCAGCGCACCAACCTGGCTGCGGTGATCCTGCAGATGCAGGCGTTGCAGTTGGGGGATATCGAGGAATTCCCTTTCCTGGATGCGCCGGACTCGCGCTTTGTCAGCGATGGCTTCCGCCTGCTCGAGGAGCTGGGCGCAGTAGGTGAGGATCGCCAGGTCACCACGATCGGCAGGCAATTGGCGCGCTTTCCGGTGGATCCGCGCATTGCACGCATGCTGCTCGCGGCCCATGACAATGGGGCATTGCGCGAGGTGCTCATCATCGCGGCCGCGCTCGGGGGCCAGGATCCGCGTGATCGGCCGCATGACCGGCAGCAGGCGGCGGACGAGCGTCATGCCCAGTTTCGCCATCCCGACTCGGATTTCCTCTGGTATGTGAAGCTCTGGGATGTGCTGGAAGGGCAGCGCGGTGATCTGTCCGAGAATCAGCGTCGGGACTTTTCCCGTCGTCACTTCCTGTCCTGGCTGCGCCTGCGCGAATGGCGCGAGACGCACCGGCAATTGCTGCTGCTGGCGCGCGAGGCGGGCTGGCAGGAAAACCGGGAGCCGGCCAGCTACGAGCAGCTGCACAAGTCCCTGCTTGCCGGCCTGCTCTCGCGCATTGCACAAAAGCAGGAAGAGCGCGAATACCTGGCGGCGCGCAGCCAGAAGGTCTTCATTTTTCCAGGCTCGGTGCTGGCGAAGAAAGGACCGCCCTGGCTCATGGCTGCGGAAGTCGTCGAGACCCAGCGCGTCTATGCTCGTACGGTGGCGAAGATCGAGCCGGAGTGGGCGGAGGCGCTGGCGGGCGAGCTGCTCAAGCGCAAATACTTCGAGCCGCACTGGGAAAAGCGCCAGGGCCAGGTGGTGGCCTATGAGCAGACCTCGCTTTATGGCCTGGTGCTGACGGCAAAGCGCAAGGTCGGCTACGAGGGCATCAATCGCCCCGAAGCGCGCGAGATTTTTATCCGCAGCGCCCTGGTGGAGGGCGATGCCGGTCTCAAGGCGCCGTTCTACCTGCACAACGAGGAGATGGTCGAGGAGGTGCGGGTACTGGAGGACAAGGTGCGACGCCGCGACATCCTCGTCGACGAGGAGGCCCTGTACGCCTTCTACGACGAGCGGGTGCCGCCGGACATCGCCAACCTCGCCAATTTCGAAGCCTGGCGCCGCCGCGTCGAGCGTGAGGATGCCCGGCATCTTTTCCTGACGCGCGAGGCCCTGCTGGCGCGCGAGGTCGACGATGCCCATGCCGACGGGTTTCCGGACGAGATGCCTTCGGGCACGGCGCGCTTCGCCCTGGAGTATCACTTCGAGCCGGGGCATCCCGCCGATGGCGTGACGCTGCTGGTGCCCGCCGGCCTGCTCGATGAAGTGGACGAGGCCCGCCTCGAGTGGCTGGTGCCCGGGCTCCTGCCCGACAAGATCGCGGCCTTGCTGAAGAACCTGCCCAAGCCCCTGCGCCGGCAATTGGTGCCGGTGCCCGACAGTGCCGCCGCCATTTCGCGGGAGATCGTGTTCGGGGAAGGGGGGCTGCCGGCGGCCCTGGTTTTGCTGCTGCGGCGCCGGGGCGTGGTGGCGACGCCGGAAGACCTGGATGCCGGCGCCCTCGAGCCGCACTTCCGCTTCAATATCCGTGTCCTGGGCGAGAAGCAGCAGGTGCTGGCGGAAGGGCGTGACCTGGCCGCCCTGCGGCGCGGGTTGCGGCAGGGGGAGGGCACGGCCTTGGCGCCGACGGCCGGGGCGGCGCTGGAGCGCAGCGGCCTCAATGACTGGCCGGACGTCGATATTCCCGAGTCCATTGGCCTCAAGGTCAGGGGTATGGAGAGCCGCGCCTATCCGGCCCTGGTGCCCGCCCCTGACGGCCAGTTGGTGGACCTGCGCCTGTTTGCCCGTCGGCGCGAGGCCGAGGAGGCCCATTGGCGTGGCCTCAGGCGTTTGTTCCAGCTCCAGGCGGTGGGGGAATTCAGGCAAATTCGCAGCAGGATCGCGAAACATCAGGGCATGATCCTGCTTTTTTCGCCCTATGGCGGGCGTGCGGAGCTGGAATCCCGCTTTGCCGGGGCGGTTGCCGATCATGCCTTTGTGGCGGGTCGGCCCCTGGTTTACACTCGGGCCGCCTTCAGCGACCGGCTGGGCACGGGCCGCAAGGGCTTGCTGGAGGAGGCGGAGAAGCTCGCCGCTGTGGTTATCCAGACCTATACCCTCGGGGCGGAAGTGCGGTCCCGCCTGGAGGTAATCAGGCAGCCGGTCTTCGCTACTTCG
>JAJFBF010000094.1 GCA_020697295.1 Moraxellaceae bacterium | reverse complement strand
GGAAGCGGCCGACAAGACCGATTCCCCGGTGATCGTGCAGGCCTCCGCCGGCGCGCGCAAATACGCCGGCGCGCCCTTCCTGCGCCACCTCATCCTGGCTGCCATCGAGGAGTTCCCGCATATCCCCGTGGTCATGCACCAGGATCACGGCACCGCCCCCGGCATCTGCCAGCGCTCCATCCAGCTGGGCTTTTCCTCGGTGATGATGGACGGCTCGCTGGGCGAAGACGGCAAGACCCCGACTGACTATGACTACAACGTGCGCGTCACCAGGACGGTCGTCGACTTCTCCCACGCCTGCGGCGTGTCGGTGGAAGGCGAGATCGGCTGCCTGGGCTCGCTGGAGACCGGCATGGCCGGTGAAGAGGACGGCGTCGGCGCCGAAGGCGTGCTCGATCACTCGCAGCTGCTGACCGATCCGGAAGAAGCCGCCAGCTTCGTGCGCGACACGGGCGTGGATGCGCTGGCCATTGCCATCGGCACCAGCCACGGCGCCTACAAGTTCACGCGTCCGCCCACCGGCGACATCCTGGCCATCGAGCGAGTGAAGGCCATCCACGCGCGTATCCCCAACACCCACCTGGTGATGCACGGCTCCTCGAGCGTGCCGCAGGAGTGGCTGGAGATCATCAACGCGCACGGCGGCGCCATCAAGGAAACCTATGGCGTGCCGGTCGAGCAGATCGTGGAAGCCATCAAGCATGGCGTGCGCAAGGTGAACATCGACACCGACCTGCGCCTGGCCTCCACCGGCGCCATCCGCCGCTTCCTGGCCAAGGACCCGGCCGAGTTCGATCCGCGCAAGTACTTCAAGGAAACCATCACCGCCATGCGCGACATCTGCATCGACCGCTACCAGGCTTTCGGCACTGCCGGCCAGGCCAGCAAGATCAAGGTCTATACGCTGGAGCAGATGGCCGACAAGTACGCCAGGGGCCAGTTGGCGCAGCAGGTGAAGTAAGCCTCGCGGCAGTCGGCCCTGGCCGATGACAGAAGGGCGCCTGCGGGCGCCTTTTTGCTTTCTGGCGTTGTCGCCTCTTTCTCCGGCCTGACACTCCGCGACCCGTCATGCCGCCGCAGGTCAGCCATCGACCACCTTCCGTGTTTGCCGTACTTTGCAGGGAGACTTTGGCCCACTACTCTTGCCGCAAATGGCGCGGGGAAGCTGTGCCGCCGGTTTAACCAAGGGAAACCCGATGGCTGTCCGATACCGACTCGTCTTCCGTGGCAAGCTCCTGCCGGGCATGAACCCGGAGCAGGTGGCGCAGAATCTTGTGGCCCTGTTCGGCGTGACGCCGGAAACGGCGCAGGCCATGCTGGCCTCCGCACCGGCTGTAATCCGCCCGGATGTCGATGTGGAGCAGGGCAACCGCATGCTGGAGGCGCTGGCCAATGCCGGGCTGATCTCGCATCTGGAGCCCGCGACCGGGGCCTCGGGCGAGGAACTGCCCATGGGCTGGGATGGCATCGAGCGGCGCCTGAACCTGGATCGCCGCTCCGGGCAGGAGCGCCGTGGCGGCGATCGTGATGCGTCCTTGCGTCCGGATCGCCGGCAAGGCCGGGGCCGTCGCAAGACCGATTGAGGCGCCGCCGGGCAAGGGCAAAATTCCGAGCCCTCATGAATCCTCCGTAAAGTCGCAGGGACCGTCGCTGTCGCACCCGGACAGCCATGCTATAACCGGACTGGAAACCCTTTCACGGAGCCCTCATGCCTCCTGCCTCTCCCGCGCTGGATATCAAGGCCGTGCAGCGTGCCCTGAAGCGGCTGGACCTCGATGTCTATGCGCCGCTCACCGGCGTGCTGGCGGATTATGTGCGCTTCTACCAGCTGGACCTCGAGGCAGGCCTGCCTGGCCTGCGTCATTACCTGGGCTGGGTCGAGGCCTATGGCTATCGCGTGGTGGGCCATGTCTTCATGCCGGCCACCCCGCGCGGCACCGTCTTTGTCATGCATGGCTACCTCGACCATTCCGGGCTTTATCGCCACGTCATCCGAGATTGCCTGGTGCGTGGCTACGCTGTCCTCATCTTTGACCTGCCCGGGCACGGCCTCTCCAGTGGCGAGCGCATCAACATCGCCGACTTTGTCCATTACCAGGAAGTGCTGACCGAAGTGCTGGCCGCCTACGGCCCCTCGCTGCCCCGGCCCTTTTTCGCGGTCGGGCAAAGCACCGGCGCCGCCATTCTCATGGATCACGTCCTCACCAGCTGTGCCGGCCAGCGCCCGCCTGCCTTCACCAAGGTGTTGCTGCTGGCGCCCCTGGTGCGGCCGGCGCAATGGCTGAAGGTCCGCTTTGGCTGGTGGCTCGTCCATCATTTCCGCAAGAACGTGCCGCGGGTGTTCCGCCGCAATACCAGCGACGCCGCATTCCTGCGCTTCGTGGCCGAGACCGATCCGCTGCAGGAGGTCCTGGTGCCCATGGGCTGGGTGGGGGCGCTGCGGCAATGGGTGGCGCGCATGCATGCGCTGCCGGCCTGCGATTACCCGGTACTGCTGGTGCAGGGCGGGCGCGACGAGACTGTGGAGTGGCGCTACAACAACGACTTCGTGCGCAGCCGCTTCCGGGTCGAGCACGAGCACCTGGAGCCGGAGGCCTCGCATCACCTCGTCAACGAGCGCGAGGACCTGCGCGCGCCGGTCCATGCGGCGCTGGCGCGGATGCTGGACGGGGGCGACGCCCCCCGGGCCGGGCGTTAGGCCCTACTGTAGGTCGGACTTTAGCCCGACCTACAGCCCGGTCTGCGGTGGGGGCCCAAAAGACTAGAACGAATTCCCTGCACAATGGCATAGTCGCGTCACTTGCCGGCGCCTTCTGTCCCGGCCTTTGACAGGGAGCTCCCATGACCGTCGTCCCCCATCGCTGGCGCTTTTTCCGTGCCGGCGGCTTTGACCAGGTGCAGATCGAAACCCCCGCCGACCTCGCCGCCCTGGCTCGGCTCGACCAGAAGCTGTGGGCCGCGCTGGCCTGCCCCGTCGCCGACCTCGAGTTCGACCGGCGCACGCTGGAGTACATCGACATCGATCACGACGGTCGCATCCGCGCGCCCGAGCTGATCGCCGCAGTGGACTGGGCGCTCGCCCGCCTCGAGGACCCCGGCGTGTTGTTCCGGCGCGAGCCGCTGCCCCTGGCCGCCCTGCGCGATGACGAGGCCGGCCGCCTGCTGGCTGCCGCCGCACGCCATCTCCTGGCTATCGTGGGTCGCAGTGGCGACACGCAACTGAGCGTGGCCGACACCGATGACCTGAAGCGTCTCTTTCCGCCGCATGAAGCCAATGGCGACGGCCTCGTGCCGGCGACCTTCGCCAGTGATGAAAGCGTCAAAACCGTGATCGCCGACATCATCGCCGTACTCGGCGCCGACACCGATCGCAGCACCGAGCCTGCCATCTCGGAAGAAAAGATCCGTGAATTCTTTGCCCAGGCCGAAGCGGTTCACGCCTGGCAGCAGCGCGGCCGTGAATCCGCCCTGCAGCCCTTTGGCGAGTCGACGCCGGCCGCGCTGGCCGCCATCGCCGCGCTGCGCGACAAGATCGACGACTATTTTCACCGCGTCGCCCTGGCCGCCTTCGACAGCCGCGCCGGTGCGCTCATGAATGGCGACGAAGCCGAGCTGGTGAAGCTGGCGGCAAAAAACCTGGCCAATGTCGCCGAGACCGCGGGCCTGCCGTTGGCGGATATCCGTCATGGCGAGACGCTGCCGCTGCTGCGCGGCGTCAATCCCGCCTGGGCGGCCGCCATCGCTACCTTCCGCGACACCGTACTGACGCCGCTGCTGGGCGAGCGTGACACGCTCACGCGCGAGAACTGGCGCGCCATTGTCGAAAAATGCGCGCCCTGCGTCGCCTGGCAGGCGGAAAAGCCTGCGCTGGCCATCCTGGAAAAATTGGCGCCGGAGCGCATCGAGTGGCTGGCCGCCAGCGACAGCCAGGAAGCCTTGCTGGCCCTGGTGGCCGCCGACCGCGCCGTGGCCGCGGAGGCCGACAGCCTGCTGGATCTCGACAAGCTGCTGCGCTTCCAGCGCAACCTGGTGCCGCTGCTGAACAACTTTATCGCCTTCCGCGATTTCTATGCGCGCAAGGACAAGGCTGTGTTCCAGGCCGGCACGCTGTTTATCGACGGCAAGAGTTGTGATCTCGTGGTGCGCGTGGGCAAGGTCGACGACCATGCCCGTCTCGCGGGACCGAGCGGCAGTTTCCTGCTGTATTGCGAATGCGTACGGCGCACGCCCGATGCCACCGGCACGCGCGAGCGCATGAATGTCGTGGCCGCCGTCACCGCCGGCGATGAAGGCAGCCTCATGGTGGGCCGCAATGGCGTGTTCTATGACCGTGAGGGCCGTGACTGGGATGCGCAGGTCGTGAAGATGGTGCAGAACGCCATCAGCGTGCGCGAGGCCTTCTGGCTGCCGTATCGCCGCATCGGCCGCATGATCTCCGACCAGGTGCAGAAGTTTGCCGCCAGCCGTGACCAGGCCGTGACCGAGCAGAGCAGTGGTCTCGTCGCCAAGGGTGCGGACCAGGCCGTGGCCGGCGCGACGACGCCGCCGGCGCCGGCAGCAGCGGCCAAGCCGCCTTTTGATATCGCGCGCTTTGCCGGCATCTTCGCCGCCCTCGGTCTTGCCATCGGCGCCTTGGGCACGGTGCTGGCCGCGGTGGCGGGCGGTTTTCTCTCGCTCAAGTGGTGGCAGATGCCGCTGTCGCTGCTCGGTGTGATGCTGCTGCTGTCCGGGCCGGCCATGGTGCTGGCCTGGTTCAAGCTGCGCCGCCGCAACCTCGCGCCCATCCTGGATGCCAATGGCTGGGCGGTGAATACGCAGGCTCGCATCAGCATCGGCTTTGGCACCGAGCTCACGCGCATCGCCGAGTTGCCGGAAGGCGCCGAGCGTTCGCTGCGTGATCCGTATGCGCCCAAGGCGCCGCTGTGGCCGTGGCTGCTGCTTGTGGCGGTGGGGTTGGCGCTGTGGTGGGCCTGGCGGCGGGGGATGATCGCGCTCTGAGGGGTTCTCATCCCGGCTGCCGGTCTGCGATTTTGAGTGCCGGGCTTGGGCTTTGAATAAAAAAGGCAGGACGTTGTCCTGCCTTTTTTATGGCGCTCAGTGGTGGCGGATGCCGCGACCGTCCATCTGCAGCACGGCGACATGCCGGAGATCAGCCTCCGGCTCCATTTCCGAGATGCGCTCCTCCAGGCGGGTCTTCAGCAGCATCAGGCGCTCGCCGATCTCGTCCATGTCCAGGCTGCTGGCCTCGGCGGCCGGCATGATGTCGCGCTCTTCTTCCTTCACGTGGTGGTGCACATACTCGCGCAACACCGTGACATAGGCATCGAAGTGCGCATCCTCGGGGCCGCGTCCATCAATCTTGGAGATCAGGTCCTTGAGGGTGTCGTGTTCCACGAAGGCCTCGTCGAGCAGATTCTGCTTTACCTTGCCGCGCAGCGCCGGATAGAACACTTTTTCTTCGATATGCGCATGCACCATCAGCGACTGGCAGATCTGCTGCACGAGATCGACTTTCTCGTGGTTGTCCTTGGCCGCCTCGTATTGCGCAAACAGCTTGTCGACGGTGCGATGGTCCTTTTTCAGGAGCGATATGGCCTTGGGGTCCTTCAGGAACATGACGTACTCCCTGATGCGTTCGGATGAGGTTGTCTCATGCGGAGGTATGAGTAAGTTTTACTCTGGCACAGGAAGGCAAAGGTAGCCGTCCGGGGCCGTTCAGGATTTGTATGGATTCTGCGGAGGATCCGGCCACGGCCCCGCAGTCCCTTTGCAGGGCTCAGGCTGCCGGCCTCCGAGCCCGGCTCTCCGTATTTCCCGCAGTCGTGGCGACGCGGCGCGCAGGCTATAAAGGCAGCCAGAGGCCGCCGGGCAAGCCCCTTGCACAGCGACGGACGGCGCCTGCCCGACATATTATGTCTTGACATAATATGTCGAGAGCTGCAAATTAAGGGCTGTCGGTCACAGGAGGGAGCATGGACACATTGCAGCAGCAGATTACCGGACTGGAGGCGCTGGTCAGCGCGCGACTGGGCGGTGTAGCAGTCGAAACCCGGCCTATCCCGGGCGCGGTTCCGGTGGTCCAGGTCACGGTGGAGGGGCGCGAGGAACTGCCGATCTACGTTACCTGCGCCGAGCCCCAGATTCTTTGTATCGTCTACTTGTGGGGCGAGGACGAGGTGAAGGCGGGCCAGGGTGCCGAGCTGCTGGGCACGTTGCTGGATCTGAATGTGAGCATCCCGCTTTCCTCCTTCGGGCGTATAGGCGGGCGCTATGTCCTCTTCGGCGCGCTCGCCCGCAATGCCGACGTGCACGACATTGCCGAAGACGTGGCCGTGCTTTCCGACAACTCCCTGGATGCCCTTGAGGCCTTCAGCGAGTTCCTGAACTAAAGGAGAACTGACATGTCTGTGCTAACCAAGCTGGTGACCCTGCTCAGGGGTAGCGTGCGTGAACTCGGCGACAGCGTGATTGACGCCAACGGTACCCGGATCTACGAACAGGAAATCATCGATGCCCGCAACAGCATTGCCCAGGCCAGGCAGGACCTGACCCTGGTCATGGCCAAGGAAATGCAGACGGCGCGCGATATCGAGCGGCTCAAGGCCGAGGTCGCCCGCTTCGAGGGACTGGCCCTGGATGCGCTCGGCAAGGACAAGGAGGGCCTGGCCGAGGAAGTGGCCATGCGCGTCGCCGAGCTCGAGGTGGAGCTGGAGGCCCAGGTGCGCTCGCACGCCGACTATGCCCTGAAAGTGGCAAAGCTGAAGGAGCTGATCAAGACCGGCGAGAACCGCGTGCGCGAGCACGAGCGGGAGCTGGCCATGGCCAAGACCACGGAAAGCGTCTACCGCGCCACTGCCTCGATCTCGCAAAGCATAGGCGCCGGCGGCTCGCGCCTGGTAACGGCCAAGGAGTCCCTGGACCGCATCAAGCAGCGACACCAGGACCTGTCCGATCGCATGATGGCGGCCGAACAGCTCGACAACGAGACCGGCGCCAAGGCCCTGGAGAACAAGCTGGCCGCGGCCGGCATTGGCGAAAATGCTGACCGCCAGGGCAAGGTCATGGAGCGCATCCGGGCTCGCCAGGCGGCTGCCGCGGGCAGTCCGGACGACAAGGCATGACAGGGCGTCGGCCGCCCGAGCGCTGGCAGCGGTCGGAGGCAGCCATTCGGGCCGTGCAGGTCGCCTTCGATGTGGAGGAGGGCGTCATTACCGCGGTGCGCAAGGCGGCCTTCGAGAGCGGGCTGTCGACCTCGGACCAGGTGCGGGTGGTGCTGGGGCTGCCGGTGATTCGCCAGCCCAAGCGTCCGCGCCTGACCGTATCGCTGTCGCCGGATGACTATGCCGAGCTGGCGGCGCGCTACGGCCTGGCGGTCGAGGACAAGCTGGCCATCAAGGAGCAGGTCATTGCCGATCTCATCCGGTTCAGCGAAAGTGGCGAGGCCGCGGGCGCGGCAGCGGTGAAGCCGCTGCGCACGCCGCCCCCGCTCTTGATCGAGCCGGCACCCCCCTCGCCGCGGCGGGGCAAAAGGGGCTGATCACGCGGCAAGGGAAACGAAGCGGCTGGAATGGCCGGACAAAAAAAGAAAAGGAATACCATGGCAGGTCTCTTTACCACTCTGGGCAGCTACCCCACGGCCATCTTCACGGCCCTGCTGGGGGTTGTGCTGATCTACTGGCTACTGGCCATCATCGGCGTCGTTGATTTCGAGAGCAGCGGCATTGATGTCGATCTCGACACCGATGCCGACTTGCATGCCGATGGCGCCGACCTTGGCACTATCGCCAGCTATGTCGTGGCCTTCGGCCTCAATGGCGTGCCGTTCTCCATCGTGGTCAGCCTGATCGTCCTGATCTCCTGGTTCCTGACGGGCATGTTTGCACTCCATGTGCTGCCCTGGATTCCCACGACTCTGCTCAAGGTCATTATCGGTACGGGCGCTATTGTCGTGGCCTTTGCCGCGTCCATTCCCGCCACGGCGCGTCTGGTGCGCCCGATGCGCGGGCTCTTTGTGACGCACAACGCGCGCTCCAATCACAGCCTGGTCGGGCAGACCTGCAAGGTGCTGACGCTGGAAGTAAACGAGGGCTTCGGTCGCGCCGAGGTGTCCGAGCGTGGCGCCGGCCTCAATATCCGCATCTGGGCGGTTGCGCCCAACTCACTCACCAAGGGATCGATTGCCCGCATCGTCGAGTATGACGAGGCTGGCAGCCGCTATCTCGTGGAGCCCGAACGCGAACTCTGAGCAAAGAACTCGGGGATCGTTGCTTTAACCGTCATCGCCCGTCACGCCGGGCAACAGGGGAAAAAATGG
>JAJFBF010000143.1 GCA_020697295.1 Moraxellaceae bacterium | reverse complement strand
GGGCGAGGAGGTTGGGCCACTGCCGGCCGAGCCCGAGTTTCCAGGTGAGCTCGGGCAGCAGCGGCAGCTGGAAGGCCAGCATGTAGGAGGAGCTGAGCGCTTGGCCGACGAATTCGGCGAGTTTGCGCAGCGTCGGCTGCTGCAGCCGGCGGCGGAACCACAGGCCGACATGGTCCAGGGCGGGGGCGGCGGTGCTGTAGGAGGCAATGCGGCCGTGCAGGCGTTCCGACACCAGCGCCTCCCATCCCTGCAGGGCGCCCCAGTCATGGCCCACGAGATGCACCGGCGTCCCGGGGCTGACGGCATCGATCACGGCGGCGAGGTCGTCCACCAGATGCGGCAGGGCATAGGCGGCGCTGCCCTGTGGCGCGCTGGAGCGTCCGGCGCCGCGCACGTCGTAGGCGACGACGAAATGGCGGTCGGCGAGGGCTTGGGCGACTTCGGTCCAGACCTCGGCGGCATCCGGATAACCATGCACCAGCACCACGACCGGTTTGCGTTTTTTCCTGCCCGGCTCGCCCCAGGTGTAGACGGCGAGGTCGACGGCGCCGGATGTCACGATGTGCGCGGGTGTCATTGCAGGCTCCTTGCAGCGGGTGGGCAGCGGGGGTGGGAACGCGGGTGTTCCGACCTTGTCAGTGTGCGATGGCAGAGTAAGTTCCAAAAAGGAACTCGTCAAGTGGCGGCGAGGCCTCTAGAATGACCGCATGGTTTTCGGGAGACGGTCATGAAGTGGGAAAACGTCGGGGAGATGAATTGCTCGGTCGCGCGCAGCCTCTCCATCCTGGGCGATCGCTGGACGTTGCTGATCCTGCGCAACGCCTTCCTGGCCATGCGCCGCTTCGACGATTTCCAGGCCAGCCTCGGCGTCACCCGCCACGTGCTGGCCGAGCGCCTGAACCGCCTGGTGGAAGCGGACGTGCTCAAGAAGGTGCCCTACCAGGACAACCCGCCGCGCTTCGAATACCGCCTCACCGAGAAGGGACGCGACCTCTATCCCGTGCTGCTGGCCCTGACCAGCTGGGGGGACAAGTGGCTGGACGAAGGCCGCGGCGCACCCCTGGAATACGTGCACAAGGACTGCGGCAGGAAGTTCCGGCCGACCATGGTGTGCTCAGAGTGCAAGGAAGCGGTGACGCCGCATGACGTGATGCCGGTGGCCGGCCCCGGGTTGGCGCCGGGGGAGAAAAAATCCGGCAGGTCCGCCCGGAGCTGACCTGGCGCCGCCACGCTCCCGGAAGCGGTGCCGGTGCGCAGCGCGAGAAAGGCGGAGCCGGTGCAGCGTCGGCGGTCTTTCCAGCGGCCACTGTCGACGTGGCCGTGCAGTCACCTTTCACGTTTGAAAACCCCCTGCAGGCGCATACACTTGGCCACCCTGTGCGCCGCCCGGACGCGCGCTCGGCTGCCCCGCAGCCGGCCCGGATTCCGGCATCCACAGTGCGCTGCGCTGACCTGCGGTCCCGTTCTTCCGGGGCTACCCTTGCAGGCAGACGCCCCCCATCCCACAACGGAGATCACACATGATTTATTCGGGATCAGCCATCAGCGTTTCGCTCCTCGAGGGCGGCATCGCTGAGCTCAAATTCGATCTCGCCAACGAATCCGTGAACAAGTTCGACCGTGCCACGCTCACCGAGCTCGGCGCGGCCACGGAAGCAATCAAGGCGAGCAAGGACGTGAAGGGTGTCATCGTCACGTCCGGCAAGGGCGTGTTCATCGTCGGCGCCGACATCACCGAATTCGGTGCGCTGTTCGGCGGTGGCGAAGCCCAGATCGCCGAATGGGGCATCGGCGCCAACAAGGTGTTCTCCGCTTTCGAAGACCTCGAAGTGCCCAAGGTCGTCGCCATCAACGGCTTCGCGCTGGGCGGCGGTTTTGAAATGTGCCTGGCCTGCGAATACCGCGTCATGTCCACCGCCGCCAAGGTCGGCCTGCCGGAAGTGAAACTGGGCATCATGCCGGGCTTCGGCGGTACCGTGCGCCTGATGCGCGTGATCGGTGTCGACAACGCCGCCGAGTGGATTGCCGCCGGCGCCGAGAAGAAACCCGATGTGGCACTGAAGGACGGCGCCGTGGATGCCGTGGTCGCTCCCGAGCAGCTGAAGGACGCCGCGATTGCCCTCGTGCAGCAGTGCATCAATGGCAAGCTCGACTGGCGCGCCAAGCGCCAGGAAAAGCTGGAGCCGATCAAGCTCAACAACATGGAACAGATGATGGCCTTCAACACGGCCACCGCCATGATCGTCGGCCAGGCCGGTCCGAACTATCCGGCGCCCAAGCTCGCCATCCAGAACATGCAGGCCCAGGCCAACAGCAAGCGCGACCGCCATCGAGGCGCAGCACTTCGCCAAGGCCGCGGTGACGCCGCAGGCCAATGCGCTGGTCGGCCTCTTCCTCGCCGACCAGGCCGTGAAGAAGGCTGCGAAGAAACACGAGAAGGGTTCCGACAAGGCCATCAAGCAGGCCGCCGTGCTGGGCGCCGGCATCATGGGCGGCGGCATCGCCTACCAGAGTGCCTCCAAGGGTACGCCCATCATCATGAAGGACATCCGCTCCGAAGCGCTGGACCTCGGCATGGGCGAAGCCACCAAGCTGCTGTCCAGGCAGGTGGAGAAGGGCCGCCTGACGCCGGCCAAAATGGGCGAGACGCTGTCCAAGATCCGTCCCACGCTGAACTACGGCGACTTCAAGGAAGTCGACATCGTCATCGAAGCCGTGGTGGAGAATCCCAAGGTCAAAACCGCGGTGCTGTCCGAGGTCGAAGGCCTGGTGAAGGAAGACACCATCATTGCCTCCAACACCTCGACGATTTCCATTTCCTTCCTGGCGGAATCGCTGAAGCGTCCCGAGAACTTCGTCGGCATGCACTTCTTCAATCCGGTGCACATGATGCCCCTCGTTGAAGTCATCCGCGGCAAGAAGTCCTCC
>JAJFBF010000093.1 GCA_020697295.1 Moraxellaceae bacterium | reverse complement strand
CGGCATGAACTACGCGCAGGCCGAGAAGGCGAACGCCTTCGCCTGGTACAACTCCAAGGGCATCAAGCAGAACCTCGCGGAAGGCCAGCGCGACACGCTCGATTCCCTGCTCGCCGCCGGCGTGATCGGCGCCGGTCATGCCGACGCCACGCGCGCCTATGTCGTCGAGCTGCAGCAAACCATCGACCGCTACGACCGCGAGAAAGACGAGATCCTGCGCGGATCGGCGGCCGTGGGCGAGGCCGGGTGGGCGCAGAAGGTCGACGGCGAACTCGGCCAGGTCCGGGGCGCCAAGGAATGGGCGGTCGAATCGGATGCCTATGGGGTCGTGATGGAGTGGTTCGACTTTGCCAACCTGCTGCTGCAGATCTGCCTGGTCATCGGCGCCATCAGCCTGGTGGTGCGCTCGCCCGTCGCCCGCCGGTATTTCTACCGTGGCGCGGTGGGCATGGGCCTGGTGGGCCTGGTCATCGGCGTTTACGGCTTCCTCCAGTATCTCGCAGTCTAGTCCCCCTTTCGTTTTACGAGCCCGGCAGCTGCCGGGCTTTTTTTTGGCCGACAACGGTGCCGGCTGTCTTTCATATCTCCCTGTTTGACTGGGGTTTTCGAGTGGGTGAGTACTAGCTTCTGAAGCGTCCAGCCGGCCCCCGGCAAGGGCGTGGCCGGGATTAACCGATCATTGTCCAGAGATGTCCTGCGGGACGGAGCACAGCTCCCTAGATTCCGGCATGCGCCAGCTGCTACCGGAGTTGGCGTGGAGGTCGGCATGAAGCCGGCCACAACAATACCGCTCACGCCAAGGATGCATCATGACCCGTTCGAATCCGCTGTTGGCCGGCTTGCGAAAGCCCGCCCTGCTGGGGCTGCTGGCCGGCCTGGCCCTGCCTGTCCAAACCGCCATCGCCGCGGCGCCGCCGCTCAGTGTGGTGGACCTCTCCTTCTACACCGCCCCGGCCCCCTCCGCGAACAAGGGCGACCTGCTGCGCTATCGCACCGCGGTGGTCAATCTCGGCAATGGCGCCCCGGCCGCCCAGGCCTGGAACGTGCTCTATCGCTCCACCGATGCGGTGGGGCAGCCCAATGTGGTCTCCGGCACCGTCATCGTGCCCGCCACCAGCTGGAGCGGCACCGGCGCCCGACCCATGATCGGCTATGCCGTCGGCACCCACGGCCTGGCCCAGGGCTGCGCGCCCTCACTGCAGATGGCCCGGGGTTCCGACTATGAAGCCGCCAATATCGCCGCGGCCCTGAAGGCCGGCTATGCCGTGCTGGTTTCCGACTACCCGGGCTATACCACCGGCAGCACCCCCACCTATCTCGTCGGCAAGGCCCAGGGCCAGGCCGTGCTGGATCTTTTCCGCGCCGCCTCCCTCGTGCCGGGGGCGGGCCTGTCGGCCTCGGCCAAGGCCGCCATCTGGGGGTATTCGCAGGGCGGCCAGAGCGCCGCCTGGGCCGGCGAGCTGAAGAGCAGCTACGCCCCCGGCGTGAACCTGGTCGGCATTGCCGCGGGCGGCACGCCGGCGGACTTCATCACCACCGCCAACTACCTGGACGGCAGCACCGGCGCCTCCTTTTTGCTGCAGGGCATCATCGGCCTCGCTACCCAGTATCCGGCGCAGATCCCGCTCGACACACTGACCAACAGTGCCGGCCAGGCGGCTATCGCCCAGGGCAAGCAGGGCTGTGTTTTCGACAATCTCTTTCCCCTCATGAACCACCAGGTGGCCGAGTACACCCTGGGCAACAAGCCACTCCCGGAATTCCTCGCACAGCCGGCGATCAACCAGGTGGTGACGGCGCAGAACCTGGGCAATGGCAGGATTTCCGTGCCGCTGCTGCAGTATCACGGTCGTGCCGATGAGTTCATTCCCATCGCCCAGCATGTTGCGCTGAAGCGCAAGTATTGCAGCAAGTTCATGAGCACGACGTTTCATGTGTATCCGAGCGAGCACATTGTCACGCAGTTCCAGGCCGCGCCCGGCGTGCTGTCCTGGGTGGGCGACCGTCTGGCGGGCAAATCGGCCCCGAGCACCTGCCTGACGCTGAAGGCGGCGCCCACGTCCACGGCGAATCCGGCGGGCGGTGACTTTGTGGTGTCGCTGAAGAGCTGGCCGTTGTCGGGCGTGCTGAACCTGAAGACCCTGGCGCAATCGGTGGCGCTGCCTGCGGGCTCCACGTTCACCGCCGATACCAATATCACGCAGGGCAGCATTGCGGGGTCGATGTCCGTGCCCACCTTCACCGGCAATATCAAGGTGGCGGGGCTGCCGGCGGATGTGAAGATGATGGTGACGGAAGCGGCGCCCACCACCGGCACCGCCACGCTGGACACTGACGGCAACCTGCATGTGCACGGCACGGCGGCGGTCAACATCCAGATCGTCTCGGCGGGCGTATCGCTCCTGCAATTGCCGATAGGCTGCAAGACTTCGGCGCCGGTGCTGCTACCCATCGACTTCGACGGGCCGGTCTCCTCGCTGGGCAACGGCAACCTGGTTTTCAATGGCGCCACGACTTTCCCGCCAATGAAGGACTGCGGCTTGTATACGGCCCTCTTCACCTCGCTGATGTCGGGCCCGGGCCAGACCTTCAGCATCAGCGTCAGGCCGCCCGCACCGACGACCTGGTAAGGGAGGCTGTCGCATTTTTCGCGGGTAGCCTATTCGGGGGCGTTCTTCCTGGCGCAGTGCGGGAGTCTTCTGGGGAAAGCGTTCATAAAGAAACGCCTCCGGGAGACTCTTGAGAAGCGCGTCAGGGAAGGCCCACCTGGCGGAAATACCTTCATGCGCAGGGCGCGACAGTGACGCAGGGCAAATGCCGGTGTGCGAATGCGCCGGCATTTGCCATTCACATTCACGAAAATATTTCGGAAGGAGAGTCGCTGTGACTGAACTTCATTCCCCGCACTCCCGTCCCCGATCGTATTGGGCACCTGGCTTTCTCCTCGCCGGCCTGGTGGGGATAGTGGTGCTGGGACTGCGCGCCCTGGCCGGCCCCGTGCCCGGGGAGGGTGGGGCTGGGCCTGGCGCCACGGCTGCCTCAGCTTCTGCCGGGACTGCAGCTCATGCCGCATTTATAGCGGCGGCAATGGATTCAACCACTGTCGCCACTGCGGCGGATGCAGCGGACGCGCCGGCGCCGCTCCCGGCCACGCCCGAAGCGGCGGCCCGTGAGCAGCAAGCGACCAGCCAGGCCGTCGACAGGCAGGTCGGCCTGCCGCCCTGGCAGGGTCCGGTGACCCGGCGTCCGGCCTTCGTTTCCGAAACGGAGTGGCAGGTGTTGCGGGAAGTGGCGCGGCAGCGCGTCGACTACGAGCGCGAGTTGTTGCGGATCGTCAATAACCTGCGCTTCCACAAGCTGCTCGAGCGCTGGCGGGCGCAGGCCGCGGCCGGTGATACGCCAGGGCGGCGCGCCCTGGCCGGCCAGCTCCTGGATGAGCTGCCGCTGCGCGTGCGGCGAGAGGAATACAGCGTGGCCGAAGCGGAAAAGCTGCAGCACGAGCTGCTGGCGGCGCTGGAGCCCGACCCGGCGCGCCGTGCGGCCCGTGCCGCCGTGGAAGCGGCGCGCCTCCGGCAGCGGCTGTTGCAGGAGCAAGGAGTCCCCGTTCCATGAGGCTTTGCCGGCAGGAGGGGCTTTGACGCCAGGGTGCCAGTGGCGTGGCGATGAGGTCAGCAGCCTGGAGCCGGGCCACGAGGCTGTGCCATGAGATCATGAGTATGAGGTGAGGATCATGAGGGCGTGCCGATGTGTGGCAGTTGCCGACGATCGCCCTGCTTCGCAGAATACCGGGGCGCTGCCGCGAGGCCGCGCCCACCCCGCCCCATGCCAATGGCGGGGGCGGACAAGGGCAGCTGCGCCGGCGGGAGTGCCGGGCAGATGCGTGCGTGACCCCGAGTCCCGTGAGGCGACTCTTGTAGAACCTGCCTTGAAAAAAAGGCCTGTAAAAAACAAAAAGAATGCTCACAACAAAAATGAAACTGCCGGAGGTGTCGTCATGGACATTGATACCAAGTGCATTCCCCTGGGCCATATCCAGACGTATTTTGACCTGCGCCGGGCCCTGATTCCCGATGCCAACTGGCTGGAAAAGCGCAGCCAGCATGTCATGCACAACCCGCACGAGATTCTCGAAGCCATCATCGGCATCGATCAGCACGACTTCTACCGCAATGCCGGCATCGACTACCGGCCAGGCGACAGTGGCGTGTTCATCAGCGTGCGCCAAGTGCTTGCCCTCGTCGACCAGGCCGTGCGCGCCCTCGACATGCCCTACCTCGGGCTTGCCATGGGCAACCTCATGACCATCACCCACCACGGCATGGCCGGTATGGCGGCGGTGTCGCAGCCCACGCTGCGCGGCTGCCTGGAGACGGTGGCGCGCTTTTGCACCGAGCTGTTTCCGCCCCTGGAGATGTATGGGCGTGTGGATGTGGAAGAGGCGTCGTTCTGTATTGAGCAGACAATGGTGTTGGCGCCCTACACGCACTTTTTTCTCGAGCTCAATATGGTGAGCTTCTACAACATCTTTACCCACCTCACCGGGGGCGAGCATCCGCTGACGAGCGTGGACTTCAGTTATCCGGAGCCCGCCTGGGGCCACATCTATCGGCGCTATTTCAAGTGTCCGGTGAATTTCGGCATGGCCGAGACGCGTCTGGTGGGGCCGCCGTCGCTCGCCGACTACGAGATGCCGCTGGCCAACCGCCTGATGGCCATGTCCGCGGAAAAGACCCTGTTCGAAAATATTCCGACGCGCGCCATTCGCCTGCTGCCACTGCGTCTACGCCGCTTGCTGGTGCGCTACTACGGGGCCTTTCCCTCCCTGGAAGCGGCTGCCAGTGATCTGGGTATGAGCGGGCGCACCTTGCGCCGTCGCCTGGCCGACGAGGGCACGACCTACCAGCGCGAGCTCGATGCGGTGCGGCAGAAAATGGCGATGGATTATTTTGCCCGTGGCGGCGCGTCGGTGACGGAGCTGTCGTTGCTGTTGGGCTTTGCCGATTCTTCGGCCTTCGCCAAGGCGTTCCGGCGCTGGACCGGACTGTCGCCCACCGAGTATCAGGAGCAGCAGCGCCACGGCGGCGAGGGGCTGCTGTTGCAGCAGGCGGTGCTGGCGGTGGAATCGGGCGTGGTGGAGTGAGGGAGCGACTGCGACAAGGCGGTGATGAATAAGCCGGGGCAGGGCAGGCTCGGTAAAGTCGACCGCCAGGAACCTGGAGCGGGCAAATAAAAAAGGGGCGCGAGGCGCCCCTTTTTTATTGGAGTTTCATTGACTGCCAACTGCCAACTGCCAACTGCCGGTCGCAACCTTGCAGCGCGACGACCTATTCCTTCCGGTCGCGCAGCGCCCGTAAAGGACCGGAGAGGCGCTCCGGATGGCGCGGATGGATGTCGCGGTAGCGCGCGATGATCTCGGGCATGTCCTTGTCGATGTCACCGGTGGGCATCATGGAGCCCATGATGCGCACTTCCTTTGTCAGGTAGTCAAAGGCGACAAAAATGATGGGCAGCTCTGCCTGGTGGGCGATCCAGTAAAAGCCGCTCTTCCAGTTGTCCGCAGTGGAGCGGGTGCCTTCGGGGGCGACCGAGATCAGGAGCTGGTCGGCCTCGCGCAGCTGGGCGGCGGAATAGGCCACCAGGTTCTTGGAATTGTCGCGGTTGACCGGCAGGGCGCCGACCCAGCGCATGAAGCCGCCAAAAGGGAAGGTGAAGGCGGCGGCCTTTACGAAGAAGGAGATCTTGAGGCCCAGGGCGAAGGAGGCCACCACGGTCATGAAGCCATCAAAGTTGGAGGTGTGCGGGGCCACGATGAGGACGCCCTTGCGCACGTCGGGGAAGGCGCCGGTGACGCGCCAGCCCAGCAGTTTCAGAATCAGCAGGGACAGCCAGCGACTGAAGGCGTTGCCGCGGCGGGGAACATTGGGGCCAAGTTCAATAAGGCGGGGATCAGTCATAAGCGGAAAGGGATGGCCCGACAATAATAGGATGGGCGCATTCTAGGCGAGCGTGGACGACGAGTCATTGCCGATCATCACGTCGACGGGCGGAGCCCTTTCGGGTGCCTTTCCGGTGGGTGCGGAGAGGCTCAGGTCGGCAGGCGCGGAGACGCGCGCAGGGCCTGCATGGACGGGGACAGCCGGTCGGGGTGGCGCGGGCAGATGTCGCGGTAGCGCTCCATCAGCGCCGGCATATCCTTCGCGATATCGCCAGTGGGCTGGAACATGCCCAGCACCTGGGTTTCCCGCCTGGCATAGTCGAAGGCGATAAGGATGACGGGGACGCCCGCCTTGACCGCCATCCAGTAGAAGCCGGTCTTCCATTCGGTGGCGTTGCGCGTGCCTTCCGGCGCCACCGCCAGCCACATGCGCTCACTCTCCCGGATCTGCCGCGCCATGTCGGTCACCAGGTTCTTGCTGTTGGCGCGGTCCACCGGCAGGGCTCCAACGGCGCGCAGCAACCGGGCAAAGGGCGGGCGGAAAGCGGTGTGCTTGACCAGGAAGTAGGTGTGCAGGCCCAGCGCCAGTGAACTTACGGCCGTGAAGAATCCGTCCAGGTTGGACGTATGCGGCGCGGAGATCAGCACCGCGCGCGGCTCGTTGGGCAGCACCCCGGTCACGCGCCAGCGGAACAGGCGCAGGATCAGCAGGGCAATCCAGCGGATGAGGGGGCCGCCGGTACGGGGCACCAGCGGTGGCATGTCGATGAGGCGGGGATCGGTCATAAGCGGAAGCGCAGGGCCTTGCGAAGTGGACAATGCGGCACATTCTAGGGTGTCGTGGCTGATGAGTCATTGCCTGCTGTCAACGAGGAGGGGCAAAAGGAGGGGGAGACGGGCAAGGTGGTGAGCTGCAGCACTCTGTCCGCAGGGGCGCCTGCCAGAGGGGCTTGGGCAGCCTGGGTGCCGGCGGCGCCGTAGCGTCGCACGTAGTCCGGTCCTTCACTGCACGGGAGCCGGTCCGCGCCATAATGGCCCGAAAATCCGGCCCCGTCCCCGTGGCAGCCATGGGCGACCGGGAGGGCCGCTGCTAGTATCGCCGCCCCGGCCACCGGCCCGCCCTGGCGACCGGGGCCCCTGCCTTTCCTGCCCCCGCACCCGGAGCCTTCCGTGACGGATTACGAGCCCCTCGACAATATCGCCATCCCGCTCGCGACTGCCTCACCGCTGCCGCGCCTGGCGCTGCCCTTCCATGCCGAGCGCGAGAAGCTGTTCAACGAGCTGCACACGCGTCCCTTTCCTGTGCTGGAGCAGGGCGCGCGCCTGTCGCAGCTGGCGCTGCTGCATGGCGGCAGGCCCGCGACCGAGGAGTATCGCCACATCGAGGCGCTGTGTGCGCGCTACGCCATCGTGCCGCCGGCCGCGGGCGCCTTTGTCTACTACCTGGACTTTGGCGGCTTTGAATTGCGCTGGGAGCGTCACACCGAATTTTCCACCTGGACCTTCATCCATCGTGCCGACGGGCCCGCGCCCTTCGCGCACACCGCGCTTTCGCTGCTGCCGCCGGAGTGGCTGGCGGCACTGCCCGGCGAGGTCATCTCCGGCCTGCATGTCGAGATCCACGCCATGCCGGCCGAGGCGCCGACGGCCAATACCCTGCGTCCGCTCTTCGAAGGCCAGCGCCTGATCAGCTCCTGGGTGATTGATCGCAAGGCGCGCCTGTGGACCGCCTATCGCCTGCACAGCGACGGAATGGGACGCGTCCTGGTGCTCAATGCCGGCCTCAATCCCTGCCAGCTCGGCCGCCTCGCGCGGCGCCTGCTCGAGCTCGAGACCTATCGCATGATGGTGCTGCTGGCGTTTCCGCTGGCGCGCGCCATCGCGCCCTCGATTGCCGAAATGGACCACGAGCTGGCCGGCATCAATGAGCGCATCAATGCTATTCGCGGCCTGGACGACGAGCGCCGCCTGCTGGATCAGCTTTCCGCGCTCGCCGCGCGCATCGAGCATTTGCGCTCCGACACCAATTTCCGCTTCTCCGCGGCCCGCGCCTACTACGAGCTGGTGCAGGCGCGCCTCGTCAACCTGCGCGAAAGCGAAGAGCCCGGACTGCAGACTTTCAACGAGTTCCTGCCGCGCCGCCTCACGCCCGCCTACCGCACCTGCGAGGCGGTGGCCGGTCAGCTCGATTCACTCTCGAAGCGTATCGATCGCGCCAGCGATCTGCTGCGCGCGCGCGTCGACCTCACGCTGGAGGCGCAGAACCAGGATCTGCTGCAATCGATGAACCAGCGCGGCCAGTTGCAGTTGCAGTTGCAGCAGGCGGTGGAGGGCTTGTCGGTGGTGGCGATCAGTTATTACCTGGTGGGCCTGGTGAAATACATGGCAGGCTCGCTCGAGGACATGGGCTGGCTGCAACATCCGGCGCTCGTGGTGGGGTTGTCGGTGCCCATCTGCATCGTGCTGGTGTGGCGGGGCGTGCACCGGCTGCGCAGGGGGCTGATGGGTTAGCTGGTTGGGGCGGTGGTGGTTGGGGTTGCGGCTTGTTGTCAGGTTCGGGGTGATTTTCTTGGGCTTGTTGGGTTGTTTGGGGCTTGGTTGAGGCTGAGTGGAAGTTTCTTGCGGGGCTTGGCTGAGGCTGGATGGGTGTTTCTTTCGGGGCGTAGCTGAGCGCTGTGAAGTTCGGGCTGCGGGAGGGGCTTGTCCAGCC
>JAJFBF010000027.1 GCA_020697295.1 Moraxellaceae bacterium | reverse complement strand
GCTGCAAGACCACTACCAGTGTGAAGTCGTCACCTTTACCGCCGACATCGGCCAGGGCGAGGAAGTCGAGCCCGCCCGCGCCAAGGCCCAGGCCATGGGTATCAAGGACATCTACATCGAGGATCTGCGCGAGGAGTTCGTGCGCGATTTCGTGTTCCCGATGTTCCGCGCCAACACCATCTACGAAGGCGAGTACCTGCTCGGCACCTCCATCGCCCGCCCGCTGATCGCCAAGCGCCTGATCGAGATCGCCAACGAGGTCGGCGCCGACGCCATCTCCCACGGCGCCACTGGCAAGGGCAACGATCAGGTCCGCTTCGAGCTCGGCGCCTATGCGCTGAAGCCCGGCATCAAGGTCATCGCGCCCTGGCGCGAATGGGACCTGACCTCGCGCGAGACCCTGATGGCCTACGCGAAAGAGCGCAACATCCCCATCGACTATGCCAAGGCCGGCAAGAAGTCGCCGTACTCCATGGACGCCAACCTGCTGCACATCTCCTATGAAGGCGGCGTGCTGGAAGATCCCTGGACCGAGTGCGAAGAGGAAATGTGGCGCTGGTCGGTGAGCCCGGAGAAGGCGCCGGACCAGGCGACCTATATCGACCTCGCCTTCGAGAAGGGTGACATCGTCGCCATCAACGGCGTGAAGAAGTCGCCCGCTACGGTGCTGGCCGAGCTGAACACCATCGGTGGCGCCAACGGCATCGGCCGCCTGGACCTGGTGGAAAACCGCTACGTCGGCATGAAGTCCCGCGGCTGCTACGAGACCCCGGGCGGCACCATCATGCTGCGCGCGCACCGCGCCATTGAGTCCATCACCCTGGACCGCGAAGTGGCCCACCTGAAGGACGAGCTGATGCCCAAGTACGCATCGCTGATCTACAACGGCTACTGGTGGAGCCCCGAGCGCCTGCTGCTGCAGCAGATGATCGACGGCTCGCAGGTCAACGTGAACGGCACCGTCCGTCTCAAGCTCTACAAGGGCAACGTCATCGTCGTGGGCCGCCAGTCGGAAGGCGATTCGCTCTTCGATACGCGCATCTCCACGTTCGAGGACGACGGCGGCGCCTATAACCAGAAGGACGCCGAGGGCTTCATCAAGCTCAACGCCCTGCGCATGCGCATTGCCGCCAACAATGGCCGCAAGCTGCTGAAGTAGGCAGAGGCTGTGACGAAAAACGGGCCCTTGCGGCCAGTTTTTCTTGGGGCGCGGGCGCCTTCCGCCAGCCGGTGAAAAGGGTCCGCAGCAGGGGCTGCTGGCCCTGGCCGGCACAACCTTCCGACGCCTTCGTGAGCCCGGGCACGGCAGGCGCTCCCGGGGGGCCTATAATCGGCGGCAGGGACGCGCTGGCAGCATCGCCCGTGGCCCGGTCCCGTGCCTGTCCGGCGGCACGGGGCTTTTGACCGATTGCAGGGCGCCAGGCAAGCGCCGGCAACCCGGTCCCGACTTTTTGCGCCGGGCCCTGCTGGAGTCCCCGCATGCCAAGCTCCGCCATCCTCCTGTTGTCTCCGGTCGCGGCGAATCGCGCACGCCTGGCGGAATGGCTGGCGCCGCTTGGCCACAGCTGCCGTCTGCTCGCTGGCGAGGACGAGCTCTGGAGCCAGTTGCGCCAGCGGCGTCTGAGTCCGCCGCATTTGCTGATTGTCGAGGGCCTTCCCCCCGAGGACTGCTACTCGATGATCAACCGCCTGCAGCGCGATCCCGCAGGAGCCGAGCTGCCCCTGCTGCTGCTGGCCGATAACCTCTCCGACACCAGCCGGCGCTTCTATGCCGAGCTCATGTACGGCATCGAATGCCTGTCCAAGCCCGTCGACCCCGAACGCCTGCGGGAGCGCGCGAGCGCCTGCCTGGCGCTGGATGAAACCCGGCTTGCCCTTGAGTCCAGCCTGGCGGGCGCCGACTGGGGGCAGTCCCTGCGCGAGGGACTGCTGGCGCTGGATGCAGAGGGCCGTATCCGCTATGCCTCGCGCCAGGCGGCGCGCTGGCTGCGCCTGTCGCCACTGGCGCTATGCGCGCTCAACCTGCAAAGCCTGCTGGAAACCCCCGTTACCGACCTCGATACACCCTGGTCAGGCTCCTGGCTGGCGCGCGCGCTGGGCTCGCAGCGCGCGCTCGAGATCCCGCACCTGGCCCTGTGGCGCGGCGATGGCGGCAGCCTGGCGGTGCAGGCGGCACTGGTCGCTCTGCCGGCCACGGGGCTGGCGCAGGTGTTTGCCTTCCGCCCGAGCAGCGCGGCCGAGCCGGTAGCGCCAGGCCTGGCCGAACTTGCGCGGGTAGACATGCTCACCGGCCTGCCGGCGCGCGGACATCTGGAGGAAGCTCTGCAGCCGCTGCTGGCGGAGGCGCGCCCGGTCGCCCTGCTGGTCCTCGACATTGACCATCTGCGCCACATCAACGAGACCCTGGGCTACGATTTCGGCGACCAACTGCTGCGTGCCGCCGCCGCCCGCCTGCGCGGGGTACGCGAAGCCGGCCTGCTGGCCTCGCTGGGGGGCGGTCGCTTTGTCCTCATGGTCGAGGCCGTGGTGGACTACCGGGTGGCCGGTCGCCTGGCCCAGCGCCTGCAGGCGCAGTTCCGCCTGCCCTTCCTGCTGGCGGGCCATGAGGTGTTCTGCAGCATCAGCGTGGGTATTGCCCTTTCCCCCGCCGCCGGCGATGACCCCGAGCAGCTCCTGCGGGCCGGCGAGCGCGCCCTGGAGCGCGCCAAGGCCGTGGGCCGGGGCGTGATCCAGTTCGAGTCTGCCGAGTTGAACCGCTTCAGTATCGAGCGCCTGGAGCGGGAAGCCGCCTTCCACCAGGCCCTGCGCGAGGAGCAGCTGGCCCTGGCCTGGCGCCTGTGGCGCGCAGGGGATGGCCAGGCCCTGGCGCTACAGCCGCGCGCCGCCTGGCCCGAGGCGCCCGGCGATACTCCCGATCTCGAGCAGCTGGCGGAGGAGTGCGGGCATAGCCGCGAGCTTAGCGACTGGCTGTTCCGCCAGGCCGCCCAGAGTCTCGTCTTGCCAGCCGGTCTCGACCTGGCCTTTGCAGTCACCCCCACGCAAATCCTCGACCCGCTGGGCGTGCCGCGCCTGCGCGCCTGGCTGCAGCGCAACGGGGTCGCGCCGGCGCGGGTGTTGCTGTTCATCCCCTGGCGCGAGGACGAGGCCAGCGTGTTGCGGCGGCGCCTGCCCGAACTGGCGGCGGAGGGGGTGCGCCTGGCGCTCTACCTGAAGGCCCAGGGCTCCGCTCTCGAGGCCCTGACAGCCGGCCCCTGGCAGGCGCTGGTCCTCGGGCGGGACTTTGTCAGTCGCTTGCCGCCGGACCAGGCAGGGCGGGTGCTTGCCGCCCTTGTCGCCCTGGCGCAGAAGCTGGACTGCCCGGTGTTTTGCGAAGGCCTGCCCCCTGGATTCTCCTGGCCGGAGGTTTTTAAAGTCGGAATAAGGGCTTGCAGTGAAGACTTCGAGCAGCTTCCGAGTAGTCTCGACTGACATAATTGTCAGTTTTTGACGGCGAAAGTCGCCAAGGCCTCTGGCCTCCTTCCGGCTTTGGCCCTGCCTGTGGCGCCTTTCCTGCACGTCGAGCCGGCGTTCGCCCGCTCATTCATCCAATCCGGCCGCTGAGGCGGCAATCTGTCCGCGTGGCGCAATTTTTGCGTATTCCCACTGTTGGCACTTTTGCGTGCCCGCAGCAGGCGCCATTGCTCGCTGCCAAGGTTCCCCTACTAACGAGGTAGATATTCATGTGCGCACGAAAACTTGCAGCCCTTGCCGTGCTGCTCTTGCCCTTCGTGAGCCCTGCCGTCCAGGCCAAGCCCCTGCTCAAGATGACTGTGGTGGCGGAAAAGGAAGTCACCGTGACGGAAGGTGGCAAACAGGTCGTCAAGCGCATCAAGACAGATAAGTCTGCGCCGGGGGAAACCCTGATCTTCACTCTCAATTACCAGAATTCCGGCGATGAAAAGGCCGTGGATGTGAAGCTCGACAATCCGCTGCCGACCGGCACGAAGTATGTGGCCGGCTCCGCTACCGGCGCCAACTCCCAGATCAGTTACTCCACGGATGGCGGCAAGACCTTTGCCGCGCCCGAGCAACTCAGCGTGGAGAAGGTCAAGGCCGGCAAGAAGGAGAAAGCGCGTGCCCAGGCCGTCGACTACACGACGATCCGCTGGGTGATCAACGAAATCCAGCCCGGCCAGGGCGGTCACGTCAGTTTCCGGGCCATGGTGCAGTAGCGCCTGGCCTAATGGTGTAACGCGGTAAGCCGGTCCGGGAAGGACGGCGTTTGGCGCAGCCCATGGTTGCGCAGCTTTTCCGTCTTGTCCTGTTACCAGGGCCGGCGGGAGCAGGTCGACTCAGCCTGGCACTGCTGCCGCTGAAGCCGTTGCTGCAGTTCGGGGCATGTCGTGTCGCAGGGTTGGCGTAACGACGCTCCCGGACTGCTTATAAAAATCATCCCAGGGGGGATACAACATGCTGAACCAGATCAAACACACGGGTGTCCGTCCTCTGGCTGCTGCCATTCTGGCGGCCGGCGCACTTGCCGGCGCGAGCCAGGCCTGGGCCAACACGGCTGCCGACACCACCATCCGCAATACCGTGACGGTGAGCTACGCGGACGCCGCCAATAATCCGCAGACGTCGTTGACCGCACTGGTCGACGTGACGGTCAACCTGGTCCGCTCCAATCCGTTGCTGAGCGCGCCGATTGATCAATCTACCGATCCGGCCACCAACGCGGTGTACAGCTACACCATCACCACGACGGCCAACGGTATCGCCACCTATGACCTGACCTCGCCGCTGGCGCAGAGTGCCGGGATTTCCGGCTCCACCGCCACGACCAATGTCGGCAGCGTGATCCTGGGCGCCACCACCGTGGCCAGTGGCACCACCATCACCGCCGCCGGCACCACCGCAATCACGGTGCCGCGTGACAACACTGCTGATACGTCCATCAACGGCCTCGTGGTTGGCGACATCGTCATCATCAGTGGCCAGACCTTCACCGTCGCGGGCATCGGCGCCGATACGCTCAGCCCGGGCAACACCACCATTACCGTGAATGGCAATGGTACCGCCCTGGTCGTGGCGGCCGGCACGCTGATCGCCGAACGCAAGGTCTTCACCATGACGGTGGATCCGGGCACGGTCAGCAACGCGGCCGTCGACCAGACTGTCACCGTGACCACGACCGCCACTGACTCCGTGGACAACGTCTACACCAGCAACGACGTCACCGTGACGACGGTACTGTCGGTCGGCCTGACGGTGCAGAAGCTGGTGCGCAACACCGGTTATGCCGCTGCCGCCGGCGGTAATGCCGCGGGCGTCGGTGACGTGGTGTACGAAGGCGAGACCTACTACACGGGCGGCGTTACCGGCAATCCGGGCGAAGTGCTCGAGTACCTGATCGTGGTGACCAAGAGCGCCACCACCAGCAGCGCCACGCTGGTGAAGATCAGTGATCCCATCCCGCCCTTCACGACCTACCTGGCCAACTCGATGACGCTGGACGATGGCACGGGGCCGGCCGCGCTGACTGACAGTGGCAGCGATGGAGACGCCGGCGAAACCAATGGCCTGTCCGTCTACTTCTACCCCGGTACGGGCGGCTCGGACGGTCCTGGCATCAGCGTGAACGACGGCACCGGGGGATCCATGGGCGCCAACTCCGTGGCCTATGCCGTTTTCAGCGTGACCATCAATTAAAAGCGGTATTCACGCATCGAGGGCAGGGAGGCCCTCTGCGAAGGCACGGAGTGCCTATTTGAGGATTTGTCATGAAGCCTAATAAAACGAATGCCCTGCTGAAGCAGGGCTCAGGGGTCCTGGCGCTGGTTGCCGCCCTGGGCATGGCCCAGCAGGCGCTGGCCGATACCGCCGGTGGCGCCACCATTCACAACGTCGCCACGCTGAGCTATGCCGGCGGTGGCGCGCCAGTGAAAGCGGCGGTCAATGTCGCGGTGCAAACCGTGGCGGCGGCCCCGTCCGTGGTCAAGAGTACGGCGGACCTGACCGTGCCGGCCTACAGCGATGCCGACTATACGTTCACGTTCACCAGCAACTCCAACGGTAGCGACAGCTTCGCGCTCGACCTGAGTTCAGTCGACACCAATACCTCGGCAGCACCCGGCCTGGGCTTCCTGCTCAATGGCTCGCCGGTGAGCAGCGTCGTGCTCGGGGCCTCGGTGACCAGCCAGGCCTCCGGCGTCGGCGTGATCTACCTGCCTGCGGGCTCGCAGACCAACCTGTCGATCAATGACATCGTCAGTGTGGGGGGCGACCTCTACACCGTGACCGCGGTCAGCAACGGCGCACCCGCCAGCACCAACGTCAGCACCGGCGTCACCACCCCCGAAACGCCTGCCAGCCTGACGCTGACCCCGGTCGGCGCGGCCCCGGCAATTACCGCCGGCTCCGTGGCGGCCGGTGTCCAGGTTGGCGAGCAGGTGACCCTGGTGCAACGCGTCGTGGCCAGCGCGCCCGCCACTCCGGCGCCGGCGGTGCACACCGTTTCCTTCACGGCGACTTCTACCGCAACCGACCTGGCAGGTACGGCCGTGATCTACAGCTCTACGGCCGATGGCAATGACACGGTAACCACCGTGGTGCCAGCCACCACCAACCTGGCAAAGCTGGTGCGTAATTTCAGTCGTCCCGCGGGTAATGCCCTGGCGACCGGAACGGCCACCTGCAACGGCAACACCTATTACACCTCCGGCGTGACCTCCAAGACCGGTGATACGCTTGAATATTGCCTGCTGGCCACAGTTGCCGTAGGTGCTTCGGGCAACCTGACCGGCGCCGTCATCACCGACGACATCCCGGACTACACCACCTACGTGCCCAACAGCACCAGCCTCAATGGCACTCCGGTTGCTGACGAAACGGCGACCACACCCCTGGCCGCCGTAAACAGTGGTATGGAAGTGAACAGCGCCAGCGAGCCTGCCGGCGAGATCGGTGTGGGTGAGACAGCGACGGTGGTGCTCCAGGTCACTGTCCAGTAAGAACCGGTCATCCCCGGAGTCAGCCGTCGTGCTGGCGCATCACCGGAGTAACTGGCTCGCAGCCCTGCGCGGCGGGTGCCTGACGGCACTCGCCGCGTGTGGTCTCTGGCTGCCTGTTCTTGCCTCGGCGGCAGCGCCGGGGACGGTCATTCTCAATCGGGCGACACTGTCAGCGACGAGCTTGCCGACGGTGCAGGCCTCCGTGTCCGTGCGCGTCGGCGCCGTGACCTTCCTGCGCTATCCCCTGGGCGGCGTGACGAACCCGGCTGCCAGTGAAACCGTGGTGATGCAGCCGGTGCTTTGCGCCGGCAACTCCCTTTCCGTTCCGGTCTTTGGGCCGGTGGGTGGCGGCAGTGACCTGCCTGGCCTGCCCGCCTCCTATGTCCTGGAGCCCGCTCTCGAATACCGCGTGGGCGAGCCGGTGTTCCTGCAGGTCAAGGATCCTGGCGCCAACCTCAGTGCCGGTGGCAGCGACATGCTGTCCGTGACGATTCATGCTCAACCTTCGGGCGATGTCGAAACCCTGCTGCTGCAGGAGACGGCTCCCAACTCCGGCGAGTTCGCCGGCTTCATCAACACCACCCGTGATGCGGCTGCTTCTGACTGTCTCCTCAGCGTGCAGGAAGGCGGCGAGGTCTACGCCAACTATGTCAGTGAGCAGACCGACCCCGTGGGGCTGGTGGATCCCTACGGCGTCGCCTTCGATGCCGACACCGGACAGCTGCTTGATGGTGTCAGCGTCACCCTGATGGACGAGCTCGCCGGCGTGCCCGCCACCGTGGCCGGGGATGCCGGCGAAGCCTTTCCGGCGACGGTGATCACGGGCAGTACGTTCAGCACCGGAGCGCGGACCTACACCCTGCGGCCCGGCGAATACCGGTTTCCCTTCGTGACGCCGGGTCGCAGTTACTATCTCGTGGTCAATCGCAGCAATTATGTTTTTCCTACCGCGCGGGCGGATAGTGAATTCACCGCGCCGGCCTTTGCCGGCCTGCAGGTCACCACCGGTTCGCGCGGCGAACCCTTTGTCGTGCCAAATGGCCTGCCGTTTCGTGTCGACCTGCCGCTCGATGGTGTTACCTCGGGTCTGCTGCTGGTGAAGAACACGGTGCGCCAGGTCGCCGCCATCGGTGACTTCGTGCCCTATGACATCGTCGCCAGCAACCGCAGCGGCGGCGCGCTGACCGGTGTGCAACTGCAGGACACGCTGCCGCCCGGTTTCCGTTACCGCGCCGGCAGCATGAAGCAGGACGGTGTCACAGTGGCGGATCCGCAGATCAGCCCCGATGGCCGCACCCTGACGCATGTGATCGGCAACATGGGCCTGAATGGCGATGCGCGCGTTACCTATGTGGCCGAGGCCACGGCCGCGACCCCGCTCGGCGATGCCGTCAACAGTGCGCGCGCCGGCAATAATGTCGTGCAGTCGAATGTCGCGCGCGCCACCGTACGGGTGCGCGAGGACCTGATGCGGGCCCGTGCCTTGCTGGCCGGGCGCGTGCTCGAGACGCAAGGTTGCAGCGCCGATGAACTGGCCCGCGCCAAGCCCCTGCCGGGCGCACGCCTCTACCTTGAGGACGGTCGTTATGTGATCACTGATACACGCGGACGCTGGCATTTCGATGATATCCGGCCGGGTACCCATGTATTGCAGCTCGACAGCCAGGGCCTGCCGGCCGGCGTCGAGGTCCTGTCCTGTGAAAACGACACGCGCGCGGCCGGAACCGCGTTCTCGCGTTTTGTGGATGTACAGGGCGGCAGTCTCTGGCAGAACGATTTCCATGTGCGCCGTGCCGAGTCGCTGCATGTGCGCATGGAAGAACTGAAACGCCAGCTCGGGCTGCGCCTGACCAGCGAGCCGGTGGCCGGTGGCCTGCGCTACACCGTGGCGTTCACGCATCCGGATACTGCGCTCGAGGCCAGTACCCTGCAGGTGCTCATGCCTCTCGACCTGCAGGTGCAGCCGGGCAGCTTGCGCCTCGACGGCGAAGTGCTGCCGGACCCGGTCGTGGATGCGCAGGGCTGGCGCCTCGCCTTGCCGGCGGTGCCGGCCGCGCCGACCACCATCTTGTCCTGGGACGTGGCGCTCGCGCCATCGGCCCGGCCCGGGCAGCACTCCGTGCTGGTGCTGCTGGGGACGACGGTGGCGGGCCTGCCGGTGGAGTTCGACGTGTTGGAAAACCGGACCTCGGTGCTGGTGCCCGAGCGGCTGGGCCGGGTCATCATTTTCCGGCCCCGCTTCGGTAGCTTTTCCACCGAGCTGACGGCGCCCGACAAGCGCTGGCTCGATGACATCGCGACCGAACTGCGCGGCGTCGGCGAAATTCGCATGGAGGTGGTGGGCCATACCGACAATGTGCGCGTGGTGCCCCGCAAGGGTCGCGCCATCAACGACAACCACACCCTGTCGCTGGCGCGGGCGCAAAGCGTGGCGGATTACCTGAAGCAGAAGCTGGGCCTGGCGGATGACCGCATCCAGGCCTTCGGCAAAGGCCCCGACGAGCCCATTGACGACAACAAGACGCTCAAGGGGCGCGATTCCAACCGTCGCGTCGAACTCAAGGTCTATGCCCAGGGCGAAGCCGCTGCGGCACGCCTCGAAGTGGCACGCGGCGACTCCGGCGAGCAGCGCCGTGAATGGACGGAATGGCAGTCAGTGGCAGTGGCGGCGCCGGCACCCGAAAGTGCCGGGCCGGTTGCGGAGGCGCCCGAGGACAAGGGCATCGGCCTGCTGTCGCACCGTGACGGCGAGGTCGTGGCCGACCGCGTGCAGGCGCTGCGCGTGCGCGTGGATTCGCGCCTGAAGACCGAAATCCGGCTGGACGGCCAGGAGATTCCCGAGGATCGCCTCGGCTTTCGCAAGGATGAAGGCCAGACCACGCTGATGAGCTTTGTCGGCGTGGACCTCGGCGAACCCGGCCCGCATGTGCTCAGCATCAAGGGCACCGATCCTTTCGGGATTGTGCGCGTCGACCAGCGAATGACCGTGGTGGTGGCATCCGATATCACGCGCATCCGCCCCGGCAAGAGCCCGGAAAACGTCGCCGACGGTCGCGCGCCCATCACCGTGAAGATCGACCTGGTGGATGCCACCGGTCGCGTGGTGCCGGCGGCAGTTGACCTGCGCCTGGTTAGCAGCGGCGGCCTGCGCCCTTTCATCACCACCGATGCGCAGCGGGCCGTGGCCGACAGTGCCGGCAAGATTCCGGTCGGTACCGACGGCATCATCAAGTTCGCACCCGTGACGCGTTCCGGTCTCTACACCATCGAGATCGCCTACAACAAGGCGGTGGAGCGGATTCCCGTCTATGTGCGACCGGAGAAGCGCGAGTGGATACTGGTCGCGCTCGCGGAGGGTTCACTGGCCGCGAAGAGCGTCAGCGGCAATATGCAGGCCGCGAGTGCCGCCGGGGCCAGTGATGATCTCTGGCAGGACGGCCGCGCCGCCTTTTTCGCCAAGGGCCAGATCCAGGGCAAGTGGCTGTTGACCATGGCCTACGACAGCAATCGGGAGCGCGCCGGCGCCTTCGGCGGCGCCATTGACCCGGAGCGCTTCTACACCCTCTATGCGGATGCGGCCGATCCCCGCCACGATGCGCCCAGCAAGGAAAAGCTTTACCTGCGCATTGAGCGCGATGCGTTCTACGCGCTTTTCGGTGATTTCGACACCGGCATGACGGAAGTCGAGCTGGCTCGCTATACCCGCTCCCTGACCGGTCTCAAGTCCGAATACCACGACCAGCGCTTCGACCTGAACTTCTTTGCCGCCGATACCGGCCGCGGCTTTGTGCGCGACGAGATGCGCGGCGATGGCACCTCGGGCCTGTACCGCCTGACCCGCAATCCCCTGCTGGCCGGGTCCGAGAAAGTCCGGATCGAAATCCGTGACCGCTTCAAGTCCGAGGTGGTGCGCGATTCGCAGCAGCTGTCGCGCTGGGCCGACTACAACATTGACTACGATCGCGGCGAGATCTTCTTCAAGACGCCCATCCCGAGCCAGGACAGCGATTTCAACCCGGTCTGGATCGTTGTCGAGTACGAGACCGAAGTGGCGGCGGGCGATGCGCTCAATGCCGGCGGCCGTGCGGCAGTCAAGCTGAAGGATGGCAAGGCGGTGATCGGTGTCACCGCGGTGCAGGAGGAGTACGGCATCAACCAGGGCGAGCTGCGCGGCCTCGACACCAGCTACAAGGTGACGCCGGCGGACACCGTTCGCCTCGAGCTCGCCAGCACCGCCCAGGACGGCCTGCTGCCGCGCGAGGGTAACGCCCGCCTGCTGGAGTGGAAGCACGACAGCCAGAAGATCAAGGCCCGCAGCTACCTGCGCGAGCAGGATGGCGGCTTTGGCCTGGGCCAGCAGAGCGCGACGGAAGAGGGCACCCGCAAGCTCGGCATGGAAGGCCGCTACCAGATCCAGCAGCACACGGCCCTTACCGCCGACGTCTACCAGCAGGAGATGCTGCGCTCCGGCGCCAGCCGCCAGGTCATCGACTTGCGCAACGACGTCAGCCACGACCGTTATGGCTATGGCATCGGCCTGCGTCATATCGACGAGTCGCTGCCCACCGAGGACCGCGGCGCCGAGCAGCTGACGCTTTCCGGCCGCTATGCGCTGCCTGGCAACAAGGTGAAGCTTCGTTCCAGTCTTGAAACCGCCTTCCTGACCAACAGCGAATCGCTGGACTTTCCCGATCGCCTGCTCATGGGCGCCGATTTCCAGGTGAGCCGCAAGGTGCAGCTTTCGCTGGAGCAGGAGTGGGCCATGAGCGAGTTGCGGGATACCGAGAACACTCGCCTGGGCGTGCAGGTGCAGCCCTGGAAGGGCGCCAAGGTCAGCACCCAGCTCGACCGCGAGGCTTCGGAGTCCGGCAATCGCCTGCGCGCCGGCCTCGGTCTTGGCCAGTCCCTGACCCTGACCCCGCAATGGACCGCCGATTTCGGCTATGACCGCGCCGACACCCTGGCCAATACCGCAACGGCGGCAGCCTTCAATCCGCAGGTACCCGCCACCTTCGGGCCGGCCACCACGGATTTCTGGGCCGCCAATGCCGGCGCCAATTATCGCTTCGAGGACATCAAGGCGGTGGGCCGTATCGAGCGTCGCGAAGCGGAGGATGAATTCCGCTGGAACCTCGTGGGCGGACTCTATCGCGAGCTCAACCCGGAAGTGGCGGTGGCGCTGGGCCTCACCAGCATTGTGGCCGAACGCATCAATGGCGACGAAGACAGCAGCTTCCTGCTGCGCGGGTCATTTGCCTGGCGCCCGGACGATTCGCGCTGGATCCTGCTCGACCGCCTCGACCTTGGTATCGACAGCAAGACCAACGCCATCGGCAATTTCGACGGCCGGCGCATCGTCAACAACCTCAATGCGAATCACCGCTGGGAGGCCAATCAGATCAGCCTGCAATACGGCGCCAAGTTTGTGCTCGACACCATCGACGCCACCCGCTACAGCGGCTACACCGACCTGGTCGGCATCGAATGGCGCCGTGACCTGTCGCCACGCTGGGACATTGGCTGGCGCAACAGCATCCTGCATTCCTGGACGCCGGGAGTGATGGACTACCAGTATGGCATCGCCGTCGGCATGACGCCGGTGAAGAATGCCTGGGTGAGCCTCGGCTATAACTTCGAGGGTTTTACCGACGCCGACTTCAGTCCGGGCGAATATACCGCCCAAGGTGTCTACCTGAAGATGCGTCTCAAGGTCGACCAGCACAGTATCCGCCAGATCTGGAGCGATGCCCGGGGCGTATTCGGCCGCAGCTCCAAGGCGACTTCTGCTGTCGTGCCTGTGCCCGCCGGCCTGCCTGCGGCGGCGGTTTCGCCCGCCGCGGCGGCGCCCGCGACGCCGGACGATCTTGCCGGGCTTGCCGCGGGTGCTGCCTCGCCCACGAGCGTCGATGCGCCCTCTGCAGCCGTCCCGCCGGCCACTTTGCCCGTCGCTCCCGGCCCGACTCCCGTGCCGCTGATGGAGAACGGCGGGGTCGCGCTCCCCATGGTTTCGCCGCTGGCCGTTCCCGCTCCGGTGCCTGCCGCAACCACGTCAGCCCCCGCTGGCGCTGCGATACTGCCCGCTACTCTGCCTCTGCCTCTGCCTCTGCCTCTGCCTCTGCCTCTGCCTGCGCCTGCGCCTGCGCCGGCGGCATCAGCGCCTGCAGCCAGCGCTGCCGGCCTCCGGGCGCCCGCCGCGGTCACGGCGCCTCGCGCCGCGGCGGCCACAACGACGAAGCCGGCAGGCGCAAAGGCGCGTTCAGCGATCGCGCCCGTGACTCCCGCGCGCGCCGCGGCCTCCGTCACAAAGGGCGCGCGGTCTGCCCCGGTCAAGACGGGGGCAGCGGCTGTGGCGCCTGCGTTGGCGCGTCCTGCTTCCGCAGGCGTCACGCCTGCGCGCCTCACCCCTGCGCGCAAGGCCGCCATCGTGCAGCGGGCGCGCGCCAAGCGTGATCTTGCGGAGATGCAGGCCCGGGATGTGAAAAAAGTCGAGGGGCCAAAGCTGCGCCGTGGCGAGATCCAGCGTCGTCGCGAACGCCTGGAGCGTAACGACAGGAAGGTCAAGAAGCTGCTGGTGGAGCCTGCTGAAGCCTCAGGCAAGACGACGGCCAAAACGACGGAGTAAGGAACATCTGCCACTGCCAATAGCCGGAAGCCTGCTTGCGGCCTTTAGCCGGTCAGGCAGGTGCGGCTTCCGCGTCAGTCGTAAACCTTGTCCCTGAACTCGCAAAGGTCCTCGATGAGGCAGGAACCGCAACGCGGCTTGCGCGCCACGCAGGTATAGCGGCCGTGCAGGATCAGCCAGTGGTGCGCATCCTGGCGGTATTCCGGCGGCACGAATTTCTCCAGCTTTTTCTCCACCTCCACCACGTCCTTTCCCGGCGCGAGCTTCGTGCGGTTGGAAACGCGGAAGATATGCGTGTCGACAGCGATGGTGGCGTGGCCGAAGGCCGTGTTGAGGATGACGTTCGCGGTCTTGCGGCCGACGCCCGGCAATGCTTCCAGCGCCTCCCGCGACTCCGGCACCACGCTGCCGTGCTTCTCGATCAGCAGGCGGCAGGTCTTGATCAGGTTTTCCGCCTTGGTGCGGAAGAAGTTGATGGTCTTGAGGTAGTCCTGCAGTCCCTCCACCCCCAGGGCCAGGATGGCCTCCGGCGTGTTCGCGACCGGGAACAGCCGGGCGGTGGCCTTGTTGACGCCCACGTCGGTCATCTGCGCCGAGAGCAGCACCGCCACCAGCAGTTCGAAGGGCGTGCGGTAATGGAGCTCGGTGGTGGGGTGCGGATTGGCGGCCTGAAAGCGGGCGAAGATCTGCTGGCGTTTGCTGGGGTTCAAGGGGCGCGCTCGCGGGGGCTGGGAAATTGGGCTGAAAGTGTCGGCTGATTCTAGGAGATTGCCGCGGTTCCGCTAAGCTCAGGTCAGCGTCCGGCCGGTCACGCGGTTGCCGGACAAGCCTGCTGGCCGCCGGCCGGCGCCTGAGGCAAGATGCCAGCCCGCATTGCCGACAACGGAGTGTCCCATGTCCGCATCCCTGAACGGTCGTACCGCCCTGGTCACCGGCGCTTCGGCCGGCATTGGCGAGGCCTTCGCCCGTCTGCTCGCCGCCCGGGGCGCCAATCTCCTGCTCGTGGCGCGTCGCGAAGACCGCCTGCGACACCTCGGCAACGAGCTCGAGCAGGCCTTTGGCATCCGCGCCGAGATCTGCGCGGTAGACCTCTCCCGCTCCGATGCCGTGGCCACCATCGTCGCCGCGACCGAGCGCATGCGGCTCGATATCGACATCCTGGTCAACAATGCCGGCTTCGCCGCCAGCAAGAGCTTCCTGGGCAGCGACTGGAGCGAGCTGCACGCCGAGATGCAGGTCATGATGGGCACCGTCACCGGGCTCATGCACAGCCTGGCGCCGGCCATGAAGGCGCGCGGCTATGGCCGCATCATCAACCTGGCGTCGCTCGCGGCCTTCGCGCCCACCGCCCCCAGCATGCTTTACACCGGCATCAAGTCTTTTGTGCTCAATGTCTCCGAGGCCGTCGACATGGAGCTCAAGCCGCATGGAGTCTACGTCACCGCGCTTTGCCCGGGCTTCACCTGGTCGGAGTTCCATGACGTGCAGGGCACCCGCGAGCTCACCAACAGGCTGCCCGCCTTCATGTGGCACGACGCCGAGACCGTGGCCCGCGCCGGCTTCGATGCGGTCATGGCCGGCCAGCCGGTGTGCGTGCCGGGCGCCGTCAACAAGACCCTGGCCTACACCTCGCGCCTGTTTCCCGAGCGTATCCGCTACATGATGGGCAGGGCCGGCAAGATGGTCGAGTAAGTCCGGGTCCGCCATGCGTTACCAATTACTGACAGGGCGACCGGGCGGGCTCCCTTACCTTTGCCGCACGGACTTCCCGGCGCCGGTGCGCCGGGGCCTATCCCTGATCAGCAGAGACTTGCATGCCTGAGCTGCAAACCTACCGGGGCACGGTGCACTACGACGAGCAGGGCAGCGGCGAGCCCCTGCTCCTGCTGCATGCCAACCCCGGCGACCCCCGCGATTTCGACGCCGTGCTGCCCGCGCTGGCCGCCCGCTACCGCGTGCTGCGCCTGGCCTGGCCCGGCTATGGCGAATCCGCCGCGCCGCTGCCGCCCTCGACGGCCACCGCCATGCAGTATGCCGAGCTCCTTGAGCAGTTCGTGCTCAAGCTCGACCTGCACAACCTGCGTATTGTCGGCAATTCCCTGGGAGCTTATGCGGCGGCCTGCCTGGCCCTGCGCCGCCCGGAGCGGGTCAGCGCCCTGGTGCTGGTCGCACCGGCCGGATTTACCACCCATAACTACTGGACGCGGCTGTTTTGCCAGATCAAGGGCAATGAGCGCATGACCCGCTGGCTCAGCGGTCTGCTGGCTTTCCTTTATTTGCGTGTGAAAACCACCGTCAGCCTGGCCATGCGGGCCCGCGCCCGTGGCGAGCAGCGCGGCGCCGATGCCGTCGCGGTCAATGCCGCGCTCTGGCGCAGCTTCCTGCGCCCGGAGTTCGACCTGCGCGAGGCGGCGAAGTTCATCGAGGCCAGGACCCTGGTCATCGCCGGCCGCCGCGATCCCCTGATTCCGGTGCGCGAGGCTGCCTGTGCCGCCGCCACCATCCCCGCCTCCAACCTGATCGTGCTGCCCTCGGGCCATGCCCCCTTCGCTGAAGTGCCGGAGCTTTTTCTCGCCGTTACCCAGCCTTTCCTCGAGCGCTGCACGGCGCCGGCGGACATGCCGGCCGCGCCAGTCCCCGCCTGACGCACCGGTGATTGCCGTTGCGCTTTCCGGGGGCGGTGGCTGGCGTTGCATCAGGATTAGCTGTAACTAGAGGGTATCTACCGGAAGGTGGGGAGTCTTCCGCGCCCCGGCTCGGCAGGCTCTTCCGGAAATTGCATGAAGTTGACAGTGTTGTGGCGCGCGTTACTCCCCGGTCTGGTACTAGGCCTGCAGAGCCTGGCCTGGGCCGAGGCCCCAACGCCCGTCGATCCCTGCGCGGAGGCGGGCATTGGCACCCGTCCGGTACTGAGCGCTCGCCTCGATAACGACCTGTTCGGTGGCTCCAACCAGGACCGCGGCTATACCAACGGATTCCAGCTGACGCTGAAGTCGGGGAACCTCGACGACTTTGCCAACCAGGACTGCCTGCCCTTGATTGCGCGCGGCATCAACCGCTATCTCGAGTGGCTGCAGCCCAAAGGCTTCGATAAAAAAAATGTCGTGCTCGGACTGGGCCAGTCGCTCTACACGCCTTCGGCGCGCACGCCGGTGGGCGTGCAACTGCGGGACCGTCCCTATGCCGCACTGCTGCTGGCCAGCATCGGCTACAACGCGCGCAGTGGCGACACCCTGCAGTCATCCTTGCTCCGGGTGGGCATGGTGGGTCCCTCCGCCCAGGGCGAGGCGGTGCAGAACAACTGGCATCGCGTCTTTGGCATCGATCCCTGGCAGGGCTGGGATACCCAATTGCGTGACGAGCCGGTCCTCCAGGTGGTGCACGAACGGGTACGTCGCTGGCAGCCGGAAAGGGCGGGCTCATGGGAATGGGATGCGAATGCGCACTGGGGCGGTAGCCTGGGTAATCTCATGACTGCCGCCAATACCGGGCTCGAGGTTCGCCTCGGCCGCCGCCTGCCCGATGACTTCGGCAGCGATCCCTTGCGCCCGGGGGGCGAGAACACCGCGCCGGTGCACCGGGCGCCGTTGCCGGACAGTTGGGCCTGGCATGTCTTTGCCAGCATTGATGTCCGGGCCGTGGCCCACAACCTCACGCTGGACGGCAATACCTGGAAGCCCAGCCACAGTGTCGACAAGCGCGTGCTGGTCTCGGATTTCGGGCGCGGCGTTGCCCTCGCGCACGGCCCCTGGAAGATCGCCTTCGCCCACTACAACCGCTCGCGCGAGTTTGCCGGGCAGGAGGAGTTGCCAGTGTTCGGCAGCTTCACCATCAGCCGGGGTTTGTAAGCCGGGCGCAGCGGGCCCGGCAGCGACGCTTCAGTCGCCCGCTTGACTGCGCTCGAGCTCCGCCACGGATTGGCGGCAGCGCTCCACCTCTATCGCCAGCGCTGTTGTGTCGCCGCCACTCGCGGCGGCATCCGCCAGCTTGCGCTCGGCCTTCTTCAGGTTGCTGCGCGCCAGGGCGGCGGCGATCACCTGCGCCTTGCTGTCGGCCGGGGGCGTCACCGCCGTCGCCACCAGCGGCGGCGTGATGACGGGTTTCGCCTGCTGCGCCAGCAATTCCTTCTCCTGCGCCAGCCGCGCATTGCGCGCTTCAAAGCGCATGCGGTAGTGATTGGCCCGTGCCTGCTTTTCCGTCTTGCCGGTGATCTTCGGAAAGTCGTGCATCTCGATGCAGTCCACCGGGCAAGCGGCCACGCAAAGGTCGCAGCCGGTGCACTCGTCGATCAGGATGGTGTGCATGAGCTTGGCCGCGCCCATGATGGCATCGACCGGGCAGACCTGGATGCACTTGGTGCAGCCGATGCATTCCGGCTCGCGGATATAGGCGATGCGCTGCGTCTGCGCCTCCACGCCAAAGGCCGGATCGAGCGGCAGGGCAGGGGTATGCAGCAGCGCGGCCAGGTCGGCGATGGTGTCGGCACCGCCTGGCACGCAGCGGTTGATGGGCGTGCCTGCGGCAATGGCTTCGGCATAGGGCCGGCAGCCGGGCGTGCCGCATTTTCCGCACTGGGTTTGCGGCAGCAGGGCCTCGATCTGGTCGACCAGGGGAATGCGGCGGGCGGTATCGGACATGCGGGCGGGCCCAGGAAAAGAGACGGGATTATCAAAGATAGCGGGCGCCACCGCAAAGCCGGTCTCATGCCCGGCCGCAAACCGGCACCCCGGGGCCGAAATTTTCCCCTGACGGGCCTGCCGGAGCCTTGTGCCGGCTCGCGGCTGCGGCAGAATCAGGCTATCTGACAGGAAACCCGCCCATGACCGCCTCCAGCCTCGCCCGCGACGCCAACCGCATCCTCCGCATCCTGAGTTCCTCCGCCACGGCCCTGGCCGCCGCCCTGCGCGCCGGCGAGTTTTCGGCACGCGAGGTGGTGGAGGCGCATATCGAGCACATGGAGCGCGTGAATCCCGGCCTCAATGCCGTGGTCGTGACGCGCTTCCGCGAGGCCCGCGCCGAGGCCGACCGCGCCGACGTCCAGCTTGCCGCGGCCCGTGCCGCCGGCAGTATCGACAGCCTGCCGCCGCTGCTGGGCGTGCCCTGCACCATCAAGGAGAACTTCGAGCTCGAGGGCACGCCGCAGGCTTCCGGTCTTGTTTCGCGCCAGCACATCATCAATGACAGCGACGCCATCACTGTCGCCCGATTGCGCGCGGCCGGTGCGATTCCCCTCGGTGTCTCCAATACCTCCGAACTGTGCATGTGGATGGAGAGCTATAACGAGGTCTACGGGCGCAGCAACAATCCCTACGACCCGGCGCGCATCGTCGGTGGCTCCTCGGGCGGGGAGGGCGCCATCATCGGCGCCGGCGCCTCGCCCTTCGGCCTCGGCGCCGATGTTGGCGGCTCCATCCGCATGCCGGCCTTCTTCAACGGCGTGTTCGGCCACAAATGCTCGCCGCGCCTCGTGCCCAACGAGGGCCAGTACCCGGGCCCGCAGGGCGGCATCGACGACTTCCTGTCCACCGGCCCGCTCTGCCGGCGCGCCGAGGATCTCGAGCCTTTGCTGCGCATCATGGCAGGCCCTGCCGCAGGTCGCCTGAAGGATGTCGCCAGCGTCGACATCAAGGGCCTGCGTGTCCTGGTGCTGGCGCCGGATCGCGGCCCGCGCGCCAGGCGTGACATGCGCGAGGCCCAGGCCCGCGCCGTGCAGGCGCTGCAAGAGGCCGGGGCCCGGGTCGAAAGCATCGACTTGCCGCTGCTCGACAAGGGTTTTGATATCTGGTCATCCATGCTCGCCACCGCGGAAGGCCCGAGCTTTGCCGAGATGATGTTCGGCTCGCGCAGCGTCTGGCGTCCGCTGCGCGAGTTCGGCCGCCTGCTCACCGGACGCTCTCCCCACACGCTGCCCCTCGTCATCCTGGCCGCCTTGGAAAAGGTGCCCGAGCTGGCGCCGGGGCGCGCCCGAAAATTCGTGGCCCTGGGCGTCACCCTCAAGCAGCAGATCGAGGAAGCTCTGGGTGATGATGGCGTGCTGGTGACGCTGCCCTATACCGAGGTGGCGCCGAAGCACGGCAAGCCCCTGTTCCCGCCCTTCAACTGGGTGCGCTGCGCCATCTTCAACGCCATGAGCGTGCCCAGCACTTCCGTGCCCATGGGCCTGAACGCCGAAGGCCTGCCACTTGGCGTGCAGATCGTGGCGGCCCAGGACAATGATCACCTGTCCCTGGCCTGCGCTCTCGAGCTGGAAAGGCGCATCGGCGGCTGGGTGCCGCCCTGGACCCGGCCGGCCCTGCGCTGAGTCCTGCCCTGGCGGGTTTCACCGCTAACTGGCCCGCAATGACGAAAGCCTGTCCCGTCGCCCTCTGTCGGGGCTGGCACTTTCCGTTACCATCGACGCATTCCTGATCCATCCCGGCGCCCTGTCCGGACACAGTGCAGGCCAGGACGCCTTCGGAGCCCCAGATGACCTCTTCAGAACGAATCCTTCACGACATCCCCGTGCGCGAGGGCCGCGCAAAGGCCGGCGCCATCGAGCTGCATTACGAGGACTGGGGCAATCCGGCCGATCCCGCCATCCTCCTCATCATGGGCCTGTCGGCGCAGATGCTGCTGTGGCCCGAAGACTTCTGCCGGATGCTCGTCAAGAAGGGCTACCGGGTCGTGCGCTTCGACAATCGCGACATCGGCCACTCCACCAAGCTCAAGGTGAAGAGCCCTCCCATGAACGAGCTGCTGCGCATGGCGCGCTTCTCGCTCGGCCTGAAGAGCCCGGCTGCCTATACCCTCTACGACATGGCCGGCGACTGCATCGGCCTGCTCGATCACCTGGGCATCCGCAAGGCGCATGTGGTGGGCGCCAGCATGGGCGGGATGATTGCGCAGATCCTGGCCGGCCAGCATCCCGAGCGCATTGCGTCGCTCGGCGTGATTTTCTCCAGCAACAACCAGCCCCTGCTGCCGCCGCCCGCGCCCTCGGCCATCAAGCCCTTGATGAAAGGCCCCGGCAAGGGCGCCACCCGCGAGCAGCTCATTGCCCATAGCCTGAAGCTGTTCCGCATCATCGGCAGCCCCGAATACCCGAGTCCCGAGGACGAGCTCAAGGCCTTCGCCAGCATGCTGCTCGAGCGCAGCCACCACCCGGCCGGCGTCAAGCGCCAGTTTACCGCCGTGCTGAGTTCGGGCAGCCTGCGCCCGCTGGCCAAGCGCATTGCCGTGCCCACCATCGTCATTCATGGCCTCGACGACATCCTGGTGCGTCCCGCCTGCGGCCGCGCCGTGGCGCGCGCCATCAAGGGCGCCCGCCTGCACCTGATTCCCGGCATGGGGCATGACCTGCCCAAGGCGCTGTGGCCCATGTTCACCGACATGATCGCGGACAACGCGCGCCGCGCCACGGCCTGAACTTCCTGCTGAAAAGGCACCTTCGGGTGCCTTTTTTCCGTGCTCTGCCTGGCGGATTCTCCCCCAGCCATTCTTCTCGCCGTGCCTTTCGCGCCGTTCCCCTGCCGCGCGTTCCCGATTCAGGGAAACCAACAGGGCTGGCAGGCGTTAAGATTTTCCAGCACACGCCCGCCGTTCCGCTCCCCTGAAAGCGGGCCGTCAGCGGGAAGTCCTCACCAGTCAAAGGGAGCCAGCCATGAACCTCACCGCCTCCGTGAAAACCCAGGTCTCGCCCGAGGAATGGGAGGCCCGTGTCAACCTTGCCGCCGCCTACCGCCTGATCGCGCTCTACGGCTGGGACGACCTCATCTTCACCCACGTCTCCGCGCGCGTGCCGGGGCCCGAGCATCATTTCCTGATCAATCCCTACGGCATGATGTTCGAGGAAATCACGGCCTCCTCGCTGGTGAAGGTCGACCTCGACGGCAACAAGGTGATGGAGTCGCCCTACGACATCAATCCGGCCGGCTTCACCATTCACAGCGCCGTGCATGCCGCGCGCGAGGACGCCGCTTGCGTCATGCACACACATTCAATCAACGGCGTCGCCGTGTCGGCGCAGAAGGAGGGCGTGCTGCCGATCTCACAGCAGTCCACGGTCGTGCTTGCTTCGCTGGGCTATCACGACTACGAGGGCATCGCGTTGCGCGAGGAGGAAAAGCCCCGACTCGTGCATGACCTGGGCGAGAACAACTTTCTCATGCTGCGCAACCATGGCCTGCTCACCGTGGGGCCGACGCCGGCCGATGCCTTTCTTTCCATGTATATCTTCGAGGCCGCCTGCATGATCCAGGTGCGCGCCCAGGCGGGGGGAGGGGAGCTCGTGCGCGTACAGCCGGAAATCCTGGCCGGCGTGAAGTCGATGGTGCAGCTTGTGCTGCGCGGCATGGGCAGCGCGCTGGCCTGGCCCGGCTTGCTGCGCAAGCTCGATCGCCAGAACCCGGGTTACCAGCACTGAAGCGGGACGCCACCTCAGGAGTGATCGCGCTCCGGCTTCCCGGCCGCGCGCGCATCGCGCAGCTTCATGCGCCGCAACATGTGGCGCAGGCCTTCCGCCACCGCCAGCATGCCCATGCTGGCCGTCACCACCGTCGCCGAGCCGTAGCCGGTACAGCCGAGGTCGCCCTCGCAGGCGGCGCCTTCCGGCGTCGCCAGGGCCTGGTTCGAGTACACGCAGGGAATGCCGAACTTTTCGTCCGGGTCTTTCGGGAAGTTGCACTCGCGGCGCAACTGGCGGCGAATTTTCGCCAGCAGCGGGTCGCGGTGGCTGCGCGTGATATCGTCCACGCGCAGCTCGGTGGGGTCGGTCTTGCCGCCGGCGGCGCCGGCGACCACGATGGGAATGCGCCGGCGCCGGCAGTACACGATCAGCGAGACCTTGGCGTCCACATCGTCCGTGCAGTCCAGCACGAGATCGGGCGTGTCGGCGAGCAGCTCCTCGATATTGGCCCGGGTCAGGAAGTCGTCGACCAGGGTCAGCTTGCCGCGGGGATTGATCTCGCGGGCGCGCTCCGCCAGCACGTCGATCTTGCCGCGCCCGAAGGTGCTGTCCAGAGCGGGGAGCTGGCGGTTCACATTGGAGGCCACCAGCACGTCCATGTCGACCAGGACGAGGTGGCCAATGCCGGTGCGGGCCAGGGCCTCGATGGCCCAGGAGCCGACGCCGCCGGCGCCCACCACCATCACCCGGGCGCGCTCGAACAGGGCGAAGTTCGCCGCGCCATAGAGGCGGGCGGTGCCGGCGAAGCGGCGTTCGTATTCCAGGTCGGCGGCGGTCATGGCAGCGCTCGGGCGGCGGGGCTGGGCGCGGATTATAGGGGTGGAAGCCCGCGGGCGTGAAACCGGTCATGGTCGCGGCCGGCGGGACTGGTATATTCCGGGCTACTTTTCCCTGTCGTGATGCCCATGGCCGTCTTTCCCGCCCTTATCGCCGCCCAGTCCGCCAATGTGGTGACCTACATCCAGCTCGCTGTGGCGCCGGCATTCCTGCTCGCCGGCGTCGGTTCCATGCTCATGGTGCTGACCAACCGCCTGGCCCGCATCATCGATCGTGCCCGCCAGATGGAGGACCGCTACCAGGCCTCCGTGGACAGCGACCTGCGCCGCCGTCTGCACCGCGATCTCGGGGTGTTGTCACAGCGCGCCCGCCTGGTGGGGCGGGCGATCGCCTTTTGCACCGCCTGCTCCCTGTTCGTGTCGCTGGTGATCGTCGTCCTGTTCGTACAGTCGCTGCTGGAAGTCTACCTGCACGGACTTGTGCCCCTGCTGTTCATCGTCGCCATGACCGCCTTCATCATCGCGCTGCTGCTGTTCCTGCGCGAAATCCAGATCGCCACCGCGGCGCTGCGCATCGGGCCGCCCGATGACGAGGCTTCCTGATGACAACAACGAGGGGATTGCCCATGCATCCGCTGCGCTTCCTGCTGGCCCTCTGGCTGTGCGGCCAGTCCGCGCTGGCCCTGGCCGAAGGCTTTGATTACTACACGTTGGCTGTCAGCCTGACGCCGGCCTTCTGCGACGAGAATCCCAAATGGCGCAACAGCCTGCAGTGCCGTGACCGGTTGCCGGTGACCGTGCATGGCCTGTGGCCGGAGAAGGCCGCTGGCCGCGCCCCGGAGAACTGCAGCGGCGCGGCGTTCGCCTTGTCGGCGGCGCGCGAGAAACGCTTGCGCGGCATCATGCCCGATGGCAGCCAGCGCCAGTACCAGTGGAAGAAGCATGGCCGTTGTAGCGGGCTGGCGCCCGATGCCTATTTCGCCACGGTCGAGCGCGAGTTCATGGAGCTGAAGTGGCCCGAGCAACTGCGGCCCAGCGGCCGTGACGTCATTGTCGAGCGCGCCACCGTGCTGCGGGAGTTCCGTCGCCTCAACCCGGGCTTTCCCGAGCGGGGCGTGGTGCTCCGCTGCGCGGGCGGCAAGCGGCCGCCCCTGCTGCGCGAGGTCCGGGTCTGCCTGACCCCGGATGGACGCCCCACCGAATGCACGTCCAACTACCGGCCCAACTGCCCGGTGGCGGTCAAGATCCGCGCGCGCTGAGAGAGCTGGCCGGCGTCAGCGGTGCAGCCTGTCCGACCCACCTGCCGCTCGCCAGCTTGACTCCGGCCTTGCCCCTTTCCCGAGTTGGCGCGGGCCCGCCAAGCCGCTAATGTTGAGCGGCGGACGGTGTCCGCCCGGGCCCCCACGACAAGAAGAATCATGACGCTCTACTGCCGCTACCATGTGCTCGAACCCGCCGACTGGCGCTGCCAGACCTGCCATATCGATTATTGCAGCACCTGCTCGCCCGATCCGGCCGACGAGGATTCGACGATTCCGCGCAAGTGCCCGCATTGCAAGGCCAACCTGCAGCCACTGGCGGCGGCCTACAACGCGCCGCCCTTCTGGCAGCGCCTGACGGCTTTCCTGCGCTATCCCTTCTCGCCCATTGCGGGCGTACTCATGTTCCTGGCTTTCCTGGTGCCGCTCGTGGCGCCAGAGGGCGTACTGCTCAACCTTGCCCGCCTCGGCTTTCTGCTGCCGCTCACGGTTTATCTCTGGGCCGTCTTCGAGAAGGTGGCCGGAGGGGATGTCGAGCCGATCGGACCCAAGGCGCTGATGGAAACGGCGGGACGCACCCCGCTGCCGCTGTACCTGGGCCTCATGCTGGCGGTGCTGGCGGGCGGCGCTGCTTTTGCCGTCGAGAACTACCATTTTGCCGGCAAGGTGCTGGTGGTCGTGCTCATGGGCCTGTTGCCGGCGGTGCTCATCGGCGTGGCCTCCAGCCGCAGCCTGGGGGGCGGGTTCAGCAGCTCGGGCGTGATGAATGTGCTGTCCTGCGTGGGGCCGGTCTATCTCGCCCTTTTCCTGCTGCCCAACCTGTTGCTCGGCAGCCTGCTCGCCTTCGTCGGTCTCTTCGCTGACGTGCTGCCGGATGCGGTGGGGCAGGGCCTCGACATGGCGGCCTTCACCTATGTCGCCATTACCGTTTTCGTGCTGAGCGCCTATGTGCTGTTCCAGTTCCAGGAAGAGCTGGACTACACACCCGAAGGCAGCGAGGGCAAGCGCAAGCAATACAAGCGCCTGGATCCGGTGCAGCTGCAGCTGGAGATGCTCCTGAAGGATGGCAACTACAGCAAGGCGGTGACCTTGCTGCGCATGGACGTGGACAAGAAGGCGGCCTCTATCGCCCAGCACGAGCGCTATCACAAGCTGATCTGGGCGCTGGGCCAGGAGGCGGACCTGCTTGCGCATGCCACCCCGTATTTCAAGGCCTTGCTCCAGGCCGGCCGCGGCGTGCAGGCGGCCGGTGTTTTTCGCAACCTGATGCAGCGCTATCCCGAGTTCAAGGTGGCCGAGCCGGAGGTGCGCCTCGACCTGGCCATGGCCTTCGAGCAGCAGGGCGACTTCAAGCTGGCCGTGCATATCCTGAGTGGCCTGCACAAGGATCACGCCCAGTACCCGGGCCTGCCCGAAGCCTACCTGCTGGCGGCGCGCCTGCTGGCCGAACAGCTGGCCATGCCGCAGAAGGCGCTGGCGCTCGTGCAGTTCCTGCAGGGCCGTTACCGCAACCACCGCCTTTCCGCCGATATCAACCGCATGCAGGCCGACCTGGCACGGCAGCTGGGCCAGGCTCCGGCCTGAGCGGATGGGGGCCGCCAGTCAGCCCGGAAGCCGGGCGCGACGGCAAGGGCAGACGCACTGGGCCAGCTGGGCATCTCCAGAGGTTCGGAAATAGAAAAAACCCGCCGGAAGGCGGGTTTTTTCATGGCGCAGTGTCCGGGATTTACTCCGCCACAGCCTGCCGGAAGAAGCGCGCCCGCGCCGGCTCGCGCAGGCGTTCGAGGGCGTCGGCCAGGGCCAGCGCGGTCTTGGTGATCTGGGGGTGTGCGCTCTTGCGGTCGAGCACCTTGCGCATGAGCTTGTCCGCTTCCATGACTTCACGCATGCGCGTCAGGCGGTTGACGAGCTTGAGGCTGGTCTCGAGGTCCAGCGCTGCCTGGCTGGTCGAGTAGCGCAAGTAGTCGCGGTAGGTATTCAGCACCAGGTTGTCATGCTCGACGGCGCTGAAGTTGAACATGCGCCGGGCGACCGCGTCATAGCCCGCATTGGCCGGGGTCAGCTTCTCCACATAGTAGAGCTGGGTCAGCACCCGCAGGTTGGAAGGGTTTTGCTTGTACAGCTCGCGCAGCAGCTTTTGCGCCTGGGTGAACTCCAGGCGCGCCACCGCGTCCAGGGCCTGGTGCAATTGCTGGCGGGCCGCCAGATCCTTCTCGTCCTCGGGCTCGTCACTGCTGATCACCGGCATGAAGTCGGCGGCGTTCACAAACCACTTGGCGTAGGCAAAGGCCCAGAGCGGCCCCGAGGCCAGGGCGGCGAAGCGGGCAATGAGTTCGCTGGCACGCAGCTCCGATACCAGGAATTCGGCTGCCACCAGCAGCACCCACAGCAAGCCCAGGCTGTAGGCGGGAATTTCGTAGCGCTGGAGCACTCGCACCTTGCCGGTTTTGAAGTGCATGAAGAACATGCCGGCGATCGCGGAGACGCCCACCGTGGCGCCGGTAAGCGGCAAGACGTCGCTGCCGTTGCTGACCAGGAAAGCCACGGCGCCGGTGGCGCCGCCTCCCAGCAGGCCGGCGAGGAGGGCGCCGCTGCCCAGTGCCAGCTCCATCGCGATGCCAATGGTCAGCATCAGCGCCAGCGCCGCCAGCAATTGCATGAAGTCGGCCTGGACCAGGCCGAAGGTGATGAAGGTAATGGGGCGGAAATCCTGCGGATCCACGCCAAGGGCGCGCCCGCTCAGCTTGCTGCGCTGCGGGTCGAAGGCAGTGCGCGCCTCCTGCCAGGCGGCGAACTTCTCGGGGCTGAGGTAGTCCTGTCCCTGCTGGCGCATGCCCTGCACAAAGCCGTCGTCCATGGCGACATAAAGGGCCACGTTATCGAGCCGGTCCGGGTCTTCGCTGCCGGCCGCGTATTCCGCCTGCAGCTTCTTCAGCTTCGCGCGCTGGCCGGTCTTCAGGGCATGGGTTTCGTAGAGCGGCCATTCGGTGGCCATCAGGGTGTCCCGGTACTGCTGGGCCAGCTCCTTTTCCAGGCGCAGGTCGGCCATGTGCCAGGGCAGGAAGATCACCAGCAGGAGCAGGCACAGGCCAAGTGCCAGGCGGGGGGGATTCTTCCATTCAAAAGGACGGTCAAGCGGGGTCAGCAGCATGACGGGGGCTCGCGGTTTTATTATTGGAGGAAGCAGCCCTGGAGACTTCCGGGCCTCTCCATGATAGCGGCAAGGGGGAGGGCAAGCATCGGGCCCGGCCGGCGTTTCGCCGCCTGAGCCTGCCGCATGTCATGGCGGGTGCCTGACTTGTGATATAAATCCCGCTTTCCCATGGTCAGGAAGACACCATGCCCCACTTTCCGGATGCCGCTCCCCGCTTCAGCGCGAGCCGGCTCCTTGCCCTGCTGGCGCTGGCATTGCTGCTCGGCGGCTGTGGCGGCATGGCCCAGCGCTTTGCCGGCAACCTGTCCGCGGCCATGATGGACAACGACGATCCTGCCGTGGTCGAGGCCGGCTCCGCCAGTTACCTGCTCCTGCTCGATGCCTTGGTGCGCCAGGAGCCCGACAGCCCGGCCTTTCGCCAGGCCGCCGCCAGCCTCAATTCGGCCTATGCCGGGGCCTTTGTGAAAGACCCGGTGCGTGCCGCCGCCCTGACCAGCAAGGCCCTGGCCTATGCCAGCGAGGCGGTTTGCCTGCAGGTCGAGGAACTGTGCAATGTCCGCGACATGCCCGTGGCCGAGCTCCAGCTGCGCCTGGCTGAGCTGGATGATGCCGAGGATGACGTACCCGGCCTATATACCCTCGGCAGCACCTGGGCCGGCTGGATCCAGACCCATAGCGACGATTTCAATGCCGTGGCCGACCTGCCGCGCGTGGAAGCCATCATGCAGCGCGTGGTTGCCCTCGACGAGCGTTACCAGTCCGGCGCCGCCCATCTTTACCTGGGCGTGATCGCCACCGCCATCCCGCCCGCCCTGGGAGGGCGTCCGGAAAAGGGCCGCCAGCACTTCGAGAAGGCCATCGCGCTGTCGGAGGGCCATAACCTCATGGCCAAGGTCTATTTTGCAAAAAATTACGCACGCGGCGTATTCGACCGCGAGATGCACGACACCCTGCTGCAGGAAGTGAAGGCAGCCGACCCGCATTGGCCGGGCTGGACGCTGAGCAACACACTGGCACAACAAGAAGCGGACGCCCTGCTCAAGTCCGCCGACGAATACTTCTGAGCACCGGAAGACTCGTCCTCAACTACAGCCCTTTATCCCGGCAAAAGCGGGGAAGCGGTACCAGCTGCGCGCCAGCCCGGAAAGGGCAGGGGGCACAAGCCGGCACCGCCATGAGGGCAGCAACTGCAACACGGAGATTTTTCATGACGCGTAAATTCCTGGGCGTGCTGGCCGCCAGCTTCCTGGCCTCGGCCCTCGCCGTCCCCGTCCATGCCGCGACGCTGAAGATCGCGACGCTGTCGCCGGACGGCTCGCTGTGGATGACCAAGATGCGTGCCGGCGCGGCCGACATCAAGACGCGCACCGAAGGCCGGGTCGAATTTAAGTTCTACACCGGCGGCACCATGGGCACCGACAAGGCCGTGCTCAGCAAGATCCGCATCGGCCAGCTTCAGGGCGGCGCGATCACCGGTGGCAGCCTCGCCGATGCCGCCCGTGACATCCAGGTTTATTCCCTGCCGCTCAAGTTCCGCAGCTTCAACGAAGTCGACCTGGTGCGCGGCAAGATGGATCCCGTGCTCTCGAAGCAGCTCGAGGACGGCGGCTACGTCAACTTCGGCTTCGCCGAGGGCGGCTTCGCCTACGCCATGTCCAAGAATGCGCCGGTGACCTCGGTAGCGGGCCTGCGCAAGCAGCGCGTCTGGATTCCCGACAACGACCACCAGGCCGAGCTGGCCATGAAGGTCTTCCAGGTGACTCCGGTGCCGCTGTCGCTGGCCGACGTGTTGCCCAGCCTGCAGACCGGCATCATCGACACTGTCGCTTCCTCGCCGATCGCCGCCGTGGCCCTGCAGTGGCATACCCAGGTGAAGTATTTCACCGACCTGCCGCTCAGCTACTTCGTGGGCACTCTCGCCATCGATAAAAAGGCATTCGGTCGCCTTGCCCCGGCCGACCAGGCCGTTGTGCGCGAGGTCATGTCGCGCGTGTTCCGGGAAATCGACGCGCAAAACCGCAAGGACAATGTCTCGGCCTACGGCGCGCTGCTCAAGCAGGGCATCAAGCCGGTCAAGCCCACCGCCGCCGAAGTGGCGGACTGGGAGCGCAATGGCGAACTCGCCACCGCACAGATGATCAAGGATGGCATTGTCAGCGCCGGCGCCGCCCAGCAGCTCAATACCCTGCTCGCCACTGCCCGCGCCGGTAAGAAGTAAGTGCGGCTCTGGCTGATGCGCGGGCTGCGGGCCCTGCATGTCGTCGAGGACGCCATCCTGGTCGGCCTCCTGCTGACCATGGTGGTGCTGGCCGTCGCGCAGATTGTCTTGCGCAACGGTTTTGATGGCGGCTTCCTGTGGGCGGAATCCTTCCTGCGAATACTCGTGCTCTGGATCGGCCTGGCGGGCGCCATGGCCGCCAGCCGCGAGCACCGCCACATCAGCATCGACATCATCGGCCGCTTCCTGCCGCCGCGAGCCCACAAGGTGGTGGTGGTGTTCACCGCATTGTTCACGGCCGGCATCGCCGGAGCGCTGGCGTGGTATTCCCTCGAGTTCGTGCGCCTGGAATACGAAAATCCCTCGACCGCCTTTGCCAATGTGCCGACCTGGGTTTGCGAAAGCATCATGCCCATCGCCTTCACTGTCATCATGCTGCGCTACCTGCTGCTCGCCATGGTCACGCCCTGGAGCAAGGCGCCGCATGGCGATAGCGCGCTCCCGCATGTGGGAGAAGGCGCGCCATGACCTTTCTGATCATTGCCGTCATCCTGCTGGCGGCCTTTGCGGGCGCGCCCATCTTCGCCGTGATTGCCGCCGCGGCCATGCTGGGTTTCTATACGGGTGAAACCCCCCTCACCGTGATCGGCGTCGAGCTCTATCGCCTGGTCGATACGCCGCTGCTGCTGGCGCTGCCGCTGTTCACGCTCGCCGGCTACCTGCTCGGCGAGTCACGTACTTCCGAGCGCCTGGTGCGCCTCGCGCGCGCCGGACTGGGCTGGATGCCCGGCGGCCTGCCCGTGGTGGCCTTCCTGACCTGCGCCTTCCTGACCGCCTTCACCGGCGCCAGCGGCGTCACCATCGTCGCTCTCGGGGCCATGCTCTATCCCGCGCTCAAGATGGCGGGCTATCCGGACCGGTTCTCGCTTGGCCTGGTCACGAGCTCGGGGGCCCTGGGCCTGCTGCTGCCGCCTTCGCTTCCCCTGATCCTCTATGCGGTGATCGCCCAGCAGTTGCCCTCGGGGGCCGGCGTCACCATCCAGGCTGTGTTCACCGCGGGCCTGCTGCCCTGCCTGCTGATGATCATCCTGCTGTCGCTGTTTGGCCTGCGCGTCACCAAGCAGCACAACATTCCCCTGCAGGCCTTCTCCTGGGGGGAATTGCGTTCCGCCATGGCCGAAGCCAAGTGGGAATTGCCCTTGCCGGTTTTCGTGTTTGCCGGCATCTACGGCGGCTACTTCGCGGTGTCGGAGGCGGCAGCGGTGACGGCGCTCTACGTGCTGGTGACGCAGGTGCTGGTCTATCGCGAGATTCGTTTCGCGGCGCTGCCGCGCATCATGCGCGAAGCCATGATGATGGTGGGCAGCGTGCTGCTCATCGTGGGCGTGGCCATGTCGTTTACCAACTGGCTGATCGATGCCGAAGTGCCGACCCGGCTATTCGACATGGTGCGCGAACATATCCACAGCAAATACGTGTTCCTGCTGGCGCTGACGGCCTTCCTGCTGCTGCTGGGCATGATGCTGGACATCTTCTCGGCACTGGTGATCATGGTGCCCCTGATCCTGCCCATGGCGGTGGGTTACGGCGTGCATCCGGTGCACCTGGGCATCATTTTCCTGGCCACCATGGAAATCGGTTACTGCCTGCCGCCGGTGGGCATGAACCTGGTCATCGGCAGCTACCGCTTCCGCAAGCCGCTGATCGAGCTCGCCTATGCAGCCCTGCCGTTTTCGCTGGTGCTGCTGGTGGCCGCGCTCATCATCACCTACGTGCCCTGGCTGAGCCTCGCCTTTATCAGCCACTGAATGCCGATTCCTGCAGGTCGGGATTTGTCCCGACTGACCGCATGCAGAGCTCCCTGCTGGAACAGGTTCCAAGGCCCTGAATAAATGAGCGTTTATTCAGGGCCCCTAAGGCGATCAGCCCTTGAGCGGGCAGCGCAGGATAAAGCTGTCAAAGGACTGGCCGATGTACAGCGCCTGACCCGCCAGCACGACATTGGACATGGCGCTGATGCGCTGGCCGTCGTCACTGAAGAAGGGCTGGAAGCTGCGCGTGCCCGGATTCACCAGGAACACGGTGGCACGGGAGGGATGCCCGCTCGAGCGCTTGTGGCGCAGGAAATCCAGCAGCGGCCCGTGCGATACCGTCAGCCAGGTACCAGGGTCGGGGCCCGGATTGAGTCCGTCCAGGGCCGGCAGGCTCACCACCTGCTCGCGTACGCCGAGGGTACCGTCGGGCAGGCGCGGCCAGGTCAACATGGCATTGCCGAAGGTCATCACCACCAGTACCCGCTCCGCTTCGGCCTTCACGCCATTGGGAAAGCTCAGGCCCTCCGCCACCACGCGCCAGCCGCGCCCCTCTCGGTATTGCACCACGTTCGCCTTTTTCTCGCGCAGCAGCAGCTCCACCACGCTGCTGCCGTCGCGCCGGTCATTGGTGACATAGATGTCGCCATCGGGAGCGACGGAGAGATGGTTGGGCGAGCTCAGCAAAGGATCGGCGTAGCGCTTGCGGAACACCAGGCGGTCCGCTTCCAGCGCGTAGACCAGGACGCTGTGCCGGCGGCTGTTGGGCGAGTCTTCATCATGGTTGATAAGGTAGAGCAGGGTGTCCTTGCCCCGGCTCACGATATCCATGTGGTGCGGGCGCAGCACCAGGCCCGCGGGCTCGCCGGTGCGCGGCAGGCGGCGCAGCTGGCCGGCCAGGGTGTCATAGATGTGCAGGTCGCCCGGCTTTTCGAAATTGCGCCGGTCGTGGGCCGAGATCAGCAGGCGTGGACTGTCGGGCAGGGGGAGGAGGCTGTGCGGACCCGCCGGGGTGGAGATGCGTCGGCAGGCGGCGGCATCCACGCGGGAATCGTTGGGCGGCGCGGCCGGAGCGGCGGCGGGCAGGAGGGTGGCGAGCAGGGCGATGGTCAGTCGGCGCATGAAGGGGCATCCTCGGTTCAGGCCCACTCTAGCGCCACCGCGCCGCGCTGCAATGTGACAGCGGCCGGTCACGGCAAAATCTGCCGTGACGGTCGGCCAGCAGCTTACTTTTTCTTGGGGTCGGACGGCTTGACGCCCAGTGCCTTCAGTTCTGCCTCCAGCTTGGCGATCTTCTTGGTCTGGGCATCGAGGATCATCTCCCCGTCCCGCACCTGCTCTTCGAGGTCGGCGGCGCGGGCGGCGAGGTCATCGGCCTCCGCCTTGATGCGGTCGGCCTCTTCCTCGCCCAGGGCGACGGCATCGGATTCAGGCGTCGCGGGCGCGGGGGCGGCCGGGGCAGGAGGCACGGCGGCCGGCTTGGGCTTGGGCGTGACCACCATGACTTCCTCTGCCGCGGGCTCAGCCATGTTGGTGACCCACCAGAAGCCGCCCGCCGCCAACAGCACGACTGCCGCAATACCCCCGATAAGCGCCTGGCGCTTTTCCATCTTTTCCTCCTCAATGCCCAGCGATTGCATCGCGCCGGATGGCAGCGGAGACTTGCCGCCTGGCGTGGTGACCTCAAGCCGACCCGATATGGGGCCGACCCTGTCAAACCTCCGATGGTGGTCAGTACCTGCCAACCTGTCAATTTGAAAGCTCCCAGCGGACTAAACAGCGGATGATCTTCCAGCGTCTCAACGAAGCCCTGTACTTTTTCTGGCATCACCTGACCGACCTGCTCTGGCGGCTGGCGCCGGTTCTGCCCTTGCTGGCACTGGCCAATTACCGCTTCTTCGCCATCCATGACGTCGATCCGGACAAGGCCATGGCCGACGTCCTCTTGTTGGTTCCCCAGATGCTGGCCGGCGTGCTGGCCACGGCCCTCACCATCCGTTACACCCTGGCCGTCCTGCGCCAGCAGGAGCGCGGACCGGCGAGACTCTGGGGCGATGCCCTGCAGCGGTCGCTGTCGCTGGCCGCGGTCCAGGTCCTGGCCGGGCTTGCCATCGTGGCCGGTCTTTTCCTGCTTATCGTTCCCGGCATCTACCTCATGGGCGTGCTGCTGCCCGCCTATGTCATCGTCATGGCTGAAGAGGTGACGGCCACGGCGGCGCTGCAGGCGGCGTGGGCCCGGTTCCGCCCGCAGTCCTGGGCCGTGGCCCTGTGCCTCGTGACCCTGTTCCTGATGCTGTACCTGGTACTGAGCGGCCTCAATGCCCTCGGCCAGCACCTGGCAGACGCGCCCCTGGCGCTGCAGGTCGTCCTGGTGAGCCTGCTCGACCTTGTAGGCCTGCTGTTCTCGCAGCTGGTGGGCATCCTGCTGGTGCGCTTTTATGAGATTGAGCGGCAGCAGGCGACGGCTGCCCATGCGCCTTGAGGGAAGCCTCGCATCAGCACTGGCCAGGCACGGCCTTGTGACGTGGTGCTGGATCAAACCGGGCTTCGGCGATCCATACTAGAGTCACGTCATTCGCCCTGTCGGGCACCCATGCGATGAGGAAGCTGCCATGAAAAAAACGGCAATGTTGCTGCTGCTCCTGCTGGCCGGTAGCGCCCATGCAGGCTGGAAGGAAACGCCTGCGCAGGAGCTCTTGCAGCGCCAGGCCGGCGGCGAACAGGTGCTGGTGGTCGATGTCCGCTCCAGCGAAGAATTCGCGGCCGGGCATGTGCCGGGCGCCATCAACCTGCCCCATGACATCCTCACCGGTAGCGAGCCGATGCTGAAGGACTGGAAGCAGAAGCCGGTGGTGGTCTATTGCAAGAGCGGCCGCCGCAGCGCCATCGCAGCCGAGTTCCTCGAAAAGCAGGGCTTTACGCAGCTCGAGCATCTCACCGGCGACATGCAGGACTGGCAGCAGCAAGGGCGGCCTGTCGCCCGCTGAGTCTGGTCTCCTTCATGTTCAAAGGGCCCAGCCTCGCGCCGGGCTCTTTATTGCGCCTGGCGACAGCAAGGCTTTACTGAAAAGCATGTCTCACCATCCGCTGCCTCCGTTCCCTCTCTGGCCCCTTCCGTTAGTGGCCGCTGGGCTGTGCCTGCTTGCCCTGCATGCGAGCTGGCTGCTTGGGGTCGCCAGTGGCCACTTTAACGGGTGCCTGCCCTACGGGCTGGATTGTCACTCCATAAGCGCTACCGGACGGGTGCTGCCCGGCAAGCTGGTATTCAAGCCATTGGTGACCATGGCCGCCGTGGTCATGGTGCTCTACTGGAGCCTCATGCAGCAGTGGCTGCGGGCGCTGGGCGCACGCGACAACCGGCCGCGCTTTATGGCATGGCTCGGCGTGAGTGGCGCGCTCTGCGTGATTGCTTATACGGCAGCGTTGGGGGAGGGGGGTGAGGCGGCGCAGTTGCTGCGTCGCGCGGGCGCCGTGCTGGGATTCTCGCTGACGTATCTCGCGCAACTGCTGCTAACGGGGCAGCTGCGGACAGGCATGCTCATCCGGCCGGTGTCGCCTTGGCTACTTCGTCTGCTCTGGTGGCTGGTGATGGTGATGCTGCTGATCGGCGTTATGAGCGCGGCCTTGGAGCCCTTTGACGCCATTCATGATCGTGTGGACGATGGCATCGAGTGGTGGCTAATGCTGCTGCTGAACCTGCACATCACGTTGTCGGCGCGGCTGTGGTGGGTGACGCGCTTCAATGTGCAGCTGGGAGTGGGCTGAAAAATAAAAAGGAGCCGCGAGGGCTCCATTTTACCAACTCTCCTCGCTGACCGGATCAACGCGCCCCAGTCTGATGCTATGGAAGTATCGAAGGACGCATCTGCAGGTACTCAGCGACGGCTTCGCTTCATTCGCACGCCCGCCACCAGCAGCAGGCTCAATGCCGCGAATAATCCAAAGGCACCGCCACTGCTCCCGCCACCACTTCCGCCGCTTCCAACGGCTAGCGGTGCAAGCGTGAACACTTCGGACGAGGCATCGCGGGTCTCACCGACCTCCGCCAGGAACAGCTCCGAAGTGGCTGCTGTATCTATGCCGGTATTGGCGAGGGTGACCTTCAGTGTGCCGGTCTTGCCGGCAACGGCGGCGCTGTCGAAGACCAGGTAATCCAGCTTGTCTTCAGTTGTCGCTGTCAGCTCAGACAGCAAGTCCAGAAACACCTCGCCGTCCTCCGTCGTGGTAAAGCTCACCGTCAGAGTGTTCGTAGCCAGTGCTCCGACAAAGCTGTAGGGGAATATGAGCGTCGCTTCGTCCGATGGCAGGACGACGTCTTCGAAGACGGCGACTGCGGTCGCCAGTTCCGGCGCCGAGGTATCGGTTTCGAGCAGGAAGCCGGTTACCGGCGCCACCGCCGTCGCTGCCGAGGCGGCTGCCGTGTACAGGGCAAACGCCAGCACAGCAAAGCCGCGGGAAAGGCTCTTCAGCATCAATTGTTCAGTTTTCATGCTTAGCCCCTCACGCCAATAGCAGTATCTTTAGTCTTTTTTGTGGTATTCGAGGATCCAGGCGCTAGCACCTTATCCCGCAAGTAAGCCTTGATGATCGAGATCAAGTCCGGCGACGTAGACTCTCCGATATCGCCGCTCAGTGCCGGTGACCGCATCTTAAGATAGCGGCGGTAGACACAAGTCCGCTCCTCGCCGACACCAAACGTCTCGATATACTGGCCCACGACCAGTCTTTCCGGATCGCTGGTGACAATGCCTTTGAATTCTCGCTCCACTACCACGGGGCCGTTTATGGGCGCCGTCGCATTCAGGCGAAAAAGAACCGAGCCAGCCAGGGCTCCGCTGGTATCATCGGGTCCAGCCAATTCAGTCGGGCTTACTTGCATGGAATCGAAGCCGCCGAAGAAATTGAGTCGCTCAATTTTTTTCTGCGTAATTGAATAGATCAGGCCAAAGTAGCCTGTCGGTTGTTGTGTGCCGCCAATAGCGGGTTCGCAGCCTTCCTCGGAGCGCTCCGGGATCAGCACGCCATCGCTGAGCTGCACGGTTGCTTCCCGGTCCTCCACGACCAGATTCAATTCTCCATTTTCAAGTTCCAGGCGCTTTTCTGGGTAATCCCCGGCTTGCGCCGCGGCGGACATCGCAAGCAATAAACTCGCGCAAAAAAATAATCCCGATCTGAAGCCCACTTTTTTGTCTCCTGTTTTATAATTATTAGGGCCATGCTGAAAAAGCCTTTTAGCAGGCTGTTGCCCGGGCAGGGATGGCCGGGCCGCGAATCAATTACTGCTCAGTAATTGATGTGTTGTGTAGCGATTGAGGCCCTGTGCCGGTATCGTGAACCGGAAAGTCTGCAGGGGCCATTCGCAGCAAGCTGCTAATCCGAGCCTGAGGCAAGGCAAGAGGGCTAACGCCGCCACTCTCTGTCGCCGTGGCCATAGCAGTTCCGGTGATTCTTGGCTCCAGCTTGGCATATCCACAGGCGCAGCCACGGAGGTCAGTGCCGGTTTCTTGGGTCGCAGGGTTATCCCCTCGGGAAAGTCGCCGGTTGGTGGCCATGTGTTTGCACTGCGCCTTTAATACCACTGACAGGTCGACGGTGCCAGTTTGAAACTGGCCCGCCTCTCCCAAAATGGGGGTTCTGCTAATCTCCAAGCTCACGCCAGCCACTTGGCTTTGGGCAAACAAAGTCCTCATTTTCCACCTTGCTTCCGATGAACATAACCCGATACCGGCCTGTTGCCTGAGTGCTGTCCTGAGTCCAGGTTTCACCTGCTTTTACACCCCCGGCCCCACCAAAATATTTACCGGTTTTTAGCTCATAATGAGCCGAAACATACACCCGGTGCTGACATACATTCTTGTGGTGAATAAGTAACTTCTTGGCGTCCCCCGCGGCTTTCCATTCTGTCGTGGTGGAAATGCACCAGCTTGGCGCATCCCAGCAGGAGTATTTGGAGTAGTCACGAGCTTTGTCGGGCCCTGTATCACCTGAGC
>JAJFBF010000026.1 GCA_020697295.1 Moraxellaceae bacterium | reverse complement strand
CTGGGGCATCAAGTCGCTTGCGCCCATCTCGGACGAACAGTTCGAGTTGTGGCAGACGCTGATCGAGGCGCGCACCGGCATGACCATCGGTGCGGCCCGCCGGTCCTTCCTCGAAACCAATCTCGGCATCCGCATGCGCGAGATTGGCATCAACGACTACGAAACCTATTACGAACAGCTCATGGCCGGTCCGGTCGCCGAGCGTGAATGGGCCGTGCTCGTCGACCGCCTCACGGTCCAGGAAACATCTTTCTTTCGCCACCCGAGCTCCTTTGCGCTGGTACGCCAGCATGTGGCCGAGCTGCTGCTGAAGGATCCGTCGCGCAAGAGTTTCAATCTGTGGAGCGTGGGCTGTTCCACGGGCGAAGAGCCTTACTCGCTGGCGATGCAGACCCATGCCCAGCTGGCTGAGCTCAAGCGCGACAAAATGTATTTCAGCGTCACCGCCACCGACATCAGCTTGCCGACGCTGGGTCGTGCCCGCACCGGCATCTACGGCGACCGGCGCCTGCACAATGTGCCGTCGGCATGGAAGGAAAAATATTTCAATCCCGTGATCGGCAAGAAGGAATGGCAGGTCGCGGACGAGCTCAAGAAGCGCGTGGCCTTCGTGCAGCTCAATATCATGGAGCTGGACAAGGCGCCCATTTCGGGTGTCGACGTGATCTTTTGCCAGAATGTACTGATTTATTTCCGCCGCTTTCGCAAGCGCGACATCCTCACCAACCTTGCCGTGCGCCTGGCGCCGGGCGGGTTGCTGGTGCTGGGGCTGGGCGAGGCGATGGACTGGGCGCATCCGCAGCTCGTGCGCGTGGATTATCCCGACACGATGGCGTTTCGCCGCAAGACCTGATTTGCAGCTCCCTCGAGGGCATTGAACGATGAGTGACAATCACAGCTTCCTGGCGCTGGACTGGGTCAAGGGCGAAATCGAGGAAACGCTGAAGCAGGCGCGTCAGGCGCTGGAAGCCTTCGTGGAAAACCCCGAAGACAATGCGCAGATGCGCTTTTGTCTCGCCTATCTGCACCAGGTGCATGGCACGCTGCAGATCGTCGAATTCTATGGCGCGGCACTGCTCGCCGAAGAAATGGAACACCTGTGCCTGGCGCTCACCAATGGCAAGGTCGCGCGCGTCGCCGACGGCCAGGAAGTGCTGATGCGCGCCATCCTGCAGCTGCCGCCCTATCTTGATCGCGTGAAGGCGTCGCGCCGCGATCTGCCGGTGGTGCTGCTGCCGCTGATGAACGACCTGCGCGCAGTGCGCGGCGAGCCGCTGCTGTCGGAAACCGCCCTGTTCACGCCCGATCTCGATGCGGGCGAAAACGCGCCCATCCAGATCAGTACTGCCGGCAGTGATGACGCCAGCCTGCTCAAGAAGATCCGCCAGGCCTACCAGCTTTCCCTTGTCGGCTTTATCCGCAACGACGCGGCCAGCGACAACCTGCAGAAGATGGCGCAGGTATTTGCACGCCTGGAAGGCATGGCCGGCGCCACGCCGATTCGCGAACTCTGGCAGGTGGCTGCCGCCATCGTGGAAGGCTTGCGCGAAAACACCATCGAGGCCGGTACGGCCGTGAAGATGCTGCTGGGGCAAGTGGATCGCCAGTTGCGCCTGCTGGGCGAAGATGTCAATCGCCGCGCGCCCACCGACCTGCTCAAGAATCTGCTCTACTACGTGGCTCGCAGCACTGGCGAAACGCCCCGGCTGAAGAGCGTCAAGGAGCTTTACCGCCTGGATGATGCCTTGCCGGGCGATGCCCTGGTCAATGAGGAGCGTGCGCGCATGCACGGCCCGGACCGCGAGGCGATGAAATCCGTGGTGGATGCGCTCTGCGAGGAGCTGGGTCGCGTCAAGGATGCGCTCGATCTCTTTGTGCGCAAGAGCGACGCGGACAAGAACGTAAACGACCTGACTTCGCTGGTGCCCATCCTCAAGCAGGTGGCCGACACCGTAGCCGTGCTGGGCCTGGGGCAGCCGCGCCGCATCCTGCAGGAGCAGATCGAGGCCATCGACCGTATTGGCACCAGTGGCATGCTGCCGCTGGATGGCGCCCTGCTCGATATTGCCGGCGCCCTGCTCTACGTCGAAGCGACGTTGATGGGCATGATTGCCGAGAAGCCGCTGGGCGTCGCCGCGAAAAATACGGCGTCCGAATTTTCTGCGCAGGACCAGCTTTCCGATGCCCAGTCCGCCGTGCTGCGTGAATCGCGCAGCGCCCTGGAAAAGGCCAAGGATGCGGTCATCGAATACATTGCCTCGCAGTGGAACCCGTCCCACCTGCAGTCCATTCCCGAACTGATCGACAGCGTTCGCGGCAGCCTGGCCATCCTGCAGTTGCCGCGCCCGGCGAGCGTCCTGGGCAACGTGTCGCGCTACATTTCGGAGCGTCTGCTGGCGGGCCAGCATCGTCCGGACTGGATGGAGATGGATACGCTGGCCGATGTCATCACCTCGGTCGAGTATTATCTCGAGCGCATCGCCAACGATACGCAGGGTGGCGAGCATATTCTGGATATCGCCGAGCGCGGCCTCGACAAGCTCGGCTTCGGCCCGGGCTCGGCCGCGCCCCAGCCGGCAGCCGTGTCCGATGAAGCCCCGGCCGGCGAAGCCGATACCGGTGAATGGGGGCAGGATGACGCCGCCGCCTTCGAAGCCGAGATGGCTGATGCCCTGGCGCCGCCGCCGGTCGAGCTGCCGGTGGAGATGCATGAACACGAAGTGCTGATTGGCGCCACGGATGACACCGTGGTGCGCGCCGCGGTGCAGGGTGCCGATGAGCTCAAGGAAATGCAGGAACGCCTGCATGTGGGCGACTTTGGCGAGATCGCGCTCGATGAGGAAGCCGGCTTTCCCAGCCTTCCGGTCGAGGAGGCGCTGGTTGGCGAGAGTACGGGCCTCAAGGCGCTCGAGTCTGAGCTGGGCCTGGATGGCTTTGACGATTTTGACCTGGCGGCGGGCGCTGACGATACGTTGGCATCCGCGCCCGTGCTGGCGGACGACTTTGCGTCCCTGGAGCCGGTAGCTCCCGCTGCCGCAGGTCCGGTGCAGGGTGACGGCTTTGATTTCCCGGATGTTGGTGCGGGCGATGACTTCTCCGCGCTTGAAGGGGCGGACGAGTTGCCTGCGCTCGACATGGCGGAAGATCTGCTGTCGCTTGACGCCGTCGACGAGTTTCCCTCGCTCGATGGCGGCGATGAATTTGCCGCGCCTGAGATGGATGCGGACAGCCTGGCTTTCGGTATGCCTGCCGAAACGGAGTCGGCACTCGACACGGGCATCGAAACTGCTTTCGCGACGGTGGTCGACAGTGCCGCCGAGGCAGGCATGGCCATAGACGCCAGCTCCGAGGCCGATACGGCTTTTGCCGCCACCGCTGACGACGCGGGCTTCCCCTCGCTCGAAGAGGATTTTGCGGCGCTGGAAGATGATTTTGGCCTGGGTGAGACGGCTACTGTGCCGGAGCCGGTGCTGGCTCCCGAGCCCGAGCCGGTCGCTGTAGCTGCCCCTGCGCCGATGGCGGCCCCGGCAGAGGCGCCCAAGAAACCCATACTGCCCGTGCTGACGCAGATGCCGTCGGACGACTATGACTTCGATGAGGAAATCCGCGAAATTTTCGTGGAAGAAGCCGAAGAGGTCATGCAGAACATCAGCGATTATTTCCCGAAGTGGGCCGCCAACTTTGACGACACGGCATCGCTGCTGGAGTTCCGTCGCGGCTTCCATACGCTGAAGGGATCCGGCCGCATGGTCGGGGCCAGGGTCGTGGGCGAGTTGGCCTGGGCCTTTGAAAGCATGATCAACAAGGTGCGTGACAAGGTGCTGCAGCCGGACCAGGTGATGGTGAACCTGATCTCGGAAGTGCTGGCCGTGATTCCGGGCCTGGTCGAGGATTTCTGGAACAAGCGGGCGCCGCGCATCAATACCGGATCGCTGATGGCGGCCGCCGATGCAATCTCGCGCGGCGAGAAGCTCGACACCATGGATGTGGCGCGCGCGGCCGAGCAGGCCCAGGGCCTCTCTGAGCCGGAAAATGACGAGGGTGCGCAGGATGAATTTGATGCACTCGCCGCCAGTCTGGCGCCGGGGGCATCGCAGGCCGCTGCGGTAGCGGAGGAGCCGGTTGCCGCCGGGGAAGCTGAGCCTGACGACGCGGCGTTCGACGAGTTCGCGGGCCTGGACGAGGCCACACCCGAGGCGCCGGTCGTTGCTGGCGCTTTCGATGAATTTGCTGAACTGCTGGACGATATACCGGCGCCGGAAGTGGCGCTGGCTCAGGTTGCGCCGGCAGATGAGGGCGCCGGGCCGGATTCTGCGCAGGACGGCGGCTTTGCCTCCCTGGATGCCGGGGACGATTTTGCCGATCTCGAGAGTATGGAGCTTGCCGAAGCGGCGCCCGCTGCCTCGGACGACGAGGATCTGGCCACGCTGGAGCAGGAGCTCGAGGCGCTGTCCAGCGAAGAGCTCGGCCTGGACACGGCCGGCGGACTGGATGCGGCGACGCAGGAACTGACGCTGGAAGACCTGACGCGCGAAGACGTGACGTTCGACGAATTCGCGGATGCGGGCAATGATGCGCCGGCCGAGCTGGCGCCGATGACGTCTGATTCGATCGATCTGCTTGATGGTGCCGAGCTACAGGAAGCCGAGCCGCAGCTGGAGGCACTGTCTGTCGCCGAAGCGGCAGCCGTTCCCGACGAGCCGGAAATCGATCCGATGTTGCTGGAAATCTTCAGCGGCGAAGCGGAAATGCATCTGGATTCCCTGCGCGAGTACTTCGATGGCGTGGATCCCGAGCGTAACCAGGCAACCATTTCTGATGAGGTGCTGCGCTCCCTGCATACGCTCAAGGGCTCTGCCGGCATGGCCGGCATCACGCAGGTCGCGGATATTGCCGCGCCCCTGGAGCACCTCTTCAAGGATTTGCGCAACCAGGTCGGGCATGCCCGGCGCGAACATCTGCAGGTCCTGCGTGATGGCCACGCCATGATCAGTGCCGGCATCGCGAATCTTGGCCAGGGCGGAAATGGCCACATTGCCGGAGCCGACGAGCTTATTGCGCGGATCCGGCAGCTGGACCATGACCGCCTCGCTCATCTCGAGCGCGAGCAGGCTGAACGGCTGGATATCGACACCTCGGCGATGACGGCCGCGACCCAGGGCCTGGTTGCCAGCTTCATGGAACTGGGGATCGACAATGTGCTGGATGCTCCCTGGGAGCTGGAGAGCTGGCTGACCGGGGTTGATGCCCGTAGTCATATCCAGGTCCTGCAGGAAGAGCTGCGCCGTCTTGCCGCCTCGTCGCGCCAGAAGGACGTCGAGCCGCTGGCGCAGCTCTGCGATCGCATGGCAGCGGTCTATGACCGGCTTGCCGCGCAGGAGCTTGCAGCGGAAGGCGACGTGCTGAATGACCTTGCCTCGGCGCATGAGGAGGTCATCAACGTTTTCGATACCCTGGCGGCTAGCCAGACCGTACAGGCCAACGATTCCCTGCTGTCGGCCTTGCTCGACCTGCTGGAAGTGCCGGCCCTCGCGTCCGCGCCGGTGCCCAGCGATGAACCTGGCATGACTGCCTTCGAGCCTGAGGTCCAGCCCAGCCTGGGAGAGCTGGTCACGGAGGGCGACGGCGCCGGCTGGGAAGAAGCATCGACGTTTACCATTGCAGACAGCGTGGACCCCGAATTGCTCGAGATCTTTCTCGAGGAAGCGGACGAGGTGCTGGAGGCGGCGCAGGAGGAGCTTGATAAATGGCGTCGCGACAATGACAACACGCCCGCCCTTGCCGCACTGCAACGGCACCTGCACACCCTGAAGGGCGGCGCCCGCCTCTCCGAAATCCGCACCCTGGGCGACCTGGCGCACGAGCTTGAATTTCTTTACGAAGGCCTGGTCGACGGCCGCTATCCGGCGTCCCCCGATCTTGTCGACCTGCTGCAGCGCTGCCATGACCGCCTGGCCGACATGGTGTCCGACCTGCGCGGGAACGGGCAGTGCCCGTCGGGGATTGATCTGGTCAATGCCATCAATGCCTACCGTCGCGATCCGTCCGCGGGCGTGCAGCTGAGTGGCGCGATCGCTGCTGTGGCTGGAACGGTTGCCGCGCCGAAAATCCTGGAAGCGCCGGTCGAAGTGGCCGAAGCCACGGTGCCGGCAGTCGCCGATGAAGACAACGATGCCCTCTTCGCCGAATTCTTCCCGCAGGCCGCGGCCCAGGCGGCGGCCGTTGAAGCGGTGGCTGCTCCCGCTGCCGCTCCAGTGGCGGCGCCAGTTCCGGTGGCCGAGGCCCAGGACTTTGATCCGGAACTGCTCGAGATCTTCCTCGAGGAGGCCGGCGAGATCGTGGATGCCACCAGTGAGCAGCTGGCCGACTGGAAAAAGAACCCCGACAACAGCCTGCCGGTGCAGCAGTTGCAGCGCGGCCTGCACACCCTCAAGGGCGGCGCGCGCATGGCCGAGATCGTGGCGCTGGGCGACCTGGCGCACCATCTCGAGAATCTTTATGAGCGTGTCTGCGGCGGCCTGATGACGCCGACGCCGGTGCTGTTCACGCTGCTGCACCGCTGCCACGACAGGCTCGCCGAGTCTGTGGAGTCCCTGCGCAGCAGCAATGTCTGCCCGGATGGCAACGACCTCATCCAGCAGATCACCGCTTATATTGCAGACCCTGAGCATTTCCAGGACGTGCCGAGCACGGTGACCCTGAAGGCGGTCGCTCCGGCGGCGCCGGAACGGCCCGTGCCCGTGGCGCCTCCTGTCCAGCGCGCCATCGAGGCCGCGCCGGTGCCGGAAAATGTCGACAGCGACATCCTCGCGATCTTCATGGAGGAATCGGAAGAGCTGGCCGAGGGCATCGAGTCCGCCGTCGCCGAGTGGCTGGATCACCGCGATGCGACCGCGCCCATGGAAGCGCTGATGCGGCACCTGCACACCCTCAAGGGCGGCGCGCGCCTGGCCGGCCTCAAGGCGCTGGGGGATCTCGCCCACAACTGGGAAACCGATCTGGTCGCCATCCAGAGTGGCGGCAAGAAAGCCGACGACGAATTCTTCGGCAACGTGCACGAGCGTATCGAGGCGGTACTCGCGGGTATCAAGGCTGTGCGGGCGAGTGTCGAAGCTGCGCCCGCGCCAGCGGCGGCGCCTGCCGCCCCGGCATCGGCCGTCACCGCTCCGGCGGCCCGGACTGCGACAAACCCGGCTCAGGCGCCGGCCGTGGCCACGCGCGCTCCGGCGCCGCGTAGCGCGACGCCGCCTTCCATGCTCGGGGGCTTCAAGAAGGACGCCGCGGCGCGCGGCCCGCAGGAAATGATCCGCGTGCCGTCCGACCTGCTGGAAAAGCTGGTGAATCTCGCCGGCGAAACCTCCATTACCCGTTCGCGTGTGGAAATGGGCGTGCACGGCTTCGCCCAGACCGTGGAAGAAATGGGCGCCACCATCCAGCGACTGGCTGACCAGCTGCGTCGCATGGACTCGGAAATGGAAACCCAGATCGTCGCGCGTCATAACGACGAGGCGGGCAAGTACGAGGACTTCGACCCGCTGGAAATGGACCAGTACTCGTCCCTGAACCAGCTGTCCAAGGCGCTTTCCGAATCCGCCTCCGACTTGCTCGACCTGAAGTCGACGCTGATCGACAAGGCGCGCGACACGGAAACCCTGCTCTTGCAGCAGGCGCGCATCAACACCGAGCTGCAGGAAGGCCTCATGCGTTCGCGCATGGTGCCGTTCTCGCGCCTGGTCCCGCGTCTCAAGCGCATCGTGCGCCAGACCGGTCAGGAGGTGAACAAGCCTGCCGACCTCGATGTGATCAACCCCGACGGCGAAATGGACCGTACGCTGCTTGAGCGTATCGTTGCGCCGCTGGAACACATGTTGCGTAACGCCGTTGACCATGGCCTCGAAGATGCCGCAGGCCGTGCGGCCGCCGGCAAGGTGGCCCAGGGGCGCGTCACGTTGACGCTGGCCCGTGAAGGGGGCGAAGTCGTGCTGACGCTGGCCGACGACGGCCGTGGCATCAATATCGCCGCGGTGCGCAAGAAGGCGCTGGAGCGCGGCCTGATCACCGAAGGCCAGGATATCGCCGACCAGGACGTGATCCAGTTCATCTTTCATGCCGGCTTCTCGACGGCCGCTGCGGTGACGCAGGTGTCGGGCCGTGGCGTGGGCATGGACGTCGTGCAGTCCGAAATCAAGCAGATGGGCGGCACGGTCTCGATTCATTCCATCACCGGCCAGGGCACGACCTTCGTCATCCGCCTGCCGTTCACGGTGGCGGTGAACCGCGCCCTCATGGTGCGCATCGGCGAAGACATCTACGCGATCCCGCTGGCGCAGATCGAAGGTATCGTGCGCGCCAGCCCCTACGAGCTCGAAACCTACTACGGCCCGGAGGCGCCGCTGTTCGAATATGCCAGCGTCACCTACAAGCTGAGCTATCTCGGCGAGTTCGTGCACGGCGTGAAATCGCCCAACCTCGTCGGCCAGACCATGCCGCTGCCGGTGCTGCTGATCCGCGGCAGTGACCAGCGCGTGGCCATCCAGGTCGACCAGCTCATCGGTTCGCGCGAAATCGTGGTGAAGGCCGTGGGTTCGCAGCTGGCGACGGTGGCCGGCCTGTCCGGCGCCACCATCCTCGGCGACGGCTCCGTGGTCATCATTCTTGATGTGAACGCCATGCTGCGCGCCGCCTCGCTGACGCAGCCGCGCATTTCCGTGGGTGGCGCCGACGCGCTGTCCGCTCCGGCCGAGGTCAAGCGTACCCGCCAGGTCATGGTGGTCGACGATTCGGTGACGGTGCGCAAGGTGACCTCGCGCCTGCTCGAGCGCCACGGCTACGAAGTGCTGCTCGCCAAGGACGGGATGGATGCCATCGCCAAGCTCGAGGACGCGCGCCCCGACGTCATGCTGCTCGACATCGAAATGCCGCGCATGGACGGCTTCGAAGTGGCGACGCTGGTGCGTCACAATCCGCATCTTGAAGGCCTGCCCATCATCATGATCACCTCGCGTACCGGCGAAAAGCATCGCGAACGCGCCTTCCAGATTGGCGTGAATGCGTACATGGGCAAGCCCTTCAACGAGGAGCAGCTGCTGGAAACCATCGGCGAACTGCTCGCGGCGACGACGGTGAAGTGAGGAATGGGCATGCCTGAACGTCAAAATCCGCGCGTGGGAGTCGTCAGCGACTCCAACCTGCAGCGCATTGCCCTGGCGCAGGCGGTGAAGGGGCACGGCTATGAGCTGTGCTTCAATACTTCTCCCGACAAGCTCGACGAGGCGGCGCTTGCCGCGGCCGAGCTCGATGTCTGGGTGGTGGACATGCAGGACGAGGACGACGAGTTTCTCGATCGCCTGCTCGACAACTCCGCCTCGCCCATTCTCTTCGGCCTGGAGCAGGCGCCGGCCCAGGGCACGCGCAACTATCCGCGCTGGGAGCGCCGCGTTTTCGTCAAGCTGAAGGAAACCGTGGGCGAGCCGGTGCAGGACGAGAGCCTGGACGTGCTTGAGCAGGCGGAGCCCACGGTCGCACCGGTGGTGCTGGAGCTGCCGCCGGAGTTGTCCGCGCATGCCTCCGATGGCCTCGAGGTCGTGTGCGTGCTGGCGGCTTCGCTGGGCGGCCCGGCCGCGGTCAAGGACTTCCTCGATTGCCTGCCCAAGGGCCTGCCGGTCGCCTTCGTGCTGGCGCAGCATATTGATGTGCGCATGCAATCCACGCTGACGCGGGTGCTGGTGCGCCACAATGGCATGCCCTGCCGGATCGCGGCGGCCGGGGACCAGCTGCGCCACGGCGAGCTGCTGATCGCGCCGGTGGAAAGCGAGATTGATTTTGATGAAAGCGGTGCCGTGATCGTGCGCGGCATCGAGTGGGACGGGCCGTATTCGCCCTCCATCGACCAGATGATTGCCAACGTCACGCGCCGCTTCGGCAATCGCGCCGGCGCCGTGATCTTCAGCGGCATGGGCGGCGATGGTTCCATCTCCGGCCTGCAGCTGCAGGAGGCCGGCGGCTTTATCTGGGCGCAAACGGCTGACACCTGCGCCTGCGCCAGCCAGCCCGACTCCATGCGCGCCACCGGAGTGGTGACCTTCAACGGTTCGCCCGCCGAGCTGGCCACCCACCTTGTTGAACATGTACGCAGTCGCCTGAGCGCGACTGCCTGACGCGGACTCCTGACATGGCCATCACCCAGCTCACGCTGAACCAGACCACGCTGCTTGGCGCCACCACTGGCACCATCGCCTGCCTGCTCACTCCTGTCACCGGCCGGCCGCTGCTGCTGCCCAACGTGACTGTCGCCGAAGTGGTATCCGCCACCGACTTGCAGCCGCCGCCCGAAGGAGCGCCGGATTGGCACCGGGGGTTTGTGGTGTGGCGCGAGATGCAGGTGCCCGTGGTGGCCTTCGAAACCCTCAATGGCGAGGGCATGCCGCGCGAATGCGAGCGGATTGCCATCCTGTCCGGAATCAGCGCGCAGCGTGACCTGCCTTATTACGGGCTCGTCGTGCAGGGCATGCCGAGTTCAGCCAAGGTCAAGATCGCCCAGCTCGAGGACCTGGAGGGTGCGCCCACCGGCCCCATGGAGTTCCTCAAGGTGCGTTACCAGGGGGAGCTGGCCGCGATCCCCGACCTGGATGCGATCGAGGCAAAGCTGCTGGCTTGATCCTGTTCAGGGTGACTTAAGTTTGCCTGTGCCAGAATGGATGCAATGACCACAAGCTGAGGCTGCTGCCATGTCCCTGCGCAATACGGTGACCCGATGGGGTCCTGTCGCCCGCTTCCTGCACTGGCTGTTCCTGTTCCTGCTCATCGGCGCCTGGTATGCCGTCGAGATGCACGAGGATTTTCCCAAGGGAACGCCCGAGCGCCGCGAATGGATGCAGTTGCACTTCGCCTTCGGCATTTCCATTTTTGTATTGCTCTGGGTGCGCCTTGGCTGGCGCCTGTCCGGTGACGTGCCCGCGCCCTTGCCGGGGCCGCGCTGGCAGCAGATCACCTCGGCACTCGTGCATGCCGCGCTCTACCTGATCCTCATCGTGATGCCGCTGACGGGCCTTCTTTCTACGCAGCTCGACGGACGCGCGGTGTCCTGGTTTGGACTGGTCGATATTCCCCAGTTGCTCGAGGTGAACAAGGACCTGGCCGAGGGCCTCGAGGAGTTCCATGGCGATGTGCTGTGGCCGCTGCTGCTGGCGCTGGTCGGCCTGCATGCCGTGGCGGCGCTCTGGCATCATTTTGTCTTGAAGGATGACACGCTGCGGCGCATGACCTGGCCGCGCCGCTGAGGCGTACACAAGAACCTGTCCCGGCAGGTCGTACGGCGTGATGTCAGTCGGGATAAATCCCGACCTGCTGAAACAGGTTTTGAAGGGGGCGGGGCGCCAGGCGCTACCGCCCCTTTTTCATGGGCCGGAACTTTTCATCGGCCGTAGCCCGCTAGCCGGTGACCTTGTGCGGCACGCCCGCTGGAGCGGCCTCCATGGCGGCCTTGATGCGGTCCCAAAGCCGCTCGTGGAGTGGCAACAGGGCGACGTTGCAGATCGGCTCGATGATGGCGGCCACGCCCCCGAAGGCCAGGGAGCCAGTGGCGACATACATGACGGTGAAGGCGACCCCCATGTGGAGGAGGATCTGGCTGGTGGTACGGGCGGCGGCGACCATGGCTAGGTCCTCTTGAGGGGGTTCACGAAGAGGATGATGGCTCGGGCCGCCTGCGTCTTGAAATTTATAATTGAATAAAAATTAATAGCATTTAACTAAATCAGAAGGGTGGTGTAAGTCAGGTCCGGGCGCAGGGAATCAGGCGCCGGGCGTCGGGTCCGGCCGCAGCAAGGGCAGGGCCTCGCCCTCGCGGCTGGCCACGAACACGGCGGCCACGGAATCGCTGTAGACGTTGACGGCGGTCCGGCACATGTCGAGCAGGCGGTCGGTGATGAGCAGCAGGCCGAGGGCCTCCAGCGGAAGGCCGATGGCGGCCAGGATGACCGCGATGGCGACCAGGCTGGCCGCCGGGATGCCGGCCATGCCGAAGCCCGTGAGCAGGGCGATCAGGACCACCGTGACCTGCTGCGCGAGCGAGAGATCGAGGCCATAGGCCTGGGCCAGGAAGAGCGCAGCGGCGCATTCATACAGCGCGGTCCCGTCCATGTTCATGCTGGCGCCCAGCGGCGCGCTCATGCCGGACACGCGCTCCGACACGCCGGCGCGCTCGCGCAACGCGCGCAGGGTCACCGGCAGGGTGGCGGTGCTGGAAGCGGTGGAGAAAGCGGTGAGCAGGGCCGGCACCATGGCCTGCAGGTGGCGGCGCGGGGACACGCGCGCGATGCGCCACAGGAAGAGGGAAATGGCGCCGAACATGTGCAGGCCGAGCGCGAGCAATACGGTGAGGAAAAACCACAGCATGGGCAGGAGCGCGGCAAAGCCGGTGCTGGCCAGGGTGGTGGCGATGAGGGCAAAGACCCCGGCCGGCGCAAAGCGCAGCACGAGCTGGGTCATGCTGATCATGATGTGCTGGGCGCCACCCCAGAAGGCTTGCTGTGCCTCCCGCTGCGGCGCCGGCAGGCGGCCCATGAAATAACCGTAGAGCAGGCTGAACACGATAAGGCCGAGCATGTTGCCTTCGAGCGCGGCGCCAAACAGGTTGGGCGGCACCATGCTGGTGAACAGGCCCAGCACATCGCCCAGGGACTTGTCCTGCACCTTGGCGAGCGCGGCGGAAGTATCCGCGGGCAGCGGCAGCACGCTGCCGAGCGGCGCGCCATTGACGATACCGGGCGCGATGAGATTGACGCAGACAACGCCAATGATGACGGCAGCCAGGCTGCTGCCGATGTAATAGGCGAAGGTGTTGCCGCCCATGCGGCCGATCTCCTCGCCGAGGCTGCTGACGCCCAGGATGATGGAACTCACCACGAGCGGAATCACCAGCAGGCGCAGCGCATTCATGAAGAGCTGGCCGATGAGCTTGAGCGCGACCATGAGGCCATGGTCGGCGGGCAGCGACACACTGCTGAGCCAGAGTCCGGCCACACCGCCAAGGGCGATGGCGATGAGGATTTGCCAGTGCAGGGCGAGGCGGGGCATGGCGGGGTCCGCATTGAGGGAGTGGGTTCATCATACGGCCATCCCGGCGCGGGCGGAACGCGCCCGCCCGGACGGCCGCCGCGTGACGGAGGCGCGCGACCGCGTGTGCCGGCAGTGCACTGGTGTGTGCGCAGGGTACGGTCTTCAGGCTCCGGGTTGGAGCCTGGTTCAGCGGTGCAATCTGACCTTTGTCAGTCGAGATGAATCCCGACCTACAGGGGCAAGGAGCTCAGTAGCCCGCGGCACGCCCCTCGCGGCGCGGATCCGCGGCGCCTTGCGTGGCCTCCTGCCGGCGCTGGACAAGCGCAATGCCGCTGTTGAGGTCGGCAAGGCTGAAGGGATGGCCGCGGGCCTCCAGCGCGGCGCGCAGCGCCGGCGGAAAATCCGCATCGATTTCCGTAGGGCCGTTGCGCGACAGCACGAGCGGCGCGGAAACGGCTTCGGCGGGGGGCAGCTTCTCGTCGAGGCTGGCCACCAGGGCGCGCAGGACATAGCCGATGATGCGGCTGCCACCCGGCGACCCGAGGGCCAGCAGGGGCGCGCCGTGGCGGTCGAGCACGATGACCGGAGACATCGCGCTGCGCGGCCGCTTGCCCGGCACGATGTCGTTGGCCAGCGGCCGGCCGTTTTCCTGCGGACTGAAGCTGAAGTCGGTGAGCTGGTTGTTGAAGAGCATGCCGCCGGCCATGAGGCGGCTGCCGAAGGCGTCCTCGATGGAGCTGGTCATGCTCAGCCAGTGTCCGTAACGGTCGGCGATCACAAGGTGGGTGGTGCCATTCTCCAGCAGTTGCCCATCCTGGCCCCAGGGCGGCATCAGTCCGGGGGGCGTGCCGGCACTGGCCGTCTTCATGCTCTGTTCGCCAATGAGTTCGCGGCGCCCGGCGATGTAGTCCTCGTGCAGCAGCGCGGTCAGCGGCACCGGCACGAAAGCCGGGTCGGCGCTGTAGCGCTGGCGGTCGGCGAAGCTCAGGCGCTCGGCCTCGAGCAGGCGATGCAGGTGCAGCGGCAGGTTGCCTTCGTAGCGGAAGCCCTCGAGCAGGCGCAGCGTCTGCAGGACGGTCCAGCCGCCCGCCGGTGGCGGCGCCGTGCAAACCGTCCATTCCCGATAAGGCGCGCACAGCGCGGGGCTGATGCGCGCACGGTAGTTGCGCCAGTCGGCCGGCGTGAAATCCGCGCCTTCGCGCTGGAGCTCCGCGATCAGTGCGCGCGTCTCCCGGCTGGTGTAGAAACCGATGACGCCAAATCGGGCGAGGCGTTCCAGCGTGTGCGCATAGTCGGGATTTTTCAGCAGATGCCCGACCGGCCAGGGCTCACCCTCCGCATTGAAGAAGTACTGGCGGGTGGCGGACTTCGTGCGCAGCAGGGGATCGCGTGCAATCAGCGCGTGCAGGCGCGGCGAAACAGGAAAGCCCTGCCGTGCCAGCTGGATCGCTGGCGTGAAAAGCTGGCGCCAGTGCAGCCGGCCGTGGCGCTTGTGCGCCTCGTACAGCGCCGCCACCACACCGGGAATGCCGATGCCGCGGCCACTTGCCACGGCGGCGTGGAAGGCCAGGGGCTGCCCGTCCTTGTCCAGGAAGCGGTCGGGGGTGGCGGCCGCCGGGGCCGTCTCACGGCCATCGAAGCTCTGCGTCTGCTTGCCATCGTGATAGACGATAAACGCACCACCGCCAAATCCGGACGATTGCGGCTCGACCAATCCCAGCACCGCCTGTGCGGCGATGGCGGCATCGATGGCGTTGCCCCCTTGCCGGAGAATGGCAAGCGCGGCATCGGTTGCGTAGGGATTGGCAGTGACCGCCATGGCCTGCGAGGCCCGGGCCGCGGACAACGGATAACGGCCGGTGTCACCTTCCGGGGCGGCGGGGGCGCCCTTGCCGGCGGGCGGCGCTGGTGCGGTGGCGGCCGGACCTGCTGGCGCGCTGTCGAGGGCCAGCGACGGGGCGCTGCAGAGGGCGAGCAGCAGCAGGACTGACGGACAATGCTTCATGACGGCACTCCTGTTGCGTGATGGCGGCGGGCTTGCCCGCTCTTGTACTCAGAAATCGCCGAAGCGGGCCTGCAGCAGCGCCAGCGCCACCACGGGCGCGGTCTCGGTGCGCAGCACGCGCGGTCCCAGTTGCCAGGGTTGGAAGCCTTGGGTCCGCAGGGCCGCGATTTCAGCGTCGGACAGGCCGCCCTCGGGACCGATCAGCACGGCCGCGGAGGTGATCTTTTCAGCAGGCAGTGCACCGGCGACGCCCGGCGCCAGCACCAGCTTCAGCTCGCAGTGCAGTCGCACACTCCACTCGGCCAGTGTGCAGGGCTCGTGGATCAGCGGCGGGATATTGCGCCCGCTTTGCTCGCAGGCGCTCAGGGCCACGCGACGCCAGTGCTCCAGCTTCTTGTCCGCGCGCTCTTCGCCGCGCAGGCGCAGTTCACAGCGCTCGCTGGTCAGGGGCGTGATTTCGGAAACGCCGAGTTCGGTGGCCTTCTGGATGGCGTAGTCCATGCGGTCGCCCTTGGACATCACCTGGCCCAGGTGCGTGTGCAGCGGCGACTGCCGGTTGTCGGGCGCAAAGGCCAGCAGGCGCGCGCGCGCAGATTTCTTGCCGGCCTCGACCAGCTCCGCCTCCCAGGCGCCTCCCTGGCCGTTGAAGAGCGCAAAGCGCGTGCCGGGTTCGCTGCGCAGCACACGCACCAGATGGTGCGCGACATCGTCGGGCAGGGTGATTTCGCTGGCGGCGATGAGGGGCTCAGGAATGTAGAAGCGCATGGCCGTGTCTCAGTGGTGGAATTTCCAGAGCTGTCCGATCAGGGAGTGCGGCAGTAATTGCCACAGCTTGAGCAGCAGCACCAGGATGACGGTAATGATGATGACAAAGCGCGCACTCAGCACCTGAAGCCCGACCAGTCGACCCTGCGCGAGCATGGCGCGCGCCAGCTCGATCTCGCCGAGATGCTGGGTGTGGGGAATGCGCGTGCCCAGCTCGCGCTGCAGGTCGCCGATATTCCACAGCGCACTGCGGCGCGCGCCATGACCGACATAGAGGGGCAGGCGCTGCTTGCCCAGTATAAGGCTGTCCTCGCCCAGCCAGATGGCCTCGTAGGGCAGGGCGCGCACCGGCTTGCCGCGCACGACATGAATCACCTTGTCGGGGCCGCAAATGAAATGCTGGTCATAGAGGCGGTCCTGTTGTCGACGGCTGCTGTAGAGGGTGAGCAGCACCAGTACCGGCAGTACCGCCAGCGCCCCGAGCAGACCGGCCAGCGGCGCCATGGCCTGTGCTGGCAGCAGCAGCCAGAGCGAAAGGCCGGCCAGCAGCAGTAGCGGAACCAGGATCAGGCCCGCCCGGAGCAGTTGCCGGTTTTGTTGGGCCCGCGCCATTTCCAGTGCGCCGCGATCAGTGCCGATACGCGCCAGGGCTTTACGGGGGGCGAGTGGCTCCAGGGCGCTGTTGGCGCTGGAGCGTTCCGGGGTTGTCGCGTCAGGGATCGCGGCATTGCGTGCGGCACGATCGATACGGCGTTGCAGGAAAAGGCCACCGAGCAAGGCGGGCGCCAGCAGCGCCAGCATGAGCGGTGGCAGGCGCTCGCGCTCACGGCGCGCCGATTCTACGGCAGTCTTCCGGTCGCGGAATTCCTGTTGCAGCCGCGCCTCGCCAAAGGTGGTCACGGACAGGGTTTCAGGATCGAGGGCGAGCAGGCGCCAGTCAGCTTTGGCGGCAAGGACAATGCTGTGGCCAATGTCCAGCAGGGCCACCGGATCGGACACGCCCAGGGGAATATCGCGCATCCGGCCATCAAGGTAATGACGCAGGCGGCCGTCTTGCAGGGTGACGCCGGCTTCGATCACCCACCAGGCGCTGTCGCGGCGAACGAAACGGTAGGGCCTTTCACGGGTCGCCAGGGCGGTGGCGGTGGCGCGGTTGCCGACGGGATCGAGCACGACGATGCGCCGGGTATCGCTGTCGGCCAGCAGGGCGCTGCCGCAGCAGGTGCTGAGCTGGTTGGGGAAATGCCAGGTGTAGGCCGGCAAGGACAGACGACTGCCGTCCTCTGCAAAGGCGAGCAGGCGATGGTGGGTATTGTCGCTGACCAGCAGGCGGCGGTCGCGGCCGTAAAGCCAGGCAAGCTGCACGTTCTGGCCCAGCTCAAGCTTGTCGCCGCCAAAGGGCACGCACGCCCAAGCGCGCGTGTCGCATCGAAAGAGGCGGCGCAACTGGCTGTCGTAGAGCCACAGCGAGCTGCCTTCTCCTTGCGCGAGCGCATTGATTTCGACCAGCCCCAGGGCGGCGACCGGGTGACGGTCGAGCAGGCGGCCCTGGCGGTCGAGGTGCAGGAGGTCGTGGTCGGTGGCGAGGAAGACGCCACCCTGGCCATCCCGGCTCAGTGCCTGCGGGCCGTGGTTGCCGGTGAGCTTGCCCAGCGCCAGCAGGCGCCAGAGGCCGCCGGCCACGATGGCCACGGTCCAGATCAGCAGCAGCACGAGCAGGGCTTTGCGGCGATCCATGCGCGGGCCTCGCTCAGGGAATGGCGAGGGTGGTGCCGCCGCCCGGCGTGGCTCCCGGGCGGGTGGCATGGTCCAGCGCCTCCGCGGCGGTCGCCACCATGAAGCGGATCTCGTCGGGCGTGATCACGTAAGGCGGAATGAAATACAGCACGTTGCCGATGGGGCGCAGCAGAACGCCCTTGCCGAGGGCGTGCTCGAAGAGCTGCAGGCCGCGGCGCTCGCGCCAGTCGAAGGGCGTGCGGGTACTCTTGTCCTGCACGAACTCGACGGCGGCGATCATGCCCGTCTGGCGCACTTCCAGGACGTTCGGGTGGTCCGCGAGTGGCGCGAGGGCGTCGGCCATGACCTGTGCCAGGACGCGGTTGTTGGCCAGCACGTTGTCGCTCTCAAAAATCTCGAGCGAGGCCAGGGCGGCGCGCGTGGCCAGGGCATTGCCGGTGTAGCTGTGCGAGTGCAGGAAGCCCTTCAGGGTCTCGTAGCGATCGTAAAAGGCCTCATAGACGGCTTCGGTGGTCATCACCACCGACATCGGCAGGTAGCCGGCGGTCAGGCCCTTGGAAAGGCAGAGGAAGTCCGGCGTGATGCCGGCCTGCTCGCAGGCGAAAAGGGTGCCGGTGCGGCCGAAGCCGACCGCGATCTCGTCGGCGATCAGGTGCACGCCAAAGCGGTCGCAGGCCTCGCGCAGCAGCGTGAGATAAATCGGGTGGTACATCTTCATGCCGGCGGCGCCCTGCACCAGCGGCTCCACGATCACCGCGCAGACCTCGTGGTGATGCTGCTCAAGCAACTGTTCCATGTGCTGGAACTGCCGGCGCGAATGACTTTCCCAGCTTTCGCCTTCGGCGCGGCGCGAACAGTCGGGCGAAGGCGCGCGCAGGTGCTCTTTCAAGAGCGGCGCATAGGTGGCCGAGAACAGCGGAATATCGGTCACGGACAAGCTGCCGAGCGTCTCGCCGTGGTAGCCGCTCTCCAGGCAGATAAAGCGGGTCTTTTCCGGCTTGCCGGTATTGCGCCAGAAATGCAGGCTCATCTTAAGCGCGATCTCGGTGGCGGCGGACCCGTTGTCGCCGTAGAAGCAGCGCGTCAGGCCGGGTGGCGCCAGCGCCACGAGCTTTTCCGAAAGCTCGATGACGGGCGCATGGGTGAAGCCGGCGAGAATTACATGCTCCAGCGTATCAAGCTGTTGCTTGAGCGCGGCGTTGATGCGCGGGTTGGCATGGCCGAAGAGGTTGACCCACCAGGAACTCACGGCATCGAGGTAGCGCTTGCCCTCGAAGTCGTGGAGCCAGACGCCTTCGCCGCGCTGGATGGGCACGATGGGCAGCGTCTCGTGGTCCTGCATCTGCGTGCAGGGATGCCAGACATGCTTGAGGTCGCGCTGCATCCAGTCGTGGTTGTTCATGCGACGGTAGTCCTCGTGGTGCGGGCTGCGCCCCCGGGGCACGGGCCGACGCCCTGCCCCTGGCGGCACGCCGGTGCGGCGCCTCAGTTGCTCGACAGCCCCAGGTTCTTCCACAGCGACAGCGTCGGCTCCACCTGGTTCATGGTGTAGAAGTGCAGGCCCGGTGCGCCGCCGGCGAGCAGCTGTGCGCAGAGGCTGGTCACCACGTCTTCGCCGAAGCGCTGGATGCTGGCCGCATCATCCCCGTAGCTGGCCACCTGCTTGCGGATCCAGCGCGGGATTTCCGCGCCGCAGGCATCGGAGAAGCGCACGAGGTTGGCAAAATTGGTAATGGGCATGATGCCGGGAATGATGGGAATGTCGACGCCCTGGCGGTGCGCTTCCTGCACGAAGTGAAAGTAGCTGTCGGCGTTGAAGAAATACTGCGTGATCGCCGAGTTGGCGCCCTGCGCCACCTTGTGCACGAAGTTGCGGATGTCCGCTCCCATGTTGGCGGCCTGCGGATGGCACTCCGGGTAGGCGGCGACTTCGATATGGAAGTGGCTGCCGGTGCGTTCGCGGATAAAGCGCACGAGGTCCGCGGCATAGGCCAGCTCGCCGCTGCCCAGACCGTGTCCGGAGGGCAGGTCGCCGCGCAGGGCGACGATGTGGCGAACGCCGTTGTCCTTGTAAGTGTCGAGCAGTTCGGCCAGGTCTTCCTTGCTGTCGCCGATGCAGGACAAGTGGGGCGCGGCGCAGGCGCCGGACTCGCGCTGGAGTTCCAGCACGGTGCCCAGCGAGCGGTCGCGCGTGGAGCCGCCGGCGCCATAGGTCACCGAGAAATACTCCGGCTTCAGCGGGGCCAGGCTCTTGTAGACCTCGCGCAGCTTGGCCGCGCCCACTTCGGTCTTGGGCGGGAAAAATTCGAAGGAGAATCGTTTGCTCATTTTATTGTCCTGGCCGCTGGCCGGTTCTTCTATGGGCGGCGAGGGCCGCGATCCGTCTGTAGGTCGGGCTTCAGCCCGACGGTCCAGGGAGCAGTCGGGCTATAAAGCCCGACCTACAGCAAAATGTGTCGCGGCAGATGCCGCTCCGGCAATGCGCCGGAGCGGAACTGGCCTCAATACTTGTAGTGCTCGGGCTTGAAGGGGCCTTCGGCATTCACGCCGATGTACTTGGCCTGGGTATCGGTGAGGCGGGTGATGACGCCGCCAAAGCCGGCGACCATGGCCGCGGCCACTTCCTCGTCCAGCTTCTTGGGCAGCACTTCCACCTTCAGCATACGCTCTTGCACGGCCGGCGAGTGGTCGCAGAACTTCTGCTCGTACAGGTACATCTGCGCCAGCACCTGGTTGGCGAAGGAGCCGTCCATGATGCGCGAGGGGTGGCCGGTGGCGTTGCCCAGGTTCACCAGGCGGCCTTCGGACAGCAGGATCAGGTAGTCTGGATCGGACGGGTTGACGTTGCTGCCCTTGTCGGCGCGATAGACCTTGTGCACCTGCGGCTTCACTTCTTCCCAGTGCCAGTTGGCGCGCATGAAGGCGGTGTCGATTTCCGTGTCGAAGTGGCCGATGTTGCAGACCACGGCGCCGTTCTTCAGCGCGCGCAGCATGTTGGCGTCGCAGACGTTGGTGTTGCCGGTGGTGGTGACGATGAGGTCGGTTTCACCGAGCAGGCGGTGATCCACATCCTCGAACTTGCCGGTGTTGAGGCCGCCCTTGTACGCCGAGACGACTTCATAGCCGTCCATGCAGGCCTGCATGGCGCAGATCGGGTCGATCTCGGTGACGCGCACGATCATGCCTTCCTGGCGCAGCGACTGCGCCGAGCCCTTGCCCACGTCGCCATAGCCGATGACGAGCGCGCGGCGGCCGGCCATGAGCATGTCGACGCCGCGCTTGATGGCGTCGTTGAGCGAATGGCGGCAGCCGTACTTGTTGTCGTTCTTGCTCTTGGTGACGGAGTCATTGACGTTGACCGCGGGCACGCGCAGCTCGCCCTTGGCCATCATCTCGACCAGGCGGTGCACGCCGGTGGTGGTTTCTTCGGTGATGCCGTGGATCTTGTCCAGCATGGCCGGGTACTTGTCGTGCACGACCACGGTGAGGTCGCCGCCGTCGTCCAGGATCATGTTGGCGTCCCAGGGCTTGCCGTCCTTGCAGATGGTCTTCTCGATGCACCACCAGAACTCGTCCTCGGTCTCGCCCTTCCAGGCAAACACGGGGATGCCGGCAGCGGCGATGGCGGCGGCGGCCTGGTCCTGGGTGGAGAAGATGTTGCACGACGACCAGCGCACTTCGGCGCCGAGCTCGACCAGCGTCTCGATGAGCACGGCGGTCTGGATGGTCATGTGGATGCAGCCCATGATCCTGGCGCCCGCCAGCGGCTTGCTCGCGGCGTACTTGCGGCGCAGGCCCATGAGGGCGGGCATTTCGGATTCGGCCAGGATGATTTCCTTGCGGCCCCATTCGGCCAGGGAAATATCGGCAACCTTGAAATCGGTGAAGGTGTTGAGATCGACTTTGGCAGTCATGGCGTCTTATTCCTCATTGGAAGCAGAAAAAGACGCGGTGGGAGGTCGCACAGGAGGGCTCGCCAACCGCATCATGGGTTTAGCGAGCGCAGTTCACGCCGGCCGCGGGGGCCGGAAGGGACCTGAGCCTGGCGGAAAGGATTCCGTCGCAGCGCTCCTCAGGGTTCAACAGGGTAGCGCAGGCCTCGACAAGGCCGCAACCTTCGCCGCCCGGGCGGCGATGCCCCGGACGACCTGTCAGTCCCTGCGCGGACTTGCCGCCAGCATGTCTCGGGCAGTCCCTCTGTCGGGGCCAGGGCCGGCGCTTAGGGCTGGGACTGGGGCGAGGCGGCAGGGGCCGCCGGCAGCCACCGCGCCAGGCAGCGCTGCAAGGCGGCCAGCTCCACCGGCTTGGTCAGTACGTCATCCATGCCGGCGTGCTGGCAGCGCTCCACCTCGCCGGTCATTGCACTGGCCGTCACCGCGATCACCGGCGTGCGCCCCAGGCCGCGCGCCGCCTCCAGCTGACGGATGTGACTGGCCAGGGTATAGCCGTCCATTTCCGGCATGTGCACATCGGTCAGCACCAGGCCGATCCGGTGCCGCCGCCACAGGGCCAGCGCCTCCAGGCCATTGGCGGCCAGGAGGCAGGGGTGTCCCAGCCAGGCCAGCTGGCGTTGGCCGACCTGCTGGTTGACCGGATTGTCTTCGACGAGGAGCACCAGGCGGCCTTCCGCTTCGGCCTCGGCCTCGGTCGCCAGCGGCTGGTGCGGGATGGCCGGGGCGTGACGTCCGTCGGTGCCGACCGCCTGCCCCTCCGCCAGGGGCAGCGTCAGGCGGATGCGGAACTCGCTGCCCTCGCCCGGACGACTGCTGACGCCAATGGTCCCGCCCATGAGCTCGACCAGGCGCCGGCAGATGGACAGGCCGAGGCCGCTGCCGCCGAAGCGGCGGGTGATGGTGCTGTCGGCCTGGCTGAACGGCTGGAACAGCCGGGCCTGGGCCTCTTCGTCCATGCCGATGCCGTTGTCGCGGACCCGTAGCCCCACCCGGGCAGCATCCGGGAGGCGCTCCTCCAGCTCCACCAGCACGACGATCTCCCCCGTTTTGTCCAGGCTCGAGCGGGTGAACTTGATGGCGTTGTTGATCAGGTTGAAGAGGATCTGGCGCAGCCGCACCGGGTCGCCGAGGACGGCGGCTGGCAGTCCGGGCGTGGCCTGGCAGTGCAACTGCAGGCCTTTCTGGGCCGCGCTGGGGGTCAGGGTGATGACCACGTCCTGCACCAGGCCGGCCAGGTCCAGCGGAATCTGCTCCAGGCTCAGGCGGCCGGACTCGATCCGCGAGAAGTCGAGGATGTCGTCGAGGATGCGCATCAGCGTATGGGCGGAGTCGCGGGCCGTGCGCAGCATGGCTTGCGGCTCGGGCGGAAGCGGATCCTGCAGCAGCAGGTCCAGCATGCCGATGACGCCGTTCATGGGCGTGCGGATCTCGTGGCTCATGGTGGCCAGGAACAGGCTCTTGGTCGAGTTGGCCGCTTCAGCCGCCTCCTTGGCGCTGGCCAGCTCCCGGGTCCGGGCCTGGACACGACTGTCGAGCGCCTGGTTGGCCTCGGCCAGCAGCAGCGAAGTCCGGCGGCGTTGCCGGTTGCGCGTGCCCAGCACGGCGATGATCGCCAGCAGCCCGGCGACGATGAGGGCGCTGCCCTGGATAACCGGGCGATAGCGCTCATAGAAGGTGGGCGGCCGGAAATAGAGACGGCTGTCGGGCGGCAGGCGGCGCAGGTCGATATTGAATTGCCGCAGCAGGCGATAGTCGAACTGCGGCGTAAACCGGGATTGGGGCTGGATGGGGATGGCCTTTGCGGGGGTGCCGTCCAGGATGCGCAGGGCGATCCTGGCGGCCTGGTAGCCATGCTGCCTGGGATCATTCATGAGGCCACCGAGCGCGCCATTGCCGATCATCAGGCCGCCCCACATGCCGTACACCGGTGCCCTGCTGTGGCGAGCCACCAGGGGCAGGTGGTCCATGAAGGAAAAGTAGCGGCCATCCCGGGTCTGGTGGATGGCCAGCATCAGCACGGCCGAGTGCGGCGGCAGGCGTTCCAGTCGCTGCCAGAGTTCGTCCATGGGAAAGTCGTCCCAGACCTCGATCCGCGGATGGGGCAGGCCTGCGCTCCGGTGCAGGGCCTGGATACGGCGGGCTTCGCGTGCCATGCGCGCGCCAAAGGTGGTGCGATCGGCCAGCATCACGATGCGCTCCACGTCCGGCTGCAGCTGCCGGATGAGGTTGACGTTGCCCTCGATCTCCATGCCCTCCAGCAGGCCGGTGAAGTGCCGCTTGCCGCGCAGGCGCGCGGGCTCGAACACATTGACGCCGCAGAACACCACGGGCGTGTCGGCCCCGAACAGCTCGTCGCGCGAGGACAGCAGCAGGTCGTAGGCGTAGTCGTCGCTGCTGATGACGATGTCGGGGCGGAAGCTGGCGTATTTGTGACGGAGCAAGGCCTTCAGCCTGGCCTCGTAGACGGGGTCGTCCACCATGCGACGGCCGTCGAGGAACTCGATGTGCAGGTTCTCGTCGGGAATCCGGTGGGCCAGGGCTGCTTGCACTCCCCGGGTGAGCTCGGCGGTCCAGGCAAACTGGGGGTGATAGGAGTTGATCAGCAGTACGCGCGGGGCCGCCTGCAGGAGCCCGGCGGCCAGGCTCAGCAGGAGCGCGAGCGCCAGGTGCCGGGGGCAGGGCGCCTGGCGGGAGCGGATGCGGGCCGGGCCCGCCTGGCCGGACAAGGGCAAGCAGGTGCTCCGTCAGGAACGGGGAGTCCTTCAGTTAAGCAGGTGGCGGGCGGCACTGCCCGGCCGCCGGCCGGGTGGAGGGCCAGCATCAGTCCCGCAGGGCGCGGTGGCAGGCGGTCCGTTGTAGTCCTGGGAAAGTCGCCCCGGATCTCGAGCCGCGGCCGGGCGGGCCTGGGTCCCGTGACAGGGCCGCCTTGATGCGGCTCAGTACAGCGCGACGGCAAGCAGGTAGCATGAAGGCTGAAGTCAGGCCACAACCGGCCTAAGATCAGATTATCGACACAGGAGAGGCAGCATCATGAGCAAGCAGGTACGGACAGGGGTGGTGGAGCAGCTCGAAGCGGTGCGCGCGTCATTGCGCAGCCAGCCCCTTTCGCCCGAGGCCCGCCAGGAAATGGAAGAGGCCCTGACTTCGCTCGAGCAGGAGTTCCAGGTGGCGGAAGCCGCCGACCCCACCCCGCTGCTGGATTTGCTGCGGGACTGGGAGGCCAGGCTCGAGGCCGAGCATCCGGTGTTTGTGGGCGTGGTGTCCGATGCGCTGCAAAAGCTGTCGGCCATCGGGATCTGAGCGCTTCCCCTTCTGTCGTTCGACGGCGGGGGCGCAAGCCGGGGCTGCCCCGGCGGACTGCGACACTGTGTCGCAGTGCATTTTTCTGTCTCCTCCGTAGACTGCCCGCCTTTCTTTTATTGGCGGGCCGAAGGCCTGGGCCCGCGCCGCTACGGAGAATCGCGGGATGTCGTTTCGCCTTGCCCCCCTCACCGCCGCCGTCCTGGCCGCCTCGAGCCTCAGCCTCACCGTCACTGTCCAGGCCGCCAGCGAGGCCGCGCCCCCGGTCAATGCGCCGACGGAAGTCCCGGTGCACGGTGAGGCCGCGCCTGCCGCCGCGCCGGCGCCCGACATGATCATCACCAGCACCGCGCTGACCGCGCCGCTGACGGTGACGGCCGACCTGAAAACGCCGCGTCAGCCCCTGCCCGCGCACGATGGCGCCGACTACCTCAAGACCATTCCCGGCTTCAATGTCATCCGCAAGGGCGGCACCGACGGCGATCCCGTGTTCCGCGGCATGGCCGGCTCGCGCCTCAACATCCTCACCGACGGCCAGGCCATCATGGGCGGCTGCAACTCGCGCATGGATGCCCCGACCGCCTATATCTATCCGGAAGCCTTCGACGTGCTGACCGTGATCAAGGGACCGCAGTCGGTGAGCCACGGCCCCGTCACCAGCGCCGGCACCATCCTCTTCGAGCGCAGCAACGAGCGTTTTGAAAAAGCGGATTACCGCGTCCATGCCAGCGCCGCCGCCGCCAGCTTCGGGCGCCAGGACTTCATGCTGGATGCGCGCATGGGCGCCGCCGCCGGCTACCTGGCCGTGCAGGGCAGCGATTCGCGCGCGGACGACTACAAGGACGGCAACGGCGTGCGCCTGCATTCGCGTTATCACCGCTACAATGCCGGCGCCGCACTGGGCTGGACGCCCGACGACGACACATTGATCGAGATTGCTGCGACGCAGAGCGACGGCGAGGCCGCCTATGCCGACCGCAGCATGGACGGCACGAAATTCCTGCGCGAAGCGACTGCGCTGCGCGTCGAAAAGAAACACCTGAGTCCGTTGTTCGAAAAATTCGAGCTCAGCGCTTACACCAGCGCCGTCGACCATGTGATGGACGACCAGGAGCTGCGCACGCCGGGCATGATGGGCTACGCGAACCTTTTGCGCGATACCGACGGCGGTCGCGTGGCGACCTCGCTGCGCCTGGCGGCGCCGTCCTTGCTGACGGTGGGCGCTGATATCCAGGAGAATTCGCACCAGGCGCGCAGCGCGATGCCGGGCATGCCCTATTCGCCGCTCAAGGACGATGCGCGCTTCCAGCAGTACGGTTTCTTTGCCGAGCTCCAGCAGGAGTTGTCGCCGCAGCAACGCCTGCAGGCCGGCTACCGTGCCGATCGCTGGCAGGCCACCGATGAGCGCCTCACGATCGCGGCGATGATGCCGATGCCGCCCATGCCCAATCCCACCGCCGGCGCGATTCGCCGCGACACGCTGGAAAGCGGCTTTGCACGCCTGGAGCAGCAACTCGAGGGGGCGCCGGTGCTGGTGTACGCAGGCCTCGGGCATGCCGAGCGCTTTCCGGACTACTGGGAGCTCATCGCCAAACAGGCCGTGGGCAGCCTGAGCGCCTTTGACAGTGTGCGCCCCGAGCAGACGGACCAGCTCGATGTGGGCGCCCTGTGGCAGACGTCGGCGCTGAATGCCTCGGCGTCGCTGTTCTACGGGCGTACCGCCGATTTCATCCTCATCGACTATAACGCCAAGATGAGCGGCGCCGCGCGCAACGTCGAGGCCTACTCCTGGGGCGGCGAGCTGGGCGTGGACTATGTTCTTGCCGCGAACTGGAAGTTGACCTCCGCGCTCTCCATGGTGCGCGGCCGCAACGATACCAATGACACCGACCTGCCCCAGCTGCCACCGCTGGAAGGCCGCCTGGGACTGGGCTGGGACAACCGTGTATGGAGCGCCGGCGTGCTCGGGCGCTTCGTGGCCGGACAGGACCGCTTCAGCGTCGGCGAAGGCAATATCATCGGCAAGGACCTGGGCCGCACCGGCGGTTTCTCCGTGTTCTCGCTGAATGGCGGCTGGCGCTCGACAAAGGCGCTGCTGGTGTCGGCGGGCGTGGACAATGTCCTCGACAAGGCCTATGCCGAGTCGGTCAGCCGGGCCGGCGGCAACGGCATGGGCGGCGCGATCCCCGGCTTTGTGCAGACGACGCGTGTCAACGAGCCGGGACGCACGGCCTGGCTGAAGCTGAGCCTGACGCTGAAGTAAACGCCGGGCTTCGGCGGGGGCAGGTGCGCAGCCATGGCCTTGGGGGGCGCGCGAAGCCGCCGGAGGAGCCTTGGGGAAATTCCGTGTCCGGCGCTGGCTGGTCCCGGCTTCCCGGCGCGTATTAGTATGGCGCTTCCACTCCGGGAGCCGCCGTCATGAGTCTTGTCCGCGCCACCGTCACATTGCTGGCCACCCTCTGCTGTGCTGGCATCCCGCCGGCCATGGCGGAGGCTTACAAGTGCGCCGATGCTGCCGGCAATATCTCTTACCAGCAGATGCCTTGCAGTGAGGGACAACAACAGGCGCTTCCTGTAGAGCTTCAGCCGGCGCTGATTGAGGGGCGCGAGGCAGTCGGTACCCGCACCCTGCCGCCGCAGGCGGGCAATACGGCCGGTCGCCTTGTCGAGATCGCCCGCCAGGAAGGAGGCAGCGGACTGCGCCTCGCGGAGGCGTGGGCGCGCAAGCCGATGCCCTTCGCGGGCGGCCTGCCGCAGGGCTATGCCGCCCTGGCTGCCGTGCTGGTGCTGGCAATTGTCCTGTTTCCGGGACTGTTCTTCTGGAAAAAACCGAAAGAGAAAAACTTCACCTGTACCCACTGTGAACGCCTGGCCCCGCATAACCCGCGCACCATCGACGCCTGGCGCCTGAAGAAAACCGAATTCTTCTGCGATGACTGTCATGCGCGATGGCTGCTGGCCCATCCGGAACATCTGTTTTCCAAAAAACGGGCTTCGCACTCAGGCTGCCTGGGCGTGGCGATCCTGTTTGCCGCCCTTCCGGTCCTGTTATTCTTCGGCTGAACGCCTGCGGCGCGGCCGCGACCTGCATAACGCTGCTCACTGGCTAAAAATGAGGAAATGCATCATGGCAACTGGCAAGGTCAGTTTTCACCGCGTCCTGAAGGCGCCTCCCGAGCGCATCTACCGCGCCTTTCTCGATGCCGACGCGATGGCCAAGTGGCTGCCGCCGCACGGTTTTACCGCCAGGGTGCAGCATCTGGAGCCCCGGGTGGGCGGCACGTTCCGGATGTCGTTCACGAATTTCACCACCGGGCAAAGCCATGCCTTCGGGGGCGAATACCTTGAGCTCGTGCAAGACGAGAAGCTTTGCTACACGGACAAGTTCGATGATCCGAACCTGCCGGGCGAAATGAAAGTCACTGTGGCCCTGCGGCCGGTGTTTTGCGGCACCGAGCTGAATATCGAGCAGGAGGGCATTCCCGAGATTATTCCCGTGGAGGCGTGTTATCTGGGCTGGCAGGAATCGTTGACCTTGCTTGCGCAACTGGTCGAGGCGGAAATCAGGGAGGGATAATCTCGAAGTTGCCGGAGGGTGTGGTCGCAGGACTCGGGTTCGCCCGTGGACGCTTTTCCTTGCTGGCCACCCTTCGCCCATTAAAAAGCCGGCATGGATGCCGGCTTTTTAATTTGAGGGCCTCACTGCAGGTCAGGCTAGCCCTGGCGCCGTCCCGTGAACAACACCGGTCCGGTGGGGGCGCCGGTCGGTGAGCCGTCCGTGGGCTCCAGGCTGATCGCGAGCAGCTGGCCGGCGGCCAGCCGTTGTTGCGCGGCCGCAGTCAAATGCACCTCTGCCCGTGTGGCGCCGGTGCGCCGGACCAGGCCCAGCGATTGTGGCGCACCGCCGGCGGGAATGGACCACAGTTCCAGGTCGCGATCCGTCGGCACCGCCACCGCGCTCAGGCCCGAGAGCTCAAGTACGTCATTGCCCCGCTGTCGCACGATCCATACAGGTTCCGCCTTGTCGGTGCTCAGCACCGCGACATCCACGGCCGGAATCTGCGGAACTTCCGCCGGGCGCAGTACCAGTACCAGGGCCAGGGCCGCCGCCAGCGCTGTGCTGCCGAGTCCGAGCCAGCGCCAGAAGCCCTTGCCTTCGGGCGCCACCGTTCGATGGCCGAGCCGCTCTTCGATTCCTTCCCATACCCGCGCGGGCGCCGGCTCGGGTGTGACAGCGTAGAGCCAGGGCGACAGTCGCCGTTCCCATATTTGCACTTGCTGCTGCAGGGCCCGGTCCTGGGTCAGGAGGCGCTCGAAGCGGCGACGGGCGCGCCCTTGCAGCGTGCCCAGCACATATTCGCCAGCCAGCTTCTGTTGCAGTTCGGGATGTTGGTAATTCATGCCGTCGCCTCCCCAAGGCAGGTACGCAGCTTGTCGAGGCCGCGCCGGACCCATGCCTTGACAGTGCCCAGGGGCGCCGCCAGGTGCGTGGCCAGTTCGCTATGCGTCAGTCCGTGGAAAAAGGCGAGCGACACCGACTCGCGCTGGCGCTCGTCAAGATGCTCGAGGCAGTTGCCCAGGCGGCGGGCGTCGGCGTCGGCCAGCACATTCTGCAGCGGTCCCGGCGCGTCATCGGCAATCTCCGCCCACTCTTCCTCGGGCAGCGATTCGCCTTCGAGATGGCGGCGGCGCAACCGGTCGATCGCGCAACGGCGCACGATGGTGCCGAGCCAGGTGGTGGCGCTGCCGCGCTCGGCCTGATAGCTGGAAGCGGAATGCCACACCTTCACATAGGCTTCCTGCAGGACTTCCTCGGCAATGTCGCGCCGCCGCAGCAGCGCGATGGCCGCGCCAAAAAGCTGTGGCGAAGTCTGTCGATAGAGGCTGTCAAACGCGCGCCGGTCGCCGAGTGCGGTCCGGTAGATCAGTGTGGTCAGGTCGTCGGACATGTCTTACCCCGGAATGAGTTGCCAGTTGAAGAGGCGCTGGCATAGCCAGACAAATGCCAACAGCGCGATTGCAAGGGAACTGCTCCGTACACCCAGTCGACAATAGCTGAGGCTGCTGCGACGGGCGAGCGTCAAAGCGAGAGGCAGGAAGAAAAGTACGGCCAGCAGCTGGCCGATCTCGACTCCCAGGTTGAAGCCGAGCAACGCGGTCAGGCGCGGGCCCATGGCAGTGGGCAGTTCTCCCAGCAGGGTGGCGAAGCCCAGGCCGTGCACCAGGCCGAAGACGAGCGCCATGGCCCAACGCGTGCGGGCGGCGGACTCGCGCAGGTTGTGCAGGGCGGCGATCAGCACGGAGGCGGCAATCGCGGACTCCACCCAGCGCGAGGGCAGTCGGATGAGGTCAAAGGTGGCGAGGCCCAGCGTGAGGGAATGGGCGACAGTGAAGGCCGTGACCAGCATCAACGTGTCGCGCCAGGGGCCGGGTTGCCCGGGGCGGGGAGGGAGCAGGGCCACGGGCAGCAGCAGCGAGAGCAGAAACAGCAGATGATCGTAGCCACTGGCGATATGGTGCATGCCTTCGCGCACATGACTCCACCAGGTGGCCGTGGCGGAGTCCGCGGCGGCGCGGCCGGAACCATCCGGGGTGAGCACGAGCGCATGGTCGCGACCATTGAGGTGGATGCGGGCGATGCCGCGGTGTGCGGCGTCGATGCCGGCCAGCAGGCGGTAGTCGATCTCGAGCGCATCGCCGCGCGCGCAGATGCCGGCGAGGGCAAGCACCACATAGCGGCCGTCCACATGCTCTTCGATGGCGAGGGGCGCGCTCGCCGGGTCGAGCGTGCAGGCGTTGTCGCCGTTGCGCAGCTGCAGGGAACGCGTGGCCAGCGCCTGGATGGTGGGTGCGGCGCGCCGAACCTCGCCCCAGGTCAGGCGGCGGTCGGCATTGGCGTCCAGGGGGAGCAGCAGGTCGAGATCGCGCAGGGCGATATCCCAGCGTCCACTGAGGCTGCCTTCCGGCGACAATGTCAGCGAGAGATAGCTGTCACTGGATTTGTGGGCAAGTCCGAGGCCTGGTGCGAGACAGAGCAGGCACAGCAGCGCTGAAAGCAGAATTTTCATCGCGCAGCGAGCTCCTGGGGCAGTCGGCCGTCCTGCAGGCGGCGGGTGCGCTGCCATTCCCGCAGCAGCGCCAGGTCCGGCGCACTCCGGCGCGCCTGGGCGGCCCGGAAATAGACAAGCAGGTCGGCGGGCTCGCGCTGCTGAGTCCAGTTGCGACGCGCCAGTTGCAGGGCGCGCGCCGAATCTTCTTGCAGATCCAGGGCGAACATTGCCTCCTCACGCAAGTGCACGGGCTCCCCGCGGGCCGAGAGCGCCGCGAAGCGTCGCGCCAGCTCCTGTGCATGCAGGCGCGCGGCGGGAAGACCCAGACGCTGTTCGGCCAGGGCCAGCCGCAGCAGCAGGCCATCATGGCGGGTATCGCCGCGCAGCAGGGCCACGACGGCGGCGGGGTGGCCGTTGGCCAGCAGCCAGTCGGCATAGGCGGTGCGCGCATCCGGGCCCTGATCTTGCACGGCGCGATAGGCAGCGCCCGCAAGCCCGGGCTGGCCAAGACGAGTGGCGAGGTCGCCAAGCGCCAGCTGGATCCAGGTGCGCTGGTCGGGCGTCAGTCCGGTGTCGAGCGCCGCCAGGCCTTGCAGCTGGCGCAGGGCGGTATCGCCCTTGCCGCTCAGGCCGTCGACTTGCGCGCGGCAGGCCAGGGCCAGCTGCAACAGCTCGAGTTGCGTGATGCGCAGGCAGCTGGCGCGAGCCAGCGCATAGTCACCGCGCACCTGATGGATGGAGGCCTGCAGCAGCAGGGCCTCGCTGTGATCGGGCACTTCCTGCAGTACCCGCTGCAGATCAGCGAGCGCGTCCGGGAAGTGGTGGGTGGCCTGGCGCAGGCGTGCGCGTAGCAGCCAGGTCCCGGGGTTGGAAGGCAGGCGGCGGAGTTGCGCTTCCGCGTAGCCCAGATAGCGGGGATCCCCTTCACGCTGCGCCAGTTGCAACAGCACTAGGGTATCCGCCAGGAGTTGCGCCTGTGTTGCCGGCGCCGCAGGCGTGGGGGCTTGCACCGACACGCGTCGGGGCGGCAGCTCCTCCAGTACTTCGTCATCGTGCGCCGGAATGCGGGGCGCACTCATGGCGAAGGCGGGCAGGAGCAGCGTGAGCAGCAACAGCAGGCGCAGGGGCATGACACACGTCCTCAGAAGCTGACCGGAACCGGATCGGCGGTTTCGGAGCTGCGCGCCATGACCGATTGCAGCGGCAGCGGATCGCTGGCCTCGGCAGTTTCTGCGGGCTGGTTCACAACGGTGCTGACCGAGGCGGTAAAGCCTGCGGGTTCCGCCGGGGCATTGTCGTCATTGCAGGCGGCGAGGGCGGCGGCCGCGAGGGCCACCAGCATCCCTTTCAAGAGGTTCATGTGTGTCTCCTTAATTGCCGGCGCCCGGCAACGGCGCTTTCAGGTAGGGAAACTGCTCATCGAACTGGGCGGCGGACTGCAGAGCGCCATCCGTGAAGTGGGTGCCACCTGACGCCGCATCGGCCGGCGTACAGCCGAGGTTCAGCGTGCAAAGCTTGCCCATCACGACGCGCAGTGCGATATCCACCACGTCGTCACCCGGACGGCGTCCGTTGGGGAAGCCGGCGTTGTCGCCCGCAATGACGCCCAGGCGGCCCTGGCTGCCCGCGACCACGGCGGTGGTCTGGGTATTCAGGCGCAGCATTTCCGAAGCGACGACATTCGCCGGCTGGTTGAGGCCGGACACACCGGTAAGGAAGGCCGTCACGAGGTCATTGCGCGGGAAATTCGTCGGGGCCGCAACGCCGGCACCACCGAACAGGATTTCAAGCAGCGCCGGCAGCGTCGGATTGGTGACATAGCTCAGGAACTGGCCATCACCCTTGGGCTGGCTGGCATTGAAGCGGTCCTTGTCCTTGAGGCCGATCACCACCTCGTTCACGAGCGGCATGCCGAGGCGTGACACCTGGGTCCAGGCGCCACCTTCCTTCGAGGCGCTGGTGATATTGCTGCCGGGCGCCGGATTGATGAGCCGGCCCTGGCGCAGGCTGGCCGTGGTCCAGCCGCCAATCACGCTTTCAGTGCCGCGCGTGATGCAGCTGATGGGCAGTTCGAGCGCCAGGGTCGTGACGTTCTTGTCCTGCAGGGTATCGAGGCCCTTGTCCTCCGCGCCGGCATCGAACTCCGTCGCGGGCGCCGCGATGTTCACGAGGTCGAAGATCTCCCCGAGATTGACGGCAAAGGAGTCCTTGCGTTGCCCGACAAAGACGCGGCCCGGCGTAGCGCAGCCGGGGACGGTCACGTTGTGGATGTATTGGTTGGCATAGGCCGCGTAGGCGGGGAGGGATTTCGTCCCGATATTGTCGACCGGCTTTTCCAGGGCCGACTGGCTGCCGCCCATCTTGGTCAGCAGGCGGCGCATGCCGGTGCCGCGACGCGGGCCGTTCACCTGGGTCACCGTGAAGGTTTCCTTGACGTTGAGGGCGCTGTTGTCGCCTGCGGTAATGCCGCCGATATTGAGTAGTGGCACGGAAATCATCATGCCGCCAACCGCGACCTTGAGGTCTTCAAGCTGCTGCTTGAAGCGGAACTGGTAGGTGAGGTCCTCGATGGCATCGCCATTGTTGTCGATATGGATCTCGTAGAGGGCGTCGGGGTCCAGCGCAAAATAGTTGGGGCCGCCATAGGCGTCCTGCAGCGGCAGGTAGTTGGCGATCAGCGTGACATAGCCGCTGCGGCTGGCCTCATAGCTGCGGAACATATAGAAGTCGCTGGCGTCGACTTTCGGGTGGCGCGTGATGAAGGGGGCTTCGCGGTGGCTGGACGCGGCGGCGACGGGGGCCAGGCCCGCTATCAGCAGGGCCAGCGCCAGCGGCGCAAGGCGGTTATGGGGATGGGTGGGGGTCATGTGCTGCACTCCTGGGTATCAGCGGGCAGGGAAGTCCCTGTGCCTTAGCTGATACGCAAGGTGGTGCGCTCTGGATGCAGGGGCTGACGCAATAATTGATGCCGTTCGTCCGGCGGGCCGTGCCGCCTGGCAAGGCGCGTCCCCTCTGGTTATGGAATGTCTGTGGCGGCGGGGCTGACATGTTGCCGGTCACCGTGCTATCAAAACGGCTTCCCGGAAGGATGTCCCGCTGCGGCGTCCGCGCCGGAAATGCGCCTGCCATTGCTGGTGGGGCTATGCGATTACCGCCCATGCCGCGGTGGGTGGGGGCTCGGCCTTCGTCGTTCTGGATGATTTCGTACTCGACGGGCAAATGGCGCCGAAAGAGGCAAGGGGCTGGCATCTGCCTCGCGAGCAGATCTGGGACCTGTTCCGCGACGGTTGGTCCGCAAACGAAGAAGAGGTGGAGCGCCTGGTGCAGGATGTGTACCGGAGGTGGCCAGGATTCTTCCTGGAAAAATTCCGCTGGTGCGGGCCATTTCAAATGGAAAGCACCTGGCCTTGGCGAAAGCGGCAAAGGAGCGGCAAAAAGACCAGAGCCTGGGGCGAGGCGATGAGCAGGCCCGGCAGCATGGGCGGAAAAAATTTTATATAAAGCTGGCATGGTGGGTAGTTACGCTCTGCACAACAAGAAAAATTCAATATGGCGGTGAGGGGATGATCCAGGAAGAAGCCAAAGGGAAATGGAATGCTCTCTTCAAGCTGGCAATAGCCGCCTTTTGCATGCTCACTATTGGTTGCTTCTACTTCGCCACCGTGGCATATCGCGCTCTTCCATTGCAGCATTTGAAAGTAGGTGCTGTCGGCCGGCTCTATGGATTCGACCCTCTCATGGGGCCTGTGCCTTTGCCGCATGCCACCGGATTTCTGCAGTTGCCGGGTGGCGGACGCGCCATACCGACACATCATGATGGCAATGGAGTCCGGACGCCTGTTGGCGTCAGGCATGAGTACTCGCCACTAAAACGCCCGCGCCTGTTATTTATCGGGGACTCGTTCACGTACGGCGATTTCACTTTGGCCGAGGATGCGTTCGCCTACAAGACGGCCATCAAGCTCTCGGGTGAGTCCGTAAACGGTGGAGTGAACGGGTTTGGTCTGGCCCAGATGGTGCTGCGGGCCCGGCAATTCATTCCGGAATATAAGCCGGATTATGTGGTGGTTCAGTATTCCCCATGGTTGGTGATGAGGTCGATGAGCGAATTCGGGCCATCGTATTATCCGGTTCATGCCCCCGTTCCATATTATGCAGACGACATCCGGCCGAGAATCGTGCAGCCTGCCTTTATTCCTCCATCTTTTGATGATCTTCTCAAGGAGCCATTCGATTCATATGGCCAACTGAAGTTCTTGCGGCGAATTGCCATCCCTGTTTTCGCGGCGGATGACTTCAATGTAGCCAGATTCCGCATCAAGCAACTTCTGGGTTTTCGGGAAAATCCTTCGGAAAATTCGTATGAAATAATAAGAAGTGCCTATTCTGATATTGCAAAGGCCGCAGAAGAAAATGATGCGGAGATGATAATTCTCGTGTTGGGAGAGACTGCTGATCCATTTTACATTCCTGGGGATCTTTTCCCTCCCGGAGTCCATGGGGTCAATGGACGCATTGCGCTACTGCGGGAATTGCCGGAGCCCAATAACGAGTGGTGGGTCAGGAACTACTGGCATTGGGCGGGAACGCCGCCCACACCAGTCGATTCGCACCCTAACGAGAGGGCTCATGAAATCATCGCAGATGCCCTTGCAGAGCGGATTCGATTGCTTGAAAAGAGCCGGCAGGCTGCCCACTAGAGTGGGCTGTGCATGAGTGGAGCTGTAAGCGTGGCTTTTCGATTGGTCTTAAAGGACTGGCGCCACTGGAGGTGAAGACAGGTGGCGATAGTTAGCCGCTCTCGTAGACGAGCATGAAGTCTGAATGGTCTTGAGGGCCCCTAATGGCCATACTCGGCATCTGTGAAATGACTTCTGGATAAGGCTATCGAAAGCGGATGGTCGGGGGTGTGTCCGCGGGAACGATGTCGCGTGAAGCAATTGGCTGTTCCCCGATTTCCCTATAAATTTCGGCATGGTTGGCGGATGAAGCCACCGCAACAATCAAAAAAGAACTCTGGTAGTGATGTGATGACTCAGGAACAGGCCCCGAAAAAAAGAAGGATGGCATTTAATCTGGCCATAGCGATATTTTGCCTGCTCGTTACAGGGATTTTCTACTCCATTACCGTGATAGTGCGTGGTACGGAGCTCTATGCAGATGTTACTTCGGTAGAAATGCGGCCAATGGAGAACCGGGGGAGGTATATCGGCAATGTCGGCCGGTTCGACCCGGTCCTGGGCTATGTTCCCCTTGAGAACGGGAGCGGCGGGTGGCTCATCCATGGGGGAGATCCTGTTCCTTTTCATCATGATGATGAAGGTCGCAGGGTGGCGAAGGGCGTCAAGCATGGCTTTCAGGGGGTGCGCCGCCCTCGCATACTGTTCCTGGGGGACTCCTTTACTTATGGGCAATTGGTTGTTGCCGAGGATGCCTTTCCTTCCCGGGTTGCTGCCGAGCTGGATGGGGAGTCCATTAATGCAGGCGTGCCGGGTTATGGCCTGGCACAAATGACCTTGGTGGCAGAGAGGCTGATCCCGAAATACAAGCCGGATTACGTCGTTGCTCAATATTCCGAATGGCTGCCTGTTCGCGCGACGTCCGAGTTTGCGACGGATCGGGAAGGGCTGATCATGGCGCCGTATGTCTTTGAGAGCGGCAGTGAGCTCAGGATTGCGCCGGTGCCTTTCAATCCGCCAGCGAATTCCATTTTGCACGTTGAAAAATACAAGCAGTCAAAAGGTGGTCTTTGGGAGGAAGTGTCTTTTATTGTGGAAATTGCGTTCCCGTTTTATCTGAAAAGGGATAGCGGATTGGCCCTGCTCCGCATAAGTCAGCAGCTGGGCATTTCGCCGCGGCCGTCCAAGGATCCCGAAAGAATCACAAGATTCAGTTATGCAAGAATGGATGAGATTGCCAGGGAGAACGGGGCGAAGTTGATCATCCTGGCGCTTGGACATGCGGAGCCATTGAGCGTGCCCGGGCACTTGTTTCCCAAGGGCGTTGCCGGCGTCAATGCATGGCGAGCCATGGTGGAGAAGCTGAGTCCCCAGGTATCGGATGAATATGTCGTCCAATATTACCTGTCGAGAGGCACTCCGCCCCGGCCCGTTGACTGGCACCCCAATGAACGAGCGCATGAGGTCATTGCCGGCGTTGTTGCTGAAAGAGTCCGCATGCTGGAGCTCCAGAAGCAACAGGAAAAATAACGCCGTCAGAAAAGGGTGTAGATGAACGGCGATGTAACCACGGCCTGCGTAGTGAAGATCAAAAGGCCGATCAACGTCAAAACGACAATCAGCGGCAACAGCCAGTATTTTTTGCGCTCACGGGCATAAAGCCATAGTTCTTTGAGGAATTCCGACATTTTCCTTCCTTATCAGCTTGTCAGGCCAGGCTTGATCATGCGTCGCTGCCAGTCACTTGCTCCACGGTGTGGCCTTGCCTGGAGCGGCGCTAGAACAGGGTGTAAATAAAGGGCGAGCCGGCCAGTCCTTGAACGGCAAACAACAAAAAGCCGGTCAGCAGCAGCAATATGATGATGGGCAGCATCCACAGTTTCTTGCGCGCTTTCAGGAAAATCCAGTACTCCCTGAAGAACTCCATCATGGCGGTGCCTCTGCGTCGCGGGCCTGCGTTGCTTTCAGGCTTTCGCAGGTTTCATAGGCATTATAGCGTGCCCCCTGTGCGCTTTCACGGCGGATGGCCATGACCACCTGGTTGGCAATCAGGCTGTGAAGCGCCGGGGAAGGGTGCTGGTCCAGGAAACTGACGACGCGCTCGGATTCCCCCAGGGACAGGGCAGCAGGCGTGGCGTCAATGAACATGTCTGCGGGTTGGCATGTCCTGGAGAAAAAGCGTCGCGCTTTATCGATAACAAGGGAGGTCGCTCCTATGTCCATGTCACGCAAGGACGGAAATGCCAGGAAAACTACCGTGCCGCCATTGTCTCGAATGCCCTGGTGTAGCAGCTTCACATCATTCTCGTGCCGTTCGAGAAGCTCAGGGCTTTGGTAGGCATTCAGCAGCGAATCCCGATACGCGTTACTCCACTCCTGGTTGAAGAGATAGATTCCAAGAAGTTGTGCAGACTCAAGATGGCGGCTGAGAAGCTCCAGCCAGACGGGAATCTCCCAGGCCGGCTTGGCAATATAATCGTCGATGTCGTTGATGAAATACTGATGAACCACAATGTCGGGATTGGAATTTATGGTTTTATTGAAGTTCAGAAGCTCACTGTGCTCGCCACGTGTGGATAGCCCCGGGCGAGAAATATTGAAGAAGTTGTAGTCGCTTTCCAGCGAGAGGCCGGTCTTGAAATAATAGGTTTCCCTGAAATCAACGCCGGCGCCGGCTGTAAATGAATCCCCCAGGAAATATATTTTTGGCTTTGTGGATGACAAGGAGTGCCAGCAGAAAGGAGAGGATGATGGTAATAGTATGAAATGCCCAGTTCCTCGGCCTCCATTTCCCCTGAGTATCTTCTTCCGGGGGCATCGGCATTCAGAACATCCTGTCCATGTGGCCTGCTCCGCGATTATCCGGCTTCTCATAAAACGAAGGAGTGGCGGGGCTGTCGGCCTCGGCGCGGCGCATTCGCCGAAAGAAAAGTCCGGCCGGCGTGATGACCAGAATATAAACCAGCGACAGTAAGAAGATGCCGTTGTAGTGCGCGATGGCCTGGCCGGCCTTTTCCAGAAGGCGCCAGAGTGGAGCGAGGTGTCTTGGGAACAGCCAGTCGCCAAGGCCAAGCGCGCTGATGACTAATCCGGGCAGCCACATGGATTGCTGATTAAGCATTGGCCAGGCCAGCCCGGTAATCAGGCCTGCGCCGATCATGAGAAAAGGTCTTGAGCGGGAAGTGTGCTGTTCTTTATCCATGATGGCGCATCAGTCTTTGGCAAAAACAGTGGCATGGCCGGGGTTTTGCTTTTCGCGGGCCTGCTGTTCCTTATGCAGAATGCAGTTGCCGATGACAAGTACATCCATGTCTGTGCCCATGAAGCAGCGCCAGGCGTCCTCCGGGGTTGCCACGATGGGTTCGCCACGGACATTGAACGACGTGTTGATCAGCAACGGCACGCCGGTCAGGTCGTGAAAGCGTGAAATCAGGGCGTGGAACCGCGGGTTGGTACCGGCACTGACCGTATGCAGTCGTGCGCTCATGTTGATGTGCGTGACGGCGGGAATGGTGGAGCGCTTTTCATTGATGCGGGCAAGCCCGGTTGCCGTTCCGGCGGCAGCTATCTGCTGAGGAAGCGCAACCGTGGCGACCGTATGCATGAAGGGACTGGTCGCTGCCGGGAAATTGAACCAGTCCTGTACATGTTCGGCCAGAACGGAGGGAGCAAACGGCCGGAAGGATTCGCGGTGTTTGATTTTCAGGTTCATGCGTTGAACCATGCCGGCATCGCGCGGGTCGCCCAGGATGGAGCGCGCGCCCAGGGCGCGCGGGCCAAACTCCATGGCCCCCTGAAACCACCCGACGATCTTGCCCTGGGCCAGAAGCCCGGCCGCGCCAGCTAACAGCGATGCTTCGTCCACGACTTCAAAATGGGCGCCGAACTGCTGGAGGATGTCGGGGATCTCTTCGTCTTTCCATGCCGGGCCCAGATAATTGCTGCTTTCCCGAAGCGGGGCCGACGTTTTATGGCGCGGCTGGCCCAGATGTTCATGCCAGGCCGACAAGGCACAGCCAATGGCGCTGCCGGCGTCCCCGGGCGAGGGGGGTATCCAGATGTTTTCAAAAATTCCGGCTCGTTGCAGTGCGCCATTGGCGACACAGTTCAGGGCAACACCACCGCCGAGGCAAAGATTCTTTTCCTTCGTTTGCTGTTGCAGGTGCCGGGCTGCACGGAGCACGATTTTTTCCGTAACGGCCTGGATGGAGGCGGCCATATCCATTTCGCGCTGTGTTGGCGGTGCATCCGGCTCAAGGGCGGGGCCGCCAAATAGCTGCGCAAATTTCCGGTTGGTCATGCGCAGGCCGGTCTGGTAGTCGAAATACGCCATGTCCATGTGAAAGGAACCATCCGGACGGATATTGATCAGCTTTGACTCGATCAGGTCGGCATGGATCGGCTCGCCATACGGGGCCAGGCCCATCAGTTTGTATTCGCCCGAATTGACCTTGAAGCCGCAGAAGCTGGTAAAGGCGGAATACAGCAAGCCGAGTGAGTGTGGGAAGGGGATTCGCCACAGGGGGGTGAGCTTGTTTCCCTGGCCTGACCAGGCCGTGCTGCTGTCCCACTCGCCGACACCGTCGAGGCACAGTACGGCGGCGTTTTCGAAGGGGCTGGCGAAGAAGGCGGTGGCGGCATGGGAGCCATGGTGGTCATTGAAAAGCAACGGTGGCAGTGGCGTGGTCTTGTCTGGAAAGGCTTCACGGATTTCCCGCTCCAGCGTGCGTCTGGCCATCAGCTTTTGCGTGAGCCAGCTGGGCATGGCGCGAACAAACTGGGCGAGCCCGCGTGGCGAAGTCTTCAGATGGGTTTCGATGAGGCGTTCGAACTTGATGAAAGGCTTTTCGTAGAAAACGATGTAGTCAATATCGGACAGTTTTCGGATGCCGGCAGCGGCGCAACCCCATTTCAGTGCCATGGCTGGAAAGGAGGCATCGTTCTTGAGGCGGGAAAAGCGTTCTTCCTGGGCGGCACAAACGACAGCGCCATCGCGGATCACCGCGATGGCGCTGTCATGATAATAGGCGGAAATCCCGACTATGGTGGTCATTGGCGTGCCGAGCCTGTTACAGCCCCGCCGCAGCGCGCAGGGCTTCCGCCTTGTCAGTCTGCTCCCAGGTAAACGCCAGGGCCTTGTGCGTTTTTGTCACCATCTGGCCGCCCTCGCGCGTCTCGTACACGTACTCGCGTTCGAAAGGGCTGCGGCCGAAGTGGCCGTAGCTGGCGGTGGGGCCGTAGATCGGATGCAGCAGGTCGAGCTGCTTCACGAGGCCGTAGGGACGCAGTTCAAAGATCTCGCGGATCAGGCCGATCAGCTTTTCATCGCTGACCTTGCCGGTGCCGAAGGTGTTCACCGAGATGGAGGTGGGCTGTGCGACGCCGATGGCGTAGCTCACCTGGATCTCGCAACGCTCGGCGAGGCCGGCGGCGACCACGTTCTTGGCGACATAACGGCCTGCATAGGCAGCGGAGCGGTCGACCTTGGAGGGATCTTTGCCGGAGAAGGCGCCGCCGCCGTGGCGGGCCATGCCGCCGTAGCTGTCGACGATGATCTTGCGCCCGGTGAGGCCGCAGTCGCCCATGGGCCCGCCGATCTCGAAGCGGCCGGTGGGGTTAATGAAGAACTTGGTTTCCTTCGTCAGCCACTCGGCCGGCAGCACGTGCTTGATGATCTCTTCCATCACGCCTTCTTCGATGACCTGGTTGCTGACATCACGGCTGTGCTGGGTGGAGAGCACCACGGCGTCCACGGCGACGGGCTTGCCGTTCTCGTAGCGGAAGGTGATCTGCGATTTGGCGTCCGGGCGCAGCCAGGGCAGCAGGCCGCTCTTGCGCGCCTGGGCCTGGCGTTCGACGAGGCGGTGCGAATACAGGATGGGCGCGGGCATCAGCGAATCGGTTTCGCTGGTGGCATAACCGAACATCAGGCCCTGGTCACCGGCGCCCTGGTCCTCGGGCTTGGCCCGGTCGACGCCCTGGTTGATGTCGGGCGACTGCTGGCCGATCAGGTTGAGCACGCCGCAGGTGCGGCCGTCGAAGTAGACCTCGGAAGAGTCATAGCCGATATCCAGGATGACCTGGCGGATGATCTTCTCGTAGTCGATGGTGCAGTTCGTGGTGATCTCGCCGGCGACGATGGCGACACCGGTCTTGACCAGAGTCTCGCAGGCCACGCGCGCGTATTTGTCCTGCACGATGATGGCGTCGAGGATGGCGTCGGAAATCTGGTCGGCCATTTTGTCGGGATGGCCTTCGGAAACGGACTCGGACGTGAAAACGGAATATTCAGACATTATTAATGTCTCCTTTGGGTCGACGCCA